>DASWXO010000132.1:0-28619 GCA_036405455.1 Thermomonas sp. | reverse complement strand
GGCTGCACGCTGGCGGCGCCCGGCGTCGGTGCCGCCGGGGCGGCGGGCGCGGCGCTGGCGCGGCGCGCGTAGCGGGCGGCGGCGGTGGCTTCCTCCAGGGTGTCGCGGAAGGCGACGATGGCAGCGGACGGTGCCTGCGGGGCGCGGCTCTCGAACACCATGCGCGGGGTCACGCCTTCGCCGTAGGCGGTGCGGTTGGCGCCGTTGTCGATCGACAGCACCGCGCCGTCCAGCGCCACGCCGGCGAACAGCCCGCGAGCGCGCGACCACGACCAGATCTCGGCCTTGAGCGCGCCGTCGGTGGCGGCCGCGGCGTTGCGGCCCACCGGGCCGGCGGCGACGCCGGCATCGGCGCCGAGGGTGAACTTGCCGTTGACGATGTTGTCCAGGCCGCGTTCGCTGCGGAACACCAGGATCACGTCGGCCGACTGCACGCCGGCCTGCAGGCCGAAACTGGCGCCGGCCAGCTTCACGAACACGGGATTCGACCAGGTGCCGTTGGCGGTCTTTACCGCCATCAGGCCCAGGCCGCGGCGGCCGCCGATCATGAAGCCGGCCTTGAGCGTGTCCGGCACCACCACGATGGCCTTGGCCTCGTCCAGCAGGCGGTCCGGGATGGCGGATTCGGGGATGGCCTGGATCTGCTTGACCACCCGCACGGCGTCGTCGGCGCGGACGTCCTCGCGGGCGCCGGCGGCGACGGTTCCGGCGGCCAGCAGCACGGCCAGGGCAAGGGTCAGGCGTCGCGGGGTTGCACGCATCGGGGTCTCCAAGGGGGACGGTGTGGCGATGCCGCATCGTGGCGCGGCCGGGATGAATCGATATTAAGTCAACGCGTGGCGGGCGGGCGCCATGCGATCCTATGCGCATGTCGACCCCGCACGATTCCGCGCCGGCCCTGGTGCTGGTCAACCTCGGTACCCCGGCGGCGCCCACCGCCCCGGCGGTCCGCCGCTACCTCGCGCAGTTCCTGCACGACCACCGCGTGGTCCAGCTGACCCGCTGGCTGTGGTGCCCGCTGCTGCACTTCATCATCCTGCCGCTGCGCAGCCCCAAGGTGGCGCACAAGTACGCGCAGATCTGGATGGAGGGCGGCTCGCCGCTGGCGGTGCACACCGCCGCGCTGGCCCGCGCCGTGGGCGCGCGCCTGCCGGGCTGGCGGGTGGCGCATGCGATGCGCTACGGGGAACCGTCGGTCGCGGCGGTGTTCGACGGCCTGCGTGCCGGCGGCGTGCGCCGCGTGCGCGTGCTGCCGCTGTACCCGCAGTACTCCACCACCACCACCGCCAGCGTGGTGGACGCGGTGGTCGCCGCGGCGGGCGACCTGCAGGTCGAGGTGCTGCAGGACTACCACGTGGACGCCGGCTGGGCCGCGGCGGTGGCCGCGTCGATCCGCGCCCACTGGGCCGAACACGGCCGCGGCGAGCGCCTGCTGCTGTCGTTCCACGGCATCCCGCGCCGGCTGGTGGACGGCGGCGATCCGTACGCGGACCAGTGCGAAGCCAGCGCGCAGGCCATCGCGGCGGCGCTCGGCATCCCGCGCGACGAGTTGCTGCTGACGTTCCAGTCCCGTTTCGGCCGCGAGCGCTGGCTGGAGCCTTACACCCAACCGACGCTGGAAGCGCTGGCGCGCGAAGGCGTGCGCCGGGTGGACGTGGTCTGCCCCGGCTTCGCGGTGGACTGCCTGGAGACGCTGGAGGAGATCTCGGTGGAGAACGACGCCGCGTTCCGCGCCGCCGGTGGCGAGGCGCTGCGCTACATCCCCTGCCTGAACGCGGGAGACGCGCATGCCGATGCGCTGGCCGCGCTGGCGCAAGGCGACGCGGGCTGGGCCTGATGCGCGAGGTCGGTTTCGATGCCGCGCTGGGCCGCCTCGCCGGCCTGCGCAACGACGGCCGCGGGCCGCGCGTGCTGGCCCTGCACGGCTGGCTGGACAACGCCGCCAGCTTTTTGCCGATGGCGCCCTGGCTGCGCGACCTTGACCTGGTCGCGCTGGACCTGCCCGGCCACGGCCGCAGCGCGCACCTGTCGGCCGGCGCGGAGTATTCGTTCAGCGTTGCCATCGCCGCGGTGCTGGACGCCGCCGATGCGCTCGGCTGGGACCGCTTCCACCTGCTGGGCCATTCCATGGGTGCGGGCATCGCCAGCCTGGTGGCGTCGGCCTGTCCCGACCGCGTCGAGCGGCTGGTCGCCATCGAAATGCTCGGTGCGCTGGCGGAACCGACGACGCAGGCGGCCGCGCGGTTGCGCGAGGCCGTCGCCGCGCAGCGCACCATCGCCGACAAGCGCCTGCGCGTGTTTCCCGACATCGACACTGCGGTGCGCGCGCGCCTGCACGCCGGCCGCGTGCCCGGCAGCGGGCTGGATGCGGAGCGCCTGCGCCTGCTGGTGGAGCGCGGGGTCCGCGCCGTGCCGGGCGGCTTCGTCTGGAGCAGCGATCCGCGCCTGACCCTGCCCTCGCTGATGCGCTACACGCAGGCGCAGGTGGACGACGTCATCGCGGCCATCGCCTGCCCCACGCTGGCCGTGTTCGCCGACCCGGCCCAGCCCTACCTGCCGGACGAAGAGCGCCGTCGCCGCACGGCCCTGCTGCCGCAGGGTCGCCTGCTCGCCTTGCCCGGCGGCCACCATCTGCACATGCAGCAGCCGGAACCGGTGGCAGGCGCGATCGCGGACTTCTTCGCGGGCGAGTGAGGCGCCCGCTGGCGTGGCGGGCGGTTACTCGTCGTTGCCGGCACGGATGGCGAGCTGGGTCCCGCCGCCGTCCTGCTTGACCAGCTGGTAGAACGCCTGCCGCTTGTCCTTGCGGTAGGCCAGCGTGCTGCCCTCGCCGGTCTGCATGGCCAGCTCCTGCGTCCAGCCGCCGCGCTGCATGGCGTCCACGACGGCGGCATGCACGTCGGCCGTCGCCATCGGCGTGGTGAGGTTCACCATGTGCGCGCTCCCCATCGCCATCACGCTGTCGACCCTGTGGGGCGCGGGCAGGTACAGGTCCGTGGGGAAGCCGGCCGGCAGCGCGACGGTGTCGCCGTCCGTCGCGGTGGTGATCCGCATCTCGCCCTTGTCGGTCTTCACGGTCACGGTGTTGCCGTCCTTGTCCACCTTGGCGCCGGTGGCACGTTCGACGGCGGCTTCCACGGCGGCATCCTGCGCCTTCTTGCAGGCGGGCAGCAGGGTGGTGGTGGCGATGAGGGCAAGCAGCAGGAGGCGATGGGTGGGCATGCGGGTGTTTCCAGAAGAATGTGTCCAGTCCGGAGAACGCAACCGACGCGATCAATCGGACAACAACTGACGCAACCGGCCCTTCAAGCCACGGCCTTCGCGACGCAGGTAATCGCGCTGCTCCCGCCAGTCCGGATAGCGGGCTTCGACTTCAGTCCAGAACCGCGGCGAGTGGTCGGCGTGCAGGAGATGGCAAAGCTCGTGCACGAGCACGTACTCGAAGGCCGGTGGGGGCGCGAGCACGAGCGCCAGGTCCAGCGCCAGCGTGCCGTCCGGCGCCAGCGAGCCCCACAGCGACGACGTGCGCTTGAACACGATGCGCCGCGGCGTGCGCGGCAGGCCCGGCAGGTAGCGCGGCAGCCAGCGCCCGGTGTCGGCGCGTCCTTCCGCCTCGTAGAAATCGCGCAGCGCGCGGCGCAGGGCCGCGTCGCCGGCGTTGGCCGGGGCAGTGAACCGCAGGCTGTCGTGGACGTCGAAGGCCAGTCGCGTCGCGCGCCCGCCGTCCCAGCGCAGCGGCAGCTCAACGCCGCGCAGCGGCAGTGCCGGCGTCGCCATCCGCACCAGGCCGTTGCCGGCGACGTCGGCCTGCGCCGCGAGCTGCCCTGCCAGCCAGTCGTGGTGTTCCCGCAGGAAGCGGTCGCCCGCCACCAGGCTGGCGCGCAGTGGCAGCGTCAGCCGTGCGCCGCGCTCGTCCACCGACAGCCGGATCCGCCGTGCGCGCGGGTCGCGCACGCGCAGCACCGTGACTTCGCGGCCGTCGTCGAGCAGGAAGGCGAGCCGGTCGCGCTGGATCGCAGGCGCTTTCGGCGCGGCGCGCGCGGGCGTGAGCAGGCGGAACAGGGAACGCATGGGCCGAGTGTACGCCGGCGGTTTCCGTCGGCGTGGCCGACGCGCGGCCTCAGTCCGCCTTGCTCAGCTTGAACGCCGTTTCCAGCACCGCGAACAGGCGCTTGAATTCGCCGGTCATCAGCGCGAAGCGGGCCTGCAGCTCGGCCACGATGTCGTCGTGTTCGGTGGACTCCATCTGGTCCACCGCGCCGTCCAGCAGCTTGAACTTGCGCACGATCAGGTCCTCGCCGATCACGAAGCTGACGTGGTCGTCCAGCACCAGGGCCAGCCGCGTGCACTGCTTGCCAGCCTCGAGGTGCTTGCTGATTTCCTCGCCCGACAGCTCCATGCGCTGGATCTTCACCACCGCGCCGGTGTCGGTGGGGTCGCGCAACTCGCACTCGTCGCCCAGCGCCAGCCCGTCCGGCAGCGGGTCGCCGGCCAGCCAGCCGGTGAGGATGGCGCGCGGCGCCACTTCCGCGTTCAGCGGCAGCGCCGGGAAGCTGCCCAGCGCGCGGCGCACTTCCGACACCACCGATTCGGCCGACTTGCGCGAGGAGGTGTCCACCGCCATCACGCCCAGCTGGCCGTCCAGCAGCGCGTCGCTGCGCACCGGGCGCACGAACGCGCGCGGCAGCAGTTCGGTGATCAGCTCGTCCTTCAGCCGCTTGCGGGTGCGGCCGCCGGGCTTGCGGCCCTCCTTCTCCTCGATCGCGGCCAGCTTCTTCTGCAGCAGGTCGTTGACCACCGCGCCCGGCAGCAGCTTGTCCTCGCCGCCCACGGTCAGCCAGCGCGCGCCGTCGCACAGGTGCTGGAAGCCGTCATGGTGCTGGCCCATCGGCGCGACGAAGCCGCGCGAGGAGAGTTCCAGCGGGCCGACCGGCTTGAGCGCGCATTCCGCCAGCTGCGGTTCGAGGTCGGACAGGTCGAGCGAGGACGGGAAGCGGAACAGCGTGAGGTTGCGGAAGAACATCGAGGATCCTGTGGAAGGGCCGCGCCGGGCGGGCGGCCAGGAAGGAGGGGTGCGAACCGGCGGGCGTCAGGACTTGAGGATGTCCAGGCCGTCGTGGTTGCGCACGGGATGCAGGGCCATCGCCACCGGTTCGGGCGCGTCGGGCGCGCCGGCCAGCCACGCGTGCGCGTCGGGCAGTGCCGTGTCGCCGCGCCTGCCGAGGGAAAGGAAGTCGAACAGCTTCGGGTCGCTGAGCTGCGACGGGCGGATGTCGCCCAGCGCGCGCGCCATGGTCTCGATCCGGCCGGGCGTCTCCTTCTCCCACTGCGCCAGCATCTTCTTCACCTGCTTGCGCTGCAGGTTCTCCTGAGAGCCGCACAGGTTGCAGGGGATGATCGGGAAGCCCTTGGCCTCGGCGTAGGCCTCGATGTCGTCTTCGCGCACGTAGGCCAGCGGCCGGATCACCACGTGCTTGCCGTCGTCGCTGAGCAGCTTGGGCGGCATGCCGCTCAGTTTCGCGTGGAAGAACAGGTTGAGGAAGAAGGTATTGACCAGGTCGTCGCGGTGGTGGCCCAGCGCGATCTTGGTGAAGCCGTGCTGCTCGGCGTAGGTGTACAGCGCGCCCCGGCGCAGCCGCGAGCACAGCGAGCACATGGTCTTGCCTTCCGGGATCACCCGGCTGACCACCGAGTAGGTGTCCTGCTCGAGGATGTGGAAGTCCACTCCGATCGAGCGCAGGTACTCCGGCAGCACGTGTTCCGGGAAGCCCGGCTGCTTCTGGTCCAGGTTGACCGCGGTGATGCTGAAGCGGACCGGCGCCTTCTTCTGCAGCTGCAGCAGGACGTCCAGCATCGTGTAGCTGTCCTTGCCGCCGGACAGGCAGACCATGACCTTGTCGCCGTCCTCGATCATGCCGAAATCGGCGATCGCCTTGCCCACCTGGTGGCGCAGGCGCTTGGCCAACTTGTCGGCCTCGTGCTTGCGCTTCGGCAGGACGGTCGGGGGGTCGGTGGGCTGGGGGGTGGCGGCGTTCATCTGGGTGCCATTTTACCCGCCTGCCGGCGTCGCCCGGGGCGCGCTATGCTCGGCACATGAACCAGCCCCTCGATCCTGCCGAACTGTCGCGCATGACGCGGCGCGTGGTGGACCTGCGCGAGCAGCACCGGGACCTGGACGACGCCATCACCCGCCTGCAGGCGGACATCCAGGCCGACGAGCTGATGCTGAAGCGGCTGAAGAAGCGCAAGCTGCTGCTGAAGGACCAGATCGCCTGGCTGGAGAACGCGCTGATCCCGGACGAGCCGGCCTGAGCGGTTCGTCCGGCGGCGTCCTCAGGACGACGGGGTGCCCGCGTCCTCCGGCGGCAGCGCCGGGATCTCCCCGGTGGTGCGCGCGCTGGCCGGGCTGATCTTCTCGATGGTGGCGCGCAGTTCGCGGCCCAGCACCACGCGGGCATCCTTGGCCCACGCCTTCAGGCGGTCGTCGAAGGCCAGCTTGCCGCCTTCGTCCGGCCACACCAGCTTGAGTTCGCGCAGCTTCTGGATGAAGCCGCGGAACAGGGTCTTGTCGAAGAACTCCGGCGCGGCCGGCGCGTACAGCAGCGACAGCCGCTGGGCGGTGAGCTGGCACAGGCTTTCCAGTTCGCCGGCGGCCAGCACGCCCGAGCCGTTCTTCACCAGCACGGAGATGGCGATGTAGTAGCGCTCGAACGCCTGCTGCAGCGTGTGGCCCAGCGCACGCAGGCGGAACACCTCGTCGCTCTGCCCGGTGTTGCGCTGGAGGATGCCGCCGTCCTCGTCGCTGACCTGCTCCAGCAGGCCCTCGCGCACGAACACCTCGATGGTGCGGTCGATGCGCTCGGCGAAGGCATCCTCGTCCCAAGGCAGGAACAGCTCGGCCTGCAGGAACGGGTACAGGCTGCGGCCGATCTGCTGCAGCTGGCGGCGGCCCATGCGGCGGTTGTTCTGGAAGCACACCGCGATCCACGAGGACGCGGTGAACAGGTGCAGCACGTTGTTGCGGAAGTAGCTCAGCAGCACCGCGGCGTCGCCGTCCACGCCCAGCACGTCGCCCAGCGGGTGGCGGGTGCGCGTGATCAGGCCGATCTCCTCGCCGTGGGCGATGATCTGCTCCGGCGTGTGCGGCGTCACCGTGACCCAGTCGGAATACGGCACGTCCGCCAGCAGGGTCTTGGACAGCGCGATCTGCGCGCGCAGGTCGGCTTCGCCCATCGCGTGCTTGGGCGTGGACAGCAGGGCCAGCGCCAGCAGGTTGATCGGGTTGACGTCGGCCGCGCGGTTGACGTTGGTCTGGATCTTCAGCGCGAGCGCATCGACGGTGCGGGCGAACCACGCGGGCTTCTCGTCGTCGCCCACCGGCCGGCCGTCCCAGTCGGGGGCGTGCTCGGCCAGGATCTCGTCCAGGCGGATGCGTTCGCCGAAGTTCACCACCACTTGGCCGTAGTTGCTGCGCAGCACCTTGGGGATGCCGGTCAGCAGTTGCCAGATGGATTCCTTTTCCTTGGGCTTGCCGGACAGCTCGTCGAGGTAGCTGCTGCCTTCCATCAGCTTCTCGTAGCCGATGTAGACCGGCTGGAACAGCACCGGCCGGGTCGGCTGGCGCAGGTAGGCGCGCACGGTCATCGCCAGCGAGCCGCCCTTGGGCTGCAGCAGCCGGCCGGTGCGCGAGCGCCCGCCCTCGATGAAGTATTCGATGGAGTAGCCGCCGGCGACGAGCTGCGCCATGTATTCGCGGAACACCGCCGAGTAAAGCGCGTTGCCCTTGAAGCTGCGGCGGGCGAAGAACGCGCCGCCCTTGCGCAGCACCGTGCCCACCACCGGCAGGTTGAGGTTGATGCCGGCGAAGATGTGCGGGGCCACCACGCCGTGGCTGTAGAGCAGGTAGCTCAGCAGCAGGTAGTCCATGTGGCTGCGGTGGCTGGGCACGTAGACGACTTCGTGGCCCGGCGCCTCCTGCTTGAACTGGTCGAGGTGGTGCACCAGCACGCCGCGGTAGATGCGGTTCCACACCGAGGTCAGCAGGAAGCTGAGCGAGCGCACCACCGTGTTGGAGTAGTCGGCGGCGATTTCCCAGAAGTAGGCGTTGGCCTTCTTCCAGGCCTCCTCCGGCTTGGTGTTGTCGCGCCGGGCCTGGTCGGCGATGGCGTCCTTCACCAGCGGGGCCGACAGCACCTGGTCGGCCAGCATGCGGCGGGTGGAGAGGTCGGGTCCGATCACCACCTCGCGCACGCGGCGGAAGTGGGTGCGCAGCACGCGCGAGAGCTTGCGCACGGTGCGCTCGGGCTCCAGCCCCTCGGCCACCGTGTCGCGCACCGAGATCGGCGCGGAGAACTGCACCAGGGTGTCGCGGCCGTTCAGCAGGATCGCCAGCAACCGGCGGAAGCGGCCCACCAGGGTCCAGTTCTCCGAGAACAGCACGCTGAACCAGCCGCTGCTGCGCTTGGGCGCCTGGCCGACGAAGATCGACACCGGCACCAGCTGCACGTCCAGCGCCGGCTGGGCCGTGTGGGCGGCCAGCAGCCGCGCCAGCGAGCCGGAATGGGTCTTGTGTTCGGCGCCTGGCAACAGGCCCAGCGCGTTGGCATGGCGGCGCGACAGCGCCACGTAGGCACGCTTGCGGCCCAGCGGGTCGCCGGGAATCGGCTGCAGCGGCGGCGGCAGGCCGGCTTCGCGGCAGGCGCGCTCCAGCACCAGCGCATTGGACAGGCCGTAGTCCTCCAGCACGTAGCAGACCGGGCGGTCGTCCGCGGCGAACTGCGGGTCCACCTCGATGTCCAGCTTCAGCCACGGGTGCAGCGGCCGGCCCAGCAGGCGCGCCCACAGGGGCACCGAACCCCGGGGCGGGCGTGGCGGCGTGGCGGCGGGGCCCTCGGCGGAGGCGAGGAACGCCGGCAGCGGCAGCGGTTCGCCCGCAGGCCTGGGGCCGGCGGGGGAGGACGCATCCACGGGCCCACCGGGCGTCACCCCGGGGGGGGCGTCGGTGGCGGGCGGCACGTCGAACAGGCCGGCTTGGGCAGGGGTCGGGCGATCAGGCATCGCGACCATTATGGCCGACGGCCCTCGCGGGCAGGCAGGGGCGCCGGCCGGCCGGGGGGCTTTGTTATGTGATTTGCGTCACTTTTTGCCGCCCGGCCAATGGCTGGCAGGCTCCGGCCGGCCGAACAGGAAGCCTTGCGCATGCCGGCAGCCGACCGCCAGCAGGGCCTGCCGCTGGCCTTCGGTTTCCACGCCCTCGGCCACCACCTTCAGGGACAGCGAGCGGGCCAGGCCCTGCACCGCCTCGATGATCGCGGAGCTGCGCCGGGCGTCCGCATGGCCCAGGTCCTGGATGAACGAGCGGTCGATCTTGATGGAGCGCAGCGGGAAGCGGTGGACGTAGCTGAGCGAGGAGTAGCCGGTGCCGAAGTCGTCCAGCGCCGCCCCCACCTCGGCGTCCAGCAGCCGCTGCAGGATCCGGGCGGCGGCGTCCGGGTCGCCGAGCAGGGTGCTCTCGGTGACCTCGATCTGCAGCCGGGCCGGCGGGAAGCCAGTCTCGCGCAGCAGGTCCAGCAGGCGCTGGTCGAAGTCCTCGTACTGGAAGTGGCGCGGCGAGATGTTGATGCTGATGAAGCCGCCCTGGGCCACCAGTGGGGCGCCCGCGGTGCAGGCCAGCCGGTACATGTGCCAGTCGATCGCCTCGATCAGCCCGCTCTCCTCGGCCACCGGCAGGAACTCGCCCGGGCCCAGCAGGCCGCGGGTGGGGTGCTGCCAGCGGATCAGGGCCTCGTAGCCCACCGCGGAACCGTCGTCCAGGCGCACGATCGGCTGGAAATAAGGCACGAATTCGCCGGCGTGCAGGGCATGGCGCAGGGCCAGTTCCAGCTCGAGGACGTTCATGGCCGCCTTCTGTTGGGTTTCGTCGAACAGGACGAAGCGCTGGCGGCCGGTGGCCTTGGCGCGGTACAGCGCCACGTCGGCGTCGTGCAGCATCTCGTCGATGGTCTGGTAGCGCGGGTGGCTGATGGCGATGCCGATGCTCACCGACGCCTGCAGGTCACGGTCGCCAACCTGCACCGCTGCCTGCATCCGCGACTGGATGCGCTGGGCGATCTTGATGGCGGTGGCCGGCTGGGCGCCCTCCTCCAGCAGGATCGCGAACTCGTCGCCGGACAGGCGGGCCACGATGTCGGGGCCGCGCACGCATTCCAGCAGGCGCCGCGACACCTCGCGCAGCACCGCGTCACCCGCCAGGTGGCCCAGGCTGTCGTTGAACAGCTTGAAGCGGTCCACGTCGAGGTAGAGCAGGGCGAACGCGTGTTGCGGGTTGCGCTGCTGGCTGGAGAGTGCCCGCTCCAGGCGATCGCGCAGGTACAGCCGGTTGGGCAGGCCGGTCAGCGGGTCATGCATGACCTGGTGCTTGAGCTGGGCCTCCACCTGCTCGCGCACCGAGATCTCGCGGCGCAGCTCGCGGGTGCGGGCCTGCACCCGCTGCTCCAGCTCTGCGTTCAGCGCCTGCAGCGCCTCGGCATGGCGGCGGCGCTGCACGCTGTTCGCGATCTGCTGGGCCACGAAGGTCAGCAGCTTGGCGTCCTCGTCGGTGTAGACCAGGTCCGGGCGATAGCTCTGTACCACCACCAGGCCCATCACCCCCTCCGAGCCCAGCAGCGGCGCACCCAGCCAGCACACCGCCGAGGTGCGGCTGGCGTGGTGGCCCGCGTCCATCTCCCCGGCCGCCACCAGGTCGCGTACGCCCTGGTCGTCGATCAGCAGGGTCCTGCCCTGGCGCAGCACGTATTCGCTCAGGCCGCGCGCCAGCGGGCGGTCGCCGCGCTGGTCGCCGGCGGCGTCGACGGTGTACGGGATCTGCAGCCGGGTGCCGTCGGCGGACAGCAGCGCGATGTAGAAATTCTCGGCGTCCAGCAGCTCGCCCACCGCCGCGTGGAGGCTGCGGTAGAAGTCCTCGTCGCTCTCCTGGCTGTTGGCCAGCGACGCGATCTTGTAGAGCGTGGCCTGCAGGTGGGCGGCGCGCTCGCGCTCGGCGATCTGCGCCTGCAGCTGGGCGTTGGCGTCGGCCAGCTCGCGGGTGCGGTCGGCCACCCGGCGTTCCAGCGCCTCTTGGCCCCGTTTCCGTTCGACCGCGTTGAGCACGTGTTCGGCCACGAAGCTCAGCACCGCGCAGTCGGACTGGGTGTAGCTCACTCCTTCCCGGTAGCTCTGCACGACCAGCGCGCCGTAGACCTGCCCGTCGCGCTGCATCGGCACGCCCATGAAGTCGATCGACGGACTGCCGAAGCCGTCGTCCGGCGGCAGGCCCAGCAGCGCCACGATCTCCTCCGACGGGCCGCGGACCGGCCGGCCGTGCCGGATCAGGCCCAGGGTCAGGCTGCCGCCCATGCGCGCCACCGGGATGTCCTCGTCCGGGTCGTACAGCCGGCCGTCCATCTCGTCCACGAAATAGATGAAGCGCAGGGTCTCGCGCTGCGGATCGTAGAGGGCGATGTAGAAGTTCTCGGCGTACATCAGCTTGCCGATGATCTGGTGCAGGCCGCGCAGCAGGCTCTGCATGTCGCGGTCCGACGCCGCCATGTCGGCGATCGCGAACAGGGCGTGCTGCAGCTGTTCCGCCTGCTCCAGGTCCTTCACCGATGCCTGCAGGCGCTGGGTGGCGAACAGCTCGGCCAGACGCCGGCCGGCCAGCTCCAGCAGCGGCTTCGCCGCGTCCGGCAGCGATGCTAGCGCGCCGGGTGCGGCTAGCAGGACCGCGCCGGCATCGGCGGCGCCCGGTGGCAGCAGGCGCACGTCCGGGGCGTCCGGTCCGGTCTGGCTGCGGCCGGCGAAAGCGGCGATCGCGGCCGTGCGGCGGGCGGGAGTGCCGGCGTCCGCCGGCTCGAACATCAGCTCGCCGTGGTCGGTCCAGGCCACGGCATCGGTGCGGGTGCCGCCGTCCTGCAGGACCTGCCGCAGCGCGGCGGCGGCGGTGCGGACGTCGGTGGCGGCGAGGATGGCCAACGCCGAGGGGGCAAATGCCTGCCCCGTCGGATCGACGTTGATGCGCTGCGGTGTCGCTGCTTGCCTGTCGCTCATGCCTACGCCCTGGTGTGTCGATGCGCCGTTGCGCCCGCCGCGGCGGGAAACGCAGGCCCCTGCGTCAGTGTATCGGCCGGCGCGGTCGGTTCTTGGGGGCGGCATGCGCCGGCCGGGCCGTTGTCGTGGTTCACCGGCCGTTCCCGTCGCCTAACGCGCGCCGGCCTGCAGGGATTGTTCCGCCCGGCGCACGTAGTCGGCCAGGTACCAGTGGCCGTCGATGCGCACCGCGGGCAGCCGGGCGTCCACCGCGCGTCCGGCCAGCACGTACTGCAGCCGCAGCATGGCGGTGTCCCCGGTCTGCTGGAGCAGGCTGACCCGCGCGCCGCGCAGGGCGCTGTCGATATCCAGCCCGTACTGCTGGCGCAGCTGGGCCAGCAGGGTGGCGAAGAACGGGGACAGCCGGTTCAGGCTCTGGGTCATGCCCAGCGTGGCGAAGGCCTGGGGGGCGTGCTTCCCGTCCAGGCCGCTGCGGACCGCCGCCGCGGACACCGTGGAGAAGAACAGCTGCGCGCGCTTCGGGTCGGACAGCGGCGCGGCCAGCGCCCAGTCGCCGAGCGCGGCGATGGCCTGGGCGATGTGCTCGCGGGCATCCGGGCTGTACTCGGGGTCGCTCTGCACGTACTCGCCGCCGAACACCATCAGGGTGCGCACCGCCTGGTCGATGTCGGCATCGGCGTGGGCGAACTGCTTGCGGAACGTGGCCATCAGCGCCTTGTCCGCTTGTGGGGCCTGGAGGGCGGCCAGCATCCGCGGGATGTGGGCGTCCAGCGGCAGTTCGTCCAGCGGCCAGCGGGTGGCGCCGCGGGCCCACCCAGCTTCCAGTTCCGCCAGCAGCGCCGGCGGCACCGCCACGCGGGCGAAGCCGGCGCCGTCGCGGGCCAGCAGCCGGTCGCGCAGGACCAGCACGGCGTCGATGGGTCGTGTGGCCGCCGCGGGAGCGCCGTCGTCGCCGGTCGCCACGGCCGGTGCCGTGCCGCGCTGGCAGGCCGGCAGGCACAGCGCGGCCAGGAGCGCGAGGCAGATGCCCAGCGCGGGGCGGAGGGTGCGGGCGTTGGCGGTCCCGGCGGGCATGGGCGGAGTGTCGGGGGGGCGGCGCGCCAGCGCAACCCCGCTTCCGGCTTGTATCGTCGCGGCCGCGGCAGGGGCGGGGCCACCAAGAAAAAGAGGAGGCCTAGGGGCCTCCTCGAATCCGGCATAGCCGGTGGACGACAGTTGTGGCGCGGTTCCGGCCCAGCCGGATGGACGCAGCCTACTGGCGTTCCTGACTTAATGCAATAGATGAAATTAATTCATGTAATGCATTGATTTAATTGGCGAGATCGAGCGCATCTCGCTTTGCCTGGCGGCGCGCTTCGACGGGCAGCGTCCAGGCATTGTTGAACAGGGCGGGCTCCCAGCTGCCGTAGCTCGGGTTCGGCAGCATGAACCAGCGCTCGCCGAACCAGCCGCGGTAGGTGCCGGCCAGGTCGGCGCGGCCCTGCGGGGTGTTGGCCACGATTTCCGCGAAGTCCCCCAGCTGGTCGCCGAACTGCATCAGGACGCGGTACTGCTGGCCTGCCAGGCGGCGGCGGCAATTCTTCTCGCTGCCGTTCTGCTCGCAGTCCTGCACGAAGGTGCCGAGGCCGAGGAACACGCTGTCGTCCTTCACCGGCATGCCGACGGCGCGCAGGTTGGCGATGGTGGCGTCCTTCAGGTGGGTGGCGCGGTTGGAGATGTACAGGATGGTCACGCCGCGCGCGCTGGCGGCCTTGGCGAAGTCGACCACGCCGGGCACGGCCTTGGCCTTTTCCTCGGCGACCCACTGGTCCCAGGTCACGTCGTCGTATTCCTGGCCATTGCCGATCAGGCGCGCCTGGTAGGGCGAGTTGTCCAGCACGGTCTCGTCCACGTCCATCACCACCGCCGGCGGCAGGCCGGCGGCCGCGTTGCCGCGTTCGTCCGGCACCAGTGCGTCCCAGCGCTTGTCCTTGAGCGCCCGGTCCAGCTTGTCGGCGGCCGCGTGGTAGATGGTTTCGGTGACCGCGCCGTACTCCGCGGTGCGCTGCATCCACAGCACCGCGTTGAGGTTGTCGTGCGGGGCCGGGCCGGTCACGGCAGCGGGTGCGGCGACCACCGCTTCCGTGGCAGGCGGCGCGGCGGGTGCGGCCGCCATCGGCGCGGTGGTCTGGCAGGCGGACAGGGCCAGGGTGGCGGCCAGCAGCGAAATGGTCAGCGTGGAGCGCAGGGGCATGGCGGGTGTCATCGGGGAGTGATGGGCCGAGTTTACCCGCCGAGCATGACGATTTTCCCCGCGGGCTCAGTCGGCCAGCATCGCCTGGATGTCGGCGAAGCTGGCGCGGCGGCGCTCCGCCCGCTGTGCCGCCTCGGCCTCGGGGTCGGCGCCGTCGCGCTGCAGTTCCTCCGCGGGCAGCTCGTCCAGGAAGCGGCTGGGCCGGAGCCGCAGCTTGTCGCCCCAGCGCTGGGCTTCCTTCGCGTGCGACAGCCACAGGCGTTCCTTGGCGCGGGTGATGCCAACGTAGAACAGCCGGCGCTCCTCGTCGATGCGCCCTTCCTCGATGCTGGCCTCGTGGGGCAGGTTGCCGTCCTCCACGCCGACGATGAACACGAAGCGGAACTCCAGGCCCTTCGAGGCGTGCATCGACATCAGCCGCACCTGGTTGCCGGCATCGCCCTTGTCGGCGTGCGAGAGCAGCGCCAGCGCGGCGGCCAGCTCGCCGGGACCGGAGGTCTTGGGTCCATCGAACCAGTCCGCCAGTTCGTCGAGGTTGCGCCGGCGCGCCTGGAACTGGGCCTCGTCCTTGCAGGTGGCGCGCAGTGCGGCCAGCAGGCCCGAGCGTTCGTTGAGCTTGCGCACCAGCTCGGCCGGCGGCAGCGTGCGGGCGTCCGCGCGCAGGCCCTGCACGATCGCCGAAAACCCCTGCAGAGCGTTGGCCGCGCGCGCCGGCAGCTGCTGCGCCACCGCCATCGATTCGGCCGCACGCGCCAGCGGCAGGTGCTTCTGGTTGGCCAGCTCGCCCAGCTTCGCCAGCGTGCCGGCGCCGACGCCGCGGTTGGGCGACTGCACCGCGCGCAGGAAGGCGGCGTCGTCGTCGGGATTGGCCAGCAGGCGCAGCCAGGCCAGCGCGTCCTTCACCTCGCCGCGATCGAGGAAGGCGGTGCCGCCGCTCAGGTGGTAGGGGATGCGCAGCAGTTGCAGCGCCTTTTCCAGCGCGCGGCTCTGGTGGTTGCCGCGGAACAGGATGCAGATCTCGTTCCACGGCAGGGTACCGTCGGGTGCCGCGTGCTTCTTGGCGATGAACTGGATCTCCGCCGCCACCTTGTCCGCTTCGTGGGCGGCGTCGCGGCATTCCCACACGCGGATGCGTTCGCCGTCGGCGGCCTCGCTCCACAGGGTCTTGGGATGCTCGTGCGGATTGTTGGCGATCAGCGCGTTCGCTGCGCGCAGCACGCGGTTGGAGCAGCGGTAGTTCTGCTCCAGCTTGATGATCTTCAGCGCCGGGTAGTCGCTGCCCAGCGCCAGCAGGTTGTCCGGGTTGGCGCCGCGCCAGGCGTAGATGCTCTGGTCGTCGTCGCCCACGCAGGTGAACTGGCCCGCCTCGCCCGCGATCGCCTTGAGCAGCCGGTACTGGGCGTCGTTGGTGTCCTGGCACTCGTCCACCAGCAGGTAGCCGATGCGCTCGCGCCAGCCCATGCGCGCCTCATCGTCGGTTTCCAGCAGTTGTACCGGCAGGCGGATGAGGTCGTCGAAATCGACCGCGTTGAAGGCTGCCAGCCGCTGCTGGTAGCGCGCGTACAGCGCGGCGGCCTCGCGCTCGCGGGTGCTGCGCGCGGCCTCCGCCGCCTGCTCCGGCGACAGGCCGGCGTTCTTGGCGCGGCTGATCAGCTGCTTCATCGCCTCTATCGCGTCCGGCTTGCTGCCGGGCGGCAGCAGGTCCTTGATCTGCGAGGCGGAATCGTCGGCGTCGAAGATCGAGAAGCCGCGCCGCAGGCCCAGCTTGGCGTGGTCGATCTGGACGATCCGCAGCCCCAGCGCGTGGAAGGTGCTGACGGTTAGCTCCTGCGCGGCGTCGCCCTTGAGGCGCTTGCCGACGCGCTCGCGCATCTCGCGGGCGGATTTGTTGGTGAAGGTGATGGCGGCGATCCGCCGGGCCGGGCAGCGTCCGGTCTGCACCAGGTGCGCGATCTTCTCCACGATCACCCGGGTCTTGCCGCTGCCGGCGCCGGCCAGCACCAGCAGCGGGCCCTCGGTGTGCAGGACCGCCGCGCGCTGCGGGGGGTTGAGGCCGTGGAGGGGATCGCGTGACATCGGTGCCATTGTCGAAGCCCGGCGCGGCGCATGCCAGCCTTGTGCGCCGGTAGAATCCGTGCATGGCGAAGCTCTATTTCTACTACTCCGCGATGAATGCGGGGAAGACCACCACTCTGCTGCAATCCGCGTACAACTACCGCGAGCGCGGCATGCGGGTGGCGATCCTCACCCCGAAGCTGGATTTCCGCGCCGGCAGCGGCACCGTGGCCTCGCGGATCGGCCTGCAGGCCGACGGCATCGCGTTCGGCCGCGACGACGACCTGCAGCGCATCGTGGAAGCGGACATCGCCGCGCGCGGCGCGCTGCACTGCGTGCTGGTGGACGAGGCGCAGTTCCTGACCAAGCCGCAGGTGTGGCAGCTGTCGGAAGTGGTGGATGCGCTGCGCATCCCGGTGCTCTGCTACGGCCTGCGCACCGACTTCCGCGGCGAGCTGTTCGAGGGCAGCCAGTACCTGCTGGCCTGGGCCGACGAGATGCAGGAGATCAAGACGATCTGCCACAGCGGCAGCAAGGCGACCATGACCGTGCGCGTGGACGAGGCCGGCCGCGCGGTGCAGGACGGGCCGCAGGTGGAGATCGGCGGCAACGAGCGCTACGTCTCGGTGTCGCGCAAGGAGTTCAAGAAAGTGATGCGCGGCGAGAGCAGCATCGAGCCGATGCAGGCGCCCCTGCTCTAGCCGGCATCAGGCCCGGGTGCGGCCGCAGGTATTGCGCAACCGCTCCACCTCGCGCGGGATCGCGCCGCCTTCCGGCAGCGCCACCCGCAGTTCCGCCAGCACGCCGTCGAGGGCCGCGCGGCCCTGGCCGCCGCCGGTGCGGCACTGCAGGTCGGCGGCGTAGGCGCGCGCCAGCCAGGCCGCCTTGCGCTGCTCCAGGTTGTCGCCCGCGGGCTGCCCGTACGCCGCCAGGCGG
Organism: Thermomonas sp.; assembly: GCA_036405455.1. GTDB lineage: Bacteria > Pseudomonadota > Gammaproteobacteria > Xanthomonadales > Xanthomonadaceae > Thermomonas. Next base: position 11,311 of record DASWXO010000132.1, on the reverse strand, counting down.
AGCGCCGCGGCGGCATCGCCGTCCGCGGCCAGCAACCGGGCCTGCGAGATCTCGGCGCGGCGCGTGTGCGAGTGGTCGGGACCGAACCCGGCACGGGTCAGGCGCACCGCCTGCGCCAGTGCGGCGCGGGCCTGCGCCGGCCGGCCCAGCGCCGCCAGCACTTCGCCCAGCAGGCGCTCGCCGTCGCCGACCAGGGCATGGTCGGCGCCGAACTGGCGGTCGCGCAGCCGCAGGGATTCCCGCAGCGGCGGCAGTGCCTCCGCGTCGCGGCCGGCGTCGTGCAGGATCATCGCCAGGTTGAACAGGCCGGCGGCCAGCGGTCCGGCCGCGCCCGCCTGGCGCCAGGTGGCGACGGCCTGTCGCTGCAGCGTCAGTGCGCGCCCCACGTCGCCACGCTCCCAGGCCACGATGGCCAGGCTGTTGTAGGCGCGCGCCATGTCCGGGTGGCGCGCGTCCAGCCGCGCGCGCATCCATGCCGTGGTCGCCTGCAGGCGCTGCTCGGCCTCGCGGAACCGGCCCAGGTCCACGTACAGCGCGGCCAGTTGGCGGTTGGCGTCGATGGTGGCGCGGTGGTTGGGGCCATGCAGGTCCTCGGCCAGGCGCAGCGATGCGGTGCAGTCGCGCAAGGCGGCGGCCATCGCATCGGTACTGCGTTCCAGCATGCACATGGCGCGGAGCAGGTCGATCGCCAGCGGATGGTGCTCGCCGGCGTCGCGGCGTAGCTGCGCCAGCCCGGCACTCACCTCGCGGAGAGCTTCCTCCGGGCGGCCGGCATCGGCCTGCAGCGTGGCCAGGTCGAGCACGGTTTCCGCTTCGCCGGCGGCATCCTCGCGGTGGCGGTGCAGTGACAGCGCGCGGGTGAACAGGCGCTGGGCCGCGGCCGATTGGTCCAGCTCGCGGCGGCAGCGGCCGAGCTGGGTATAGAACGCCGCCGCCTGCAGCGGCAGGCGCTGCTCTTCGCGGCGGGCGGTGTCTTCCAGCGGTTGCAGCTGGGCGGCGCAGGTGCGGGCATCGCCCAGCTGGCGCCGCGCGCTGCCGCGCAGGGCCGCCGCTTCCAGCCGCAGGCTGGCCGGCGCGTCGGGCAGGGTCGCCAGCAGCGTGGCTTGCCGGTCCAGCAGGTCGGCGGCCTCGCGGTAGTCCCCCAACCCCAGGCGCAGCTGCGCCACCGCGCCGTACAGCTCGGCCCGCGCCTCCGGCTGGCGGGCGAGGCTGCGCTCGCCGCGCAGGATGCCCATGTCCAGCAGGCTGCGCAGGTCGATCGGCGTGTTGGCCGAGGTGCCGGCGTCCTGGAACAGCTCCGCCACGAAGCGCTGCATGGCCTGCGCGCGCTCGGCCTCGCGCAGCGCGCGCTGCGCCTGCCAGCCCACCACGCCCAGCGCGGTGCTGAGCACTGCCAGGATGGCGCCGATGGCGCCGATCGCCCAGCGGTGGCGCTGCATGTACTTCCGCGTGCGGTAGCCGAGGCTCTCGCCGCGGGCCAGCACCGGCCGGCCGCGCAGGTAGCTGAGCAGGTCCTGCGACAGCGCCTCGGCGGAGACGTAGCGGCGCGTCGGGCATTTCGCCAGCGCCTTCAGCACGATGTTGTCGAGGTCGCCGGCCAGCGCGCGCGCCAGCCGCGCCGGCGAATAGGGCCGGCAGGCCGCCGGTTCCGCGCGCGCGGCGGCCTGCGACGGGCGCTGCGGCACGCCGTCGAGGATCGCCTCTTCCCACTCCGCGTCGGTCTGGCGCTTCAGCCGGTAGGGCTTGCTGCCGGTCAGCAGCTCGTAGAGCACCACGCCCAGCGAATACACGTCGGTCATGGTGGTGACCGGTTCGCCGCGGATCTGCTCCGGCGCCGCGTAGTGCAGGGTGAAGGCGCGCACGCCGGTGCGGGTCTGCTCCACCGGCAGCGCGGGGACGTCGAGCAGCTTGGCGATGCCGAAGTCGAGCAGGCGCACGTGCCCGGCCGGCGTGACCAGGATGTTGGACGGCTTCAGGTCGCGGTGGACGATCAGGTTGGCGTGGGCGTGGCTGACCGCCTCGCAGACCTGGCGGAACAGGTCCAGCCGCGCGGCCAGGTCGAGCTGGCGCGACTGGCAGTAGCTGGTGATCGCCTCGCCCTCGACGTACTCCAGCGCCAGGTAGGGCTGGCCGTTCTGGTCGATGCCGGCGTCCAGCAGGCGGGCGATGTAGGGGTGGGCGAACCGCGCCAGGATGTCGCGCTCGCGGTCGAAGCGTTGGCGCAGCTGCGGGTCGGCCAGGCCGGGGCGCAGCACTTTCAGCGCGACTTTCCGCTCGTACAGGCCGTCCGCGCGCTCGGCCAACCAGACCTGGCCCATGCCGCCTTCGCCCAGCAGGCGCTCCAGCCGGTAGGGGCCCAGCCGCGCGCCCGGCACCACGCCCACCGGCAGGGCCAGGGCAGGGGTGTCGAGGAAGCCGGGGTCGTCGGCATCCAGCGCAAGCAGGTGCTCCAGTTCCGCCGCCAGCGCCGGGTCTTCGCCGCGCAGGGTCCGGAGGTGCTCCTCGCGCTGGTCCGGCGGCAGCTCGAGCAGGGCGTCGAGCAGCGGCGAGAGGCGTTGCCAGCGTTCGATGTCCATGGCGGCGTCTCCGGTCGCCGACCCGTCGGTCAGCGCTCCGCCGGATCCTGCAGGGAGGCCAGCAGGAACATCCGCGCCTTCTGCCAGTCGCGGCGCACGCTGCGCTCGGAGCGCTCCAGCAGCGCCGCGATCTCCAGCTCGGACAAGCCGGCGAAGTAGCGCAGTTCCACCACCTGGGTCAGCCGCGGATCGACGCCGGAGAGCCGGGTCAAGGCGGTGTCCAGCCCCAGCATGTCCTCGTCCAGGCTGAAGCCGCCTTCGAGGTTTTCCGGCAGTTCGGTGACCCGGTGCAGGTCGCCGCCGCGCTTCTGCGCCAGCCGCTGGCGGGCGTAGTCCACGATCACCGAGCGCATCGCCGAGGCCGCGTAGGCGAAGAAGTGCGCGCGGTCGTCGAAGCGGGCGCTGCCGTTGCCGCGGCCGATCAGCTTCAGGTAGGCCTCGTGGACCAGCGCGGTGGCGTCCAGGGTGTGGCCGTGGTGCTGGCCGGCCAGCTGGCGCCGGGCCATCCCGTGCAGCTCCTGGTACAGCGTGGACAGCACGCGGTCCAGCGCGCCGCGATCGCCCTCGCGGGCGGCGTCCAGCAGCACGGTGATGTCGCCGGTATCGGTCATCGCGCAACAGGGAGTCGGGGGACGCCGGGCACTATACCCAATGCGCCGCGCGCCGCAGCCCCGGCCCCGCGGACCTCAGCGCTGGCAGTGGCCGCACCAGACGGTGGTGCGCTGGCCCAGGCTGGCCTGCTTCATCGGCCGTCCGCAGCGGGTGCAGGGCTGGCCGCCGCGGCCGTAGGCCAGCAGCTCCTGCTCGAAGTAGCCGGGCGCGCCGTCGGGGCTGAGGAAGTCCCGCAGGGTGGTGCCGCCGCGGGCGATGGCGTGGCCCAGGATCGCCTTCACCGCCTGCGCCAGCGCGGCGTAGCGCTCGCGCGAAACCTTGCCGGCCGCGCGCAGCGGGGAGATGCCGGCCAGGAACAGCGCCTCGGCGGCGTAGATGTTGCCCACGCCCACCACCACCGCCTGGTCCATCAGGAACGTCTTGACCGGTGCGCTGCGGCCGCGGCTGAGGTCGAACAGGTAGTCGCCGTCGAACGCCTCCGACAGCGGCTCCGGGCCCAGCCCGGCCAGCAGCGGGTGGGTTTCGCCCGGCGCCTGCCAGAGCAGGCAGCCGAACCGGCGCGGGTCGTTGAAGCGGAGCACGCGGTCGCCCTCCAGCAGCACGTCCACGTGGTCGTGTGCGCGCACCGGCGCGTCGGCGGGCAGCACGCGCAGGCTGCCGGACATGCCCAGGTGCAGCAGCGCGCTGCCGGCGGCGGTGTCCAGCAGCAGGTACTTCGCGCGGCGGCGGATGGCGTCGATGCGCTGGTCCGGCAGCAGGTCCTCCACCTCCCGCGGGATCGGCCAGCGCAGGTCGGGGCGGCGCAGCAGCACGCCCTCCACGCGGCGGCCCTCGACGTGGGGCAGCAGGCCGCGGCGGGTGGTCTCGACTTCGGGCAACTCGGGCATGCGCCCATGATGCCGCGTCGGGGCGGCAGTCAGCCACGCCGTGGCATCATTCAAGGGCGCTGTCGCGCGCCTTTCCCTGAACGAGTCACCCGATGCCCGCGTCCCTGCTCGACCCCGCCTTCCTCGACTTCCTTGCCGGCGGCCTGCTCCAGTTCGGCTGGGGCGGGATGCTGCTGTACCTGCTGGTGGCCACCCAGATCACCATCTTCACCGTCACCCTGTACCTGCACCGCAGCCAGGCCCATCGCGGCGTGGACTTCCACCCCGTGGTGGCGCACTTCTTCCGCTTCTGGTCGTGGCTGACCACCTCGATGATCACCAAGGAGTGGGCGGCGATCCACCGCAAGCACCACGCCAAGTGCGAGACCGAGGAGGACCCGCACAGCCCCATGCACAAGGGCATCGGCACGGTGTTCTGGCGCGGCGCGGACCTGTACCGCGAGGCGCGGCTGGCGCGCGCCGACATCGAGCAGTACGGCAAGGGCTGCCCGGACGACTGGATCGAGCGCCATCTCTACACGCGCTTCGCCACCCTGGGCGTGGTGCTGCTGCTGGCGGTGAGCTTCGTGCTGTTCGGCTTCAAGGGCGTTGCCGTGTGGGCGATCCAGATGGCGTGGATCCCGTTCTGGGCCGCCGGCGTCATCAACGGCCTCGGCCACTGGTGGGGCTACCGCAACTTCGAGACCACCGACACCGCCACCAACCTGACCCCGTGGGCGGTGTGGATCGGCGGCGAGGAGCTGCACAACAACCACCACGCGTTCCCGTCGTCGGCCAAGTTCGCGCTGCGCCGCTTCGAGTTCGATATCGGCTGGGCCGCCATCAAGCTGCTGGAAAAGGTGCGCCTGGCCAAGGTGCTGCGCGTCGCGCCGTCGCTGAACCTGCGCCCCAACATCGCCATGCCCGACGCGGAGACGCTGAAGGCCCTCTTGGCGCTCCGCTTCCAGGCGATGACGGACTACCAGCGCAACGTCCTGAAGCCGGCGCTGAAAGAAGAAGCCGCCGCCGCGGGCGCCAAGCTGCGCGCGCTGCTGCCGCGCCGGCTGCGCAAGGGCATGATGGACGACGGCCGCTGGCTGACCCCCGAGTCGCGCGCGCAGCTGCAGGCGTGGGTGGACGCGCGTCCGCGCATCCGGGCGCTGCTGGAGCACCGCCGCCGCCTGGCCGACGTGCTGGAAAGCCGCAGCCACGACGCCGCCGAGCGCCTGCGCCGCCTGCAGGCCTGGTGCGCCGAGGCCGAGGCCAGCGGCGTCCGCGCGCTGCAGGACTATGCCGCGCGCCTGCGCGGCTACGCGCTCGCCCCGGCGTGAACCACCGCGCCGCCCTGCTCGCCTGCCTGCTGCCCGTCGCGGCGCAGGCGCAGCAGGTGCAGCGTGCCGGTGATTACCTGGCGCGGATGGACGCGGACGGCGACGGCCGCGTCTCGCTGCCCGAATACCTCGACTGGATGGGCTACGCGTTCGACCGCATGGACCGCGACCGCGACGGCGTGCTGTCCCCCGCCGAGTTGCCCGGCGGTCGCGGCGCCCCGCTCACGCGGGCCGCGCATCGCGCGCAGTTGGCGGAACGCTTCCGCCGCCAGGACGCCAACCGCGACGGGGTGCTGGAAGCCCGCGAACTGGCCGCGCCGCCGCGCTGAGCGGCCGTTTCGGCGGTTCCGGGCCCCGCGCGCCAGCGCCCCAGCCTGAACCGCGTCCCCGCGCCGGTTTGCTTTCCGCCCCCGATGCGCCTACCGTGGCCGGGCTGAATGACAAGGGTCACCTTGAATTGTGGCCTGATGTTGCAGTCGCTCGTTCCTCTGCATCGTTACACCCGCTTCTCAATTCTCCTTGGCGCCAGCGTTTCCGCCGCACCCGCGGCTTCATCCGTTACAAGGAGCAATTGCAATGTCCAATACCGAAACCGGTACCGTGAAGTGGTTCAACGATGCCAAGGGCTTTGGCTTCATCACCCAGGACGCCGGCGGTGACGACCTGTTCGTCCATTTCCGCTCGATCGAAACCTCGGGCTTCAAGTCCCTGCAGGAAGGCCAGAAGGTCTCCTACGTGGCCGTGAAGGGCCAGAAGGGCATGCAGGCCGAGCAGGTCCGCCCGCTCTGAGCCACGCCCACGCGTGACCCGAAACGCCCGGCTTCGTGCCGGGCGTTTTCTTTTGGGGAATGTCCGTCCGACGCGGGCCCGGACAGCCGGACGCCGGCACGAGGCCGGCGTCCGGGGCACCGCATCGGGCGATGCGCTTACCAGATCTTCACCCGCGCCTCCGGTGCCAGGTAGAGCTTCTGGCCGTCCTTCACGCCGAAGGTCTCATACCACGCGTCGATGTTGCGCACCGTCAGCGCGCGCCACTGGCCCGGGGCGTGCTCGTTGCCCACCACCTGCGAGCGCAGGGCCGCGTCGCGCATCTTGGTGCGCCACGCCTGGGCGAAGGCGAGGAAGAAGCGCTGGTCGCCGGTCAGGCCGTCGATCACCGGCGCCGGCTTGCCGCCCAGCGACTTGTGGTACGCCACGTACGCGGCCTGCAGGCCGGCGACGTCGGCGATGTTCTCGCCCAGCGTCTGCTGGCCGTTGATGTGCAGGCCGGGCAGCGCTTCGTACGCGTCGTACTGCTTGACCAGCCGCTCGGACGCGGCCTTGAAGTGCGCGGCGTCCTCCGGCGTCCACCAGTTGTGCAGGCGGCCCTGCGCGTCGAACTCGGCGCCCAGGTTGTCGAAGCCGTGGCTGATCTCGTGGCCGATCACCGCGCCGATAGCACCGTAGTTGGCGGCGTCGTCCGCGGCCGGGTCGAAGAACGGCGCTTCCAGGATCGCGGCCGGGAAGTTCATCGCGTTCTGCAGCGGCAGGTTCACCGCGTTCACCGTCTGCGGGGTCATCCACCACTCGCCGCGGTCCGGGGTCTTGCCCAGCTTGGCCAGCTGGTGCGCGTACTCGGCCTTCGCCGCGCGCAGCGCGTTGCCCAGCGGATCGTCGGCCTTCACCTCCAGCGCGGAGTAGTCGCGCCAGGTGTCCGGATAGCCCACGCCCACCTTCATGGTCTCGGCCTTCTGCTTGGCCAGCGCCTTGGTGGCCGGGCTCATCCACGCCAGCTGGTCCACGCCGTCGCGGAATGCCGCCAGGATGTTGGAGACCATCGCTTCCACCCGCGCCTTCGAGGTCGCCGGGAAGTACTGCTTCACGTACAGCTGGCCGATGGCGTCGCCCAGGGCGCCGTCGGTGGCGGCTAGCGCGCGCTTCCAGCGGTCGCGCTGCTGGGTGGCGCCGGACAGCTGGGTGCCGTAGAAGCCGAAACGCAGGTCGGCGTAGGCCTTGGGCAGCAGGTAGGCGTTGTGGCTGATGGCGTGGAAGCGCAGGTAGTCCTTCCACGTCTGCAGTGGCTGGCTGGCCACCAGCGCCGAGAGCTTCTTGATCGCGTCCGGCTGCCACGCCACCAGCGTCGGCTGGCCGGCCAGCTGCGCGGCCTCGAAGAACGCCGGCCAGTCGATGCCCGGCGCGCGCGTGCCGAACTCGGCGGTCGGCCACGGGTTGTTGGCCTTGTGGATGTCCTGGGTGTCCACCACGCTGGCCTGCGCCTTGGCGATCTTCATCTCCAGGTCGAAGATGGCCTGCGCCTTCTTCTCGGCGTCGGCGTCGCCGGCCTGCTTCAGCAGCGCGGCGATATAGGCCTTGTAGGCGTCGCGGGTCTTCGCCATGTCCTTGTCGGCGGACAGGTAGTACTCGCGATCGGGCATGCCCAGGCCGCCCTGCAGCAGGTAGCCGACGTTCTTCTCCGGCGCATCCAGGCCGGCGGCCACGAACAGACCCAGCAGGTGCTCGGTGTAGTAGTTGGTGGCGTTGATCGGGTCCACGTCGGCGCGCAGGCCGGCGCCCAGGTAGGCCGACAGCGCCTTGCCGTCGTTGATCGCGGCCACCGCGTCCAGCGTGGGCTGCAGCGGCGCCAGGCCGCGCGCCTCGATGCCGGCCTCGTCCATGTAGGCGGCGTAGTAGTCGGCGATGCGGCGCGCGTCGGTGCCGGGCGCGGGGTGCTGCTTCTGTAGCGACTGCACCAGGTCGGCCAGGCGCTTCTCGGCCTTCTCGAACACGGTGTAGAACACGCCGGTGCTGGCGCGGTCGGCCGGGATCTCGGTGGTCTTCTGCCAATTGCCGTTGGCGTAGGCGTAGAAGTCGTCGCCCGGCTGCACCGATTTGTCGATGCCGGCCAGGTCGATGCCCACGCCGGCGGCGGCCGGGACGCTGGCCGGCGCGGCCGCGGCCTTGGGCGCCGCGTCGTCGGCGGGCTTGCAGGCGGTCAGGGAGGCGCCGGCAACGGCGCACAGCAGGGCGAGCGCCAGCGGCGCGCGGCGGAGGGAACGGGTGTGCATGGGCGGGAGCCTCGAGGGGAAATGCCCGCCTATCCTGCGCCCATGGACCGTAGGGGCATGTGCAGGAAGTCAGCCGACCCCCGCCCAAGGTCGCGTTGTGGCCCCCGCGCGGCGCTGCCATGATCCGGCGCATGCCACCCGCGCGAGGAGGCGCGACATGGAGGCACCGCCCGGGCTGGACCTGAGCCAGCCGCCGTTCGACCTGCTGGACGCCGCCGGCCGCCAGCGGCTGGCCGCGACGGTGGACATGGGCTTCCATCCGCGCGGCACCACCCTCATCACCGCCGGCGCACCGTCCGACCACGTGGTGGTGGTGCTGAAGGGCGAGGTGCACGCTTTCGACTTGGACGGCGCCGGCCACGAGCGCCGCTTCGCCGACTACGCCAGCGGCGACCTCCTCGGTGCGTGGGCGGTGATGGCCGGGCGCGCGCGGCACAGCTACCGCGCCGACACCGACGTGGTGAGTTTCCTGATTCCCGCCGCGGTGTTCCGCCAGCTGCTGGCGGACTACCCCGCGTTCGCCGCCTGGTTCCGCGAGGGCCTGGAGGTGAAGGGCCAGCTGGCGCGGCGCGGGCGCGATTCCGACCTGGCGGAGCTGATGGTGACGCCGGTGGGCGCGGCGCAGCTGGCCCCCGTCGTGCGCGTGCCGGCATCCACCGGCATTGCCGCTGCCGCCGCGCGGTTGCGCGAAGCGCGGGTGGACTGCCTGCTGGTGGACGACCCCGCGCACCCCGAACCCGGCGTGGTCACCCGCACCGACCTGCTGGATGCACTGGCCCGCGACGGCCGTCCGCTGGACGCGCCGGTGGGCCCGCTGGCCAGCCGCCCGCTGGTGGCGCAGCAGACCACCGACGTGCTGTTCCAAGCGCTGGCCACGATGGCGGAACGCCGGGTGGAGCGCGTCGCCGTGCGCGATGGCGCCACCGTGGTCGGCACGCTGGGCATGGCCGAGGTGCTGGCGCACTACGCCGGCCATTCCCACCTCATCACCCTGCGCCTGGCCCGCGCCCGCACGCTGGAGGACGTGGCCGAGGCGGCGCGCGACATGCCGCGGCTGGTGCGCATGCTGCACGCCCAGGGCGTGCGCATGCCGGCACTGATGGAGCTGGTCAGCGCGCTGAACAGCCGCATCCTGGCGCGGCTCTACGACGTCCTCGTGCCGGAGCCTGCGCGCCAGCAGGCCTGCCTGCTGGTGCTGGGCAGCGAGGGCCGCCGCGAGCAGCTGCTGCGCACCGACCAGGACAACGCGCTGGTGCTGGCCGACGACGCCGACCCCGCCGTGTTCGAGGCCGCGATGGCGCGCTTCAGCGCATGGCTGGCCGAGATCGGCTATCCGCCGTGCCCCGGCGGGGTGATGGTGTCCAACCCGCATTGGCGGATGACCGCCGCGCAGTGGCGCGCGCGGCTGCAGGGCTGGCGCCTGCCGGCCGACGCGCAGGCGGCGATGGACCTGGCCATCACCCTCGACGCGCGCCCGGTGGCGGGCAACCCCGCGCTGTTCCAGCCGCTGGAGGCGCAGCTGCTGGCGCTGGGTGGCGACGAACACCTGCTGCACACCATGGCCCGCGCGGTGCTGCGCTTCGACGCGCCGCTGTCGCTGTTCGGCCGCCTGCGCCCGGACGAGCGCGGGCTGGATCTCAAGCGCGGCGGCGTGTTCCCCATCGTCCACGGCTTGCGCTGCCTCGCGCTGCAGCACGGCATCGCCCACCGCAACAGCTTCGCGCGCTGCGAGGCGCTGGTGCAGGCCGGTGCGCTGGATGCCGCGCTGGGCCGCGACGTGGCGCAGGCGCTGGCGGTGCTGCAGCGCATGCGGCTGGATGCACAGCTGGCCACGCTGGACGCCGGCGGCGTGCCGGACAACCGCCTGCAACCGGACACGTTGCGCCGGCTGGACCGCGAGCTGCTGCGCGACGCGTTGCGCGTGGTGCGCGCGTTCCAGCAGCACGTGCGGCTGGCCTTCCACCTGGTGGAGTGAGCATGGGGCCGCTGTCGCGCTGGTGGTTGCGCAGGCACCATGGCCACGGCCCGTGGGCGGGCCTGCTGCGCGCGCCGCCACCCGGCGAATGGATCAGCCTGGATCTGGAAACCACCGGGCTGGACCCCGCCCGCGACCACATCCTCAGCCTGGCCGCCGTGCCCGTGCGCGACGGCCGCGTGTGGCTGTCGGAACGCTTCGAGCGCCGCGTGCACACCGCGCGCGCGTTCGGCATCGACTCCATCCGCCACCACCGCATCACCCCCGACGAGGCCGGCGAAGGCGAACCCGTGACGGAGGTGGTGCACGCGTTCCTGCAGTGGCTGGGCAGCCGCCGCCTGCTGGGTTACCACCTCGGCTTCGACCTCGACATGCTCGCCCCGCACGTGCGCGCCCTCACAGGCTTCGCCCTGCCCCACCCTACCGTGGACCTGGCCAACGAAGTGGCGCGCCTGCAGCGCCGCCAGCGCCCCGACGCCCCCGTCAACTTGGACTTCGCCCACATCGCCGGCACCTTGGGCGTGCCGCTGGTGGCACGCCACACGGCGCTGGGGGATGCGGTGACGGTGGGGCTGTGCTGGTTGGCGTTGGGGGAGCGGGGATGGCCGGGGGGATGAGTCGGTTGGCTTTGGGCTGCCCTCGACCCGAAGCGGACAGTGCATCATGTGAAACGACGAGGCCCGCAGAGATGCGGGCCTTGTGCATCATGAGCGATCAGAAGTGAACCTGACCCTGTTAGTTGGAAGTGAACCTGACCCTGTTAGTTGTTCTCGGTCTTTTGGGTGTGGTGACGCGAACGCCGCATGACCCGCGTGCGACGCAGGTGAGCCAGCAGCTCCTGCTTCAGCGCGCCGCGGGACTGGATGTAGAGCGTGCGGTAGATGGTTTCGTGGGACACCTGACGGCT
>DASWXO010000131.1:0-21225 GCA_036405455.1 Thermomonas sp. | reverse complement strand
TGCCGCTTCGACCCGGTGCAGAGCGGCGTGGTGTTCAACGAATCGGAGATCAGCGTGACCGACGCGCCGGGACTGGGCATCCGCCACATCGAGGGCCTTGCGCCCGCGCACGAGCTGGCGGCCTGAGGCGATGCCGGTGGGCACCGCGCTGGTCAAGATCCGCTCCGAGCGGGACCGCATGTCGGCGATCGAGCGCCGCATCGCGGACTTCATCGTCGAGAACGCCCAGCTGCTGCGCGACTACTCCTCGCAACAGCTGGCCAACGCGCTGGGCATCAGCCAGTCCAGCGTGGTCAAGTTCTGCCAGAAGCTCGGGTTCAAGGGCTATCCGGACCTGAAGCTGGCGATCAGCGAGGCGGTGATCCGCGCCGACAGCAACGGCGGGGCGGCGCCCTCCCCGCAGCACGCCCCCGCCGCCGCCGCGCAGGGCCACGACCTGTGGCTGCGCAAATCCGAGGCCGAGGAAGCCACCCGCCTGATCAACCCGCCGGGCACGCTGACCGCGGTGGCCGAGGCGATCGGGCGGGCCGGCACCGTCTTCATCATCGGCCTGGGCGAGGACGACCTGCACGCGCGCACGCTGGCCCTGCGGCTGGCGCAGCTCGGCGTGCTGACGGTGCACAACTTCGACGCCGCCCACATGACCGCCAGCCTGTCGGCCGCACGGCCCGACGACGTCCTGCTGGCGTTTTCCGAGCACGGCCAGCAGGCGGCGCTGTGCCAGCTGGCGCGGCACATGCGCAGCCAGCGGGGCAAGGTGGTCACCATCACCCGCCACAGCGCCAACGCGCTGCGGGCGCAGGCCGACTTGGCCCTGCTGGTGGCCGCGCACGACGAGCGCCCGCACATCGAACCCCTGCTCTACCACTCCGCCCTGCAGCACCTGCTGGACCGGCTGTTCATCCGCCTGTACGAGGCGGACGGTGGCCGCCGCTCCCGCCTGCGCGAAACCCAGGAGCGCCTGCTGCCGCTGCAGGAGCCTTGAGCGGATGACCCGCGCCCCGCGCTCGGGCATCCTTGCCACTTTCCCACGTCCTCTGCCTTCCGGAACCTCCACGATGCCGCTGCGCCGGACCGCCGCTTTCCTGTTGCCCTTGCTGCTCGCCGCCTGCGCCCACGGCACGGCGACCACCTCCCGCGACGACACCCGCTGGGCAGATGCCGGCCAGCTGGTGCTGGTCACCTCCGCCGACTGGGCCGCCACGACCGGCGAGCTGCGCCGGTTCGAGCGCAGTACCGACGGCTGGACGCAGGTCGGCGAGGCGGTACCCGTGACGCTGGGCCGCAACGGCAGCGGCTGGGGCCTGGGCTTGAACCCGCAGCGCGGCGACGGCCCGGTCAAGCGCGAGGGCGACGGCAAGGCACCGGCGGGCGTGTTCTCCATCGGCACGGCGTTCGGCTATGCGGACCGGGCCAATACCGGGCTGCCCTACCGGGCGATGACGACCAACGACTGGTGCATCGACGTCCCGGCATCGAACTACTACAACCGCATCGTCGACCGCAGCGTGGTGAAGGCGCCCGATCTCGACCAGTCCAGCGAGCCGATGCGCCGGGACATCCACGCCGACGGCGACCAGCGCTACCGCGAAGGCTTCGTCATCGAACACAACGCCGACGGCGCGGCGCGCCAGGGCGGCAGCTGCATCTTCGCCCACCTGTGGAAGGCGCCCGGCGAGACCACCGCCGGCTGCACCGCGATGGCACCGGCCAGCATGGAGGCGCTGCTGGCGTGGTTGGACGCGCGCCGCAAGCCGGTGTTCGTGCTGTTGCCGAAGGCCCAGTACATGGCGCTGAAGCAGCGCTGGATGCTGCCGGAGGTGGCCCCGTGAGCCAGACCGCCCGCGTCCTGGCCGGCCTGGTGGCCGGCATCCTGATCGGCATCCTGCTGGCCTGGCAGGCGCCCGAGCTGGGGCTGCGCATCGCCGCCGTCGTCGAACCGTTCGGCAAGCTCTGGCTCAATGCCCTGCAGATGACCGTGGTGCCGCTGGTGTTCGCACTGGTGGTGGTGGGCATCAACCAGGCCAGCGATGCCGCGCACTCCGGCCGGGTGGCGCGGCAGGCGATCACCAGCTTCGTGGTGCTGCTCGCCGGCGCCGGCACCATGACCGCGCTGCTGGCGCCACTGGCGCTGTCGCAACTGGCGCCCGACCCGGCGGTGGCCGCCGCCCTGCGGGGCCACGGCGAGGCGGTCGCCACCACCGGGGGCGGCTGGGCCGACGCGCTGGTGGCGCTGGTGCCCAGCAACGCGGTCGCCGCCGCCGCCGCCAGCGCGATGCTGCCGCTGGTGAGCTTCGCCCTGTTCTTCGGCTTCGCCCTGACCCGGCTGGACGCCGCGCCGCGGGCGCAGGTGGTCGGCCTGCTGAAGGCGATCAGCGACGCCATGATCGTGATCGTCCACTGGGTGCTGTGGGCGGCGCCGCTGGGCATCTTCGCGCTGGTGCTGGCGCTGACCGCACGCGCCGGCCTGGGCATGCTGCAGGCGCTGGGCATCTACATCCTGCTGGAGTGCGCGCTGTACGTGCTGGCGGTGGTGTTGCTGATTGCCGTGGCGGTCACCATCGGCAAGCAACGGTTCCGCCACTTCATGGCCGGGCTGGTTCCGGTGCAGGCCGTCGCGGCCAGCACGCAGTCCTCGCTGGCCACGCTGCCGGCGATGCTGGACAGCGCGCAGAACCGGCTGGGCATCCCCGCCCGCGTGTCCGGCTTGGTGCTGCCGATGGCGGTCTCGCTGTTCCGCATCACCTCGCCGATCCAGTACCTCGCCACCGCCAGCTTCATCGCCTGGGCGCTGGGCGTGGACCTGACCGCCGCGCAGCTGGCCACCGGCGTGGCGCTCAGCGTGCTGGTGAGCATGGGCTCGGTGGGCCTGCCGGGCCAGGCGATCTTCCTCGCCACCAACCTGCCGGTCACCTCGGCCATGGGCCTGCCGATCGCCCCGCTGCCCGTGCTGATGGCAGTGGACGCCATCCCGGACGTGCTGGCGACGGTGGGCAACGTCACCGGCGACATGGCGGCCACGGCGGTGGTGGAGGTGCGCAGCGGCGGGGCCGCCCCGGCCCCGGCGCAATGACGGACGCCACCCGGCACGAGGCACGCGCGTTCTCGCCCGGCTCGGTCGGGAACGTCGGCGTGGGCTTCGACCTGCTCGGCCACGGCATCGCGGACGTCGGCGACATCGCCACGGTCCGCCGGATCGAGGCGCCGACGGTCCGCATCGCCGCCATCCGCGGCACCGTCACCGCCCTCCCGCTGGAGGCCGAACGCAACACCGCGGGTGCCGCGCTGGTCGCACTGCGCGAGGCGCTGGCGCTGCCGTTCGGCTTCGAGATCGAACTGGACAAGGGCATCCCGCTGGGGTCCGGCATGGGCGGCTCGGCCTCGTCCTGCGTGGCGGCGCTGGTGGCCGCCAATGCACTGCTGGATGCGCCGCTGGATATCGCCGCCCTCTACCCGCTGGCGTTGACCGGCGAATCTGTCGCCAGCGGTGGCCGCACCGGCGACAACGTCGGCCCCATGCTGGCGGGCGGGCTGGTCCTTGCCACGCCGATGCGCCTGATCCCCGTCGCGGTTCCGCCGGCGTGGCGAGCGGTCGTCGTCCATCCACACACGGTGCTGGAAACCCGTCAGGCGCGCGCCGTCCTGCAAGGCCACTACGGGTTGCCCGATTTCGTGGCGCAAAGTGCGCATCTGGCCCAGGTCCTGCTGGGCTGCGAGCGGGGCGACGCCGCGTTGGTCCGGGCCGGCCTATCCGACGTGCTGGTGGAGCCCCGCCGCGCACCGCTCATTCCGGGATTTCATGCAGTGAAGCGGGCTGCGCTGGACGGCGGTGCGCTCGGCGCCAGCATCTCCGGAGCCGGCCCCAGCGTGTTCGCCTGGTGCGAAGACGCGGCGAGCGCCGCCACCATCGGCGCCGCCATGCGCATCGCCTTCGCACGCGCCGGCCTGGAGAGCGACATGCACATCACGCCGATTGCATGTCCCGCGGCAAGGCGGCTGGACTGACCCGGCGACCCGGTCGGAATCACCATCGGACAGTGTTGGAACGCATCAATGGTATCGGCGATTCGCCATTTTCCCCGACGGATTGGCCGCTTCTCCAGACAGCTGCAATAATGGAAGGTCAGGCCCCGTAGCTCAGCTGGATAGAGCGTCCCCCTCCTAAGGGGAAGGTCGCCCGTTCGAATCGGGCCGGGGTCGCCAGCGGGTGGGGAACAACCGGGCAGGACGTGGGGATCGCGCGCCTGCGATCGTCACCTGTCAGGTCTTCCCGCCCCTTCGCCTTTCCTCGTTTCCCGGAGTCCACCATGTCCCATCCCGTCCTCACCGCGCTCGGCCTGACCGCCGTCGAATCCGGCACCTACCTCGGCAACGGCGAGTGGTCCACGACCAGCGACGCCGGCGTGCTGGAGCCGGTCAACCCGACCACCGGCGAAGTGCTGGGCCGCGTGCATGCGTCCTCGCAGGCCGACTACGACGTGATCGTCGAGCGCGCCCAGGCCGCCTTCAAGGTCTGGCGCACCACCCCGGCCCCGCGCCGCGGCGAGGCGATCCGCCTGTGCGCCGACGCGCTGCGCGCGCACAAGGACGCGCTGGGCTCGCTGGTCGCGCTGGAGATGGGCAAGTCGAAGCCGGAAGGCGACGGCGAAGTGCAGGAGATGATCGACATCGGCGAGTTCGCCGTGGGCCTGTCGCGCCAGCTGTACGGCCTGACCATGCACTCCGAGCGCCCGGGCCACCGCATGTACGAGCAGTGGCACCCGATCGGCCTGGTCGGCGTGATCTCCGCCTTCAACTTCCCGGTCGCGGTGTGGGCCTGGAACAGCTTCATCGCGGCGATCTGCGGCGACATCACGATCTGGAAGCCCTCGCCGAAGACCCCGCTGTCGGCGATCGCGTCGATGAAGATCTGCAACGAGGCGCTGCGCAAGGGCGGCTTCCCGGACATCTTCTTCCTGTTCAACGACGCCGGCAGCGACCTGGCCCAGGGCTTCGTGGACGACAAGCGCATCCCGCTGATCAGCTTCACCGGCAGCACCAAGGTCGGCCGCATGGTCGGCGAGCGCGTCGCGCGCCGCATGGGCCGCAGCCTGCTGGAGCTGGGCGGCAACAACGCGATCATCGTCGACGAAACCGCCGACCTGAAGCTGGCGATCCCGGCCATCGTGTTCGGCGCGGTAGGCACCGCCGGCCAGCGCTGCACCACCACCCGCCGCCTGATCGTGCACGAATCCATCTACGCGGACGTGCTGGCCAAGCTGGTGACCGCCTACAAGCAGGTGGAGAAGAAGATCGGCGACCCCACCGACCCGGCCAACCTGATGGGCCCGCTGAACAGCAAGGACGGCGTGGACGCCTACCTCGACGCCATCGCCAAGGCCAAGGCCGCGGGCGGCACCGTGGAGACCGGCGGCGCCGCCATCGACCGCCCGGGCAACTTCGTGTTGCCGGCGATCGTCACCGGCCTGACCAACGACGCCGAGATCGTCCAGCACGAGACCTTCGCGCCGATCCTGTACGTGATGAAGTACAAGGAGCTGGACGAGGCCATCGAGATGCAGAACGCAGTCCCGCAGGGCCTGTCGTCCTCGATCTTCACCACCAACCTCAAGCGAGCCGAGGCGTTCCTGTCGGCGGCCGGCAGCGACTGCGGCATCGCCAACGTCAACATCGGCACCAGCGGCGCCGAGATCGGCGGCGCGTTCGGCGGCGAGAAGGAGACCGGCGGCGGCCGCGAGTCCGGCTCCGACGCCTGGAAGGCCTACATGCGCCGCCAGACGAATACCATCAACTACTCCGACGCGCTGCCGCTGGCCCAGGGCATCAAGTTCGACCTGTAAGGGACGCCCATGAACGCACCCATCCGCCAGACCAGTTCGCTGGCCGTCGTCAGCCTGGTGTTCGGCATTCTCGGCTGGACCCTGCTGCCCTTCCTGGGCAGCCTGGTGGCCGTGGTCTGCGGCCACATGGCCCGCGCCGAGATCCGCCGCGCCCAGGGTTCGCTGGAGGGCGACGGCCTGGCCGTGGCCGGCCTGGTGATGGGCTACCTCGTGATCGGCCTGTCGGTGCTGGCGCTGGCGGCCGTGTTCCTGTTCTTCGGCGGCCTGCTGTGGTTCGCCGCGGTGTTCGGGCACTGACGCCTTGTACGCGCTGGGCCGCCCGCTGCTGTTCGCCCTCGACGCCGAGCGTGCGCACGGCGTCGGCCTCGCCTCGCTGGAGGCGGCGTACCGCTGCGGCCTGATGCCGCTGGTGGCCACGCCGCCGAAACCACTGCCCACCAAGGTGCTGGGCCTGACGTTCCCCAACCCGGTCGGCCTGGCCGCCGGGCTGGACAAGAACGGTGCACACGTGGACGCCCTGCTGGCGTTGGGGTTCGGCTTCGTGGAGGTCGGCACGGTCACCCCGCTGCCGCAGCCGGGCAACCCGAAGCCGCGCATGTTCCGCCTGCCGGGGCAGGAAGCGGTGATCAACCGCATGGGCTTCAACAACGAGGGCGTCGATGTCCTCGTGCGCAACGTCGAGCGTGCCAAGCGCAAGACGGGCCTGGTAGGCATCAACATCGGCAAGAACAAGGACACGCCCAACGAGGACGCGGTCGCCGACTACCTGCTCTGCCTGCGCCGGGTGTACGCGGTGGCGGACTACGTGGCGGTCAACATCTCCTCGCCGAACACCGCCGGCCTGCGTGAACTGCAGGAGGAGCAGGCCCTGCGCCGGCTGGTCGGCACGCTGCGCGACGAGCAGGACAAGCTGGTCACGCGCCACGGCAAGCGCGTGCCGCTGCTGGTGAAGATCGCGCCGGACCTGTCCGAGAACGACATCGATGCCGCCGCGCGCGTGCTGGGCGACCTGCAGGTGGACGGCGTGATCGCCACCAACACCACGATTTCCCGCGAAGGCGTGGAAGGCGCCCGCCATGCCCATCAGGCCGGCGGCCTGTCGGGCGCGCCGCTGATGGCACAGGCCACCACGGTGCTGCGGATGCTGCGCACGCGCCTGCCCGACAACATCCCGCTGATCGGCGTGGGCGGCATCCTGCACGGGGCGGACGCCGCCACCAAGCAGGCCGCCGGCGCGATGCTGGTGCAAACCTACACCGGCCTGGTCTATCGCGGCCCCGCCCTGATCGAGGAATGCGTGGACGCCCTGCGCCGTCGCAAGGAAGCGCCCAGCCGCGGCACCCTGCCGCCGGAATGAACACTGCCCACGGCCACGGCTACCGCATCACCGAGAACGCCCGGCTGGACGCGCGCAACACCTTCGGCGTGCGTGCCCGCGCGCCCATGCTGGTGGAAGCGACCGACGCCGCGGCGCTGCCCGAGCTGTTCGGCTACGCGATGCTGCGCGCGCCCACCACGCTGGTGTTGGGCGGCGGCAGCAACCTGCTGTTCGCCGGCGATGCGCCTGGCGCGGTACTGGCGCTGGAGACCCGCCAGATCGCCCTACTCGAGGACGATGGCGACACCGCCCTCGTACGTGCCGACGCCGGCGTGGCCTGGCACGACTTCGTGCTGTGGACGCTGGGGCACGGCCTGGGCGGGCTCGAGAACCTCGCGCTGATCCCGGGCACGGTGGGCGCCGCGCCGATCCAGAACATCGGCGCCTACGGGGTGGAAGTGCGGGAGTCCGTCCAGACGGTCGCGGCCTTCGACCGCACGACCGGCACGTTCGTCCGCCTGGCCGCGTCGGACTGTGCCTTCGCCTACCGCGACTCGCTGTTCAAGCAAGTGCCCGACCGCTACGTGGTGACGGCGGTCGAGTTCCGCCTGTCGCGGACGTTCCAGCCGCGGCTGGGCTATGCCGGCATCGAGGACGAGCTGCGTGCGATGGGGGTCGAGGGCGCGCCGCGCGCGGCGCAGGTGGCCGAGGCCGTGATCCGCATCCGCCGCCGCAAGCTGCCCGACCCGGCGGTGCTCGGCAACGCCGGCAGCTTCTTCAAGAATCCCATCGTCCCGGCCGCGCAGGCCGAGGCGCTGCTGGCCGGGCATCCCGGCATGCCCCTGTTCCGCGGCGCCGGCGACGACACCCGCAAGCTGTCCGCGGCGTGGCTGATCGACCAGTGCGGCTGGAAGGGCCACCGCGACGGCGATGCCGGCGTCTCCGCCGACCACGCGCTGGTGCTGGTCAACCACGGCCAGGCCAGCGGGCAGGACCTGCTGGCGCTGGCCCGGCGCATCGCCGCGTCGGTGCAGGCGCGCTTCGGGGTGGCGATCGAGCCCGAACCGCGCCTGGTCGGGGCCCGCTGGTGAGCGCGCCGCGCAACGCCCACGCGCGCGCCGCGCTGCTGATGCTGGGCAGCACGCTGGGCTTCGGCCTGATGGCCATCTTCATCCGGCTGGCGTCCAAGGACATCCCGACCTGGGAAGTGGCCTTCTTCCGCAACACCTTCGGCTTCCTGGCCCTGCTGCCGATGCTGGCCCTGCCGGCCCTGCGCCAGCCGCGACCCGCCGCGGCATTCGCCGCCAGCGTGCGCACCGACCAGCTGCCGCGCTACGTGGTGCGCACCGCCATCGGCATCGGCAGCATGTTCTGCGGCTTCTGGGCGATCGCCCACCTGCCGCTGGCGCAGGCCATTTCGCTGGCCTACTCCTCGCCGATCTTCGTGACCATCGCCGCCATCGTGATGCTGGGCGAACGCGTGCGCGCGCGCCGCTGGACCGCGGTGGCGCTGGGCTTCCTCGGCGTGCTGGTGATCGTGCGGCCGTGGTCGCATGCCTTCAGCCTGGGCACCCTGGTGGCGGTCGCCGCGGCGGTGCTGAGCGCGCTGGTGGCGATCCAGATCAAGCAGCTCTCGCAGACCGACAAGGCCGACACCATCGTGTTCTGGACCTACGCGCTGTGGGTGCCGATGTCGCTGCTGCCGTCGCTGTTCGTGTGGCGTTGGCCGACCGGCATCGAATGGCTGTGGCTGGCCGCGACCGGGCTGATGGGCACGGTGGGCCAGCTGCTGTGGACGCGCGCGCTGAAGCTGGGCGACGTGTCCGCGCTCACGCCGATCAGCTTCATGCAGCTCCCCGTGGTGACCCTGGCCGGCTGGCTGCTGTTCGACGAAACGGTGGATGCGGCCACGCTGGTGGGCGCTGGCATCATCCTCGGTTCGACGTTCTACATCGCGCACCGCGAGGCCCAGCTCGCCCGCCAGCAGCGCACCAGCGCCCCCAGCGAAGCGGTCGAGCCCGGCGTCTGAGCCGCCGCAGCCGTGCATTCCGGCACGGGTGGCATCGTCCGCGCAGTGGTATTCCTGCCGGACCTGACCACGGAAGCCCGCCGATGCGCCCTGCCCTGCTGCTGTTGCTCGCCGCCCTCGCCGCGCCCGCGGCGGCCCAGACCCCGCCTGCCACGCCGCCTCCGCCGCAGCCCGTCAACTACGGCGTGCCGGCCGCCGCGGAACAGGATGTGGCCAGCATCGACGCGATCATCGCGGCGCTCTACGACGTGATTTCCGGCCCCGTCGGCAAGGCCCGCGACTGGAACCGCCTGCGCTCCCTGTTCATCCCGGAAGGGCGGATGATGCCGGTGGGCCAGCGCCCGGACGGCAGCGTCGGCATGCGCCTGCTGCAGGTGAACGACTACGTGGCCCTGTCGGGCCCGCTGCTGGTCGAGCGGGGCTTCCAGGAGCGCGAGCTGGCCCGGCGCACCGAGCGGTTCGGCCATATCGCCCACGTGTTCAGCACCTACGAAGGCAAGGTCGCCGGCGATGCCCCGCCGATGCGCGGCATCAACACCCTCCAGCTGATGAACGACGGCCGCCGCTGGTGGATCGTCTCGGTGATGTGGGAAGCCGAGAACCCGGCGCTGGCGCTGCCGGCGCAGTACCTGCCACCGGCGAAGTAAGCGCGCGTCGCCCGCTCAGTCCGGGCGGGCGACCCGGTAGCGACGGTCCACGTACTCGTCGATCAGCGCGATGAACTCGCCGGCGATGTTGTCGCCGCGCAGGGTCATGGCCTTCTCGCCGTCGATGAATACCGGCGCGGATGGCGCCTCGCCGGTGCCCGGCAGGCTGATGCCGATGTTCGCGTGGCGCGACTCGCCCGGCCCGTTCACCACGCAGCCCATGACGGCGAGCGTCATGTTCTCGGCGCCGGGGTGGCTGATCTTCCACTCCGGCATCTTCGCGCGGACGTGGTTCTGCACCACGCCGGCCAGCTCCTGGAAGAACTCGGAGGTGGTACGGCCGCAGCCCGGGCAGGCGGTGACCATCGGCGTGAACGCGCGCAGGCCCATGGTCTGCAGCAGCTCCTGCGCGACCACCACTTCCTGGGTGCGCGGGGCGCCCGGCTCCGGCGTCAGCGAAACGCGGATGGTGTCGCCGATGCCTTCCTGCAGCAGCACCGCCAGCGCCGCGCTGGACGCCACGATGCCCTTGCTGCCGATGCCGGCCTCGGTCAGCCCCAGGTGCAGGGCGAAGTCGCTGCGCATGGCCAGGTCGCGGTAGACCGCCACCAGCTCCTGCACGCCGCTGACCTTGGCGCTCAGCACGATGCGTTCCTTCGGCAGGCCCAGCTCCACCGCCCGCTCCGCCGACTCCAGCGCGGACAGGATCAGCGCCTCGCGCATCACCCGGCCGGCGTCCCACGGCTCGGCGCGCTGGGCGTTCTCGTCCATCAGGCGCGCCGCCAGGGCCTGGTCCAGCGAGCCCCAGTTGGCGCCGATCCGCACCGGCTTGCCGTGGCGGATGGCGAACTCGATGAGCTGCGCGAACTGGGTGTCCTTCTTCTTGCCGAAGCCGACGTTGCCGGGATTGATGCGGTACTTCGCCAGCGCTTCCGCGCAGGCCGGCTCGTTCGCCAGCAGCGTGTGGCCGTTGTAGTGGAAGTCGCCGATGATCGGGACGTGCACGCCCATCATCGCCAACCGGTCGACGATGCGCGGGACGGCGGCCGCGGCCTCCGGCGTGTTCACGGTGACCCGCACCAGCTCGGACCCGGCGCGCCAGAGGTCGGCCACCTGCTTGCTGGTCGCGGCGACGTCGGCAGTGTCGGTGTTGGTCATCGACTGGACCACCACCGGCGCGCCGCCGCCCACCTTCACCCCGCCGATCTCGACGGGACGGGTCGCGCGGCGGGCCTGGGGACCGAAACGGTCGGGATCGTGTGCATGCATGCCGCCATTTTACCGGTTGCGGCGGGCGCCACCGCATCGGCACCGGCCACCGCCCGCGGGCATCGGCGCTACGATGGCGCCATGCACGACCGCGACGACCGCATCCTGTCCCCCAGCCAGCTGAACACGCTGGCGCGCGACCTGCTGGAAGGCAGCTTTCCGAACGTGCTGGTGGAAGGCGAGATCGGCAACCTGTCGCGGCCGGCGTCCGGACACCTTTACTTCACGTTGAAGGACGCGCGGGCGCAGGTCCGCTGCGCGCTGTTCCGCCCGAAGAGCCAGTGGCTGAAGTTCGCCCCGCGGGAAGGCCTGCGCGTGCTGGGCCGCGGCCGGCTGACCCTCTACGAGGCACGCGGCGACTACCAGCTGGTGCTGGACACGCTGGAAGAAGCCGGCGAAGGCGCGCTGCGGCAGGCACTGGAAGCACTGAAGGCCAAGCTGGCGGCGGAGGGGCTGTTCGATCCTGCGCGCAAGCGGCCGATGCCGGCGTTCCCCCGGCGGATCGCCGTGCTCACCTCCCCGTCCGGCGCCGTCATCCGCGACATCGTCAGCGTGCTGAGGCGCCGCTTCCCGCTGGTCGGCGTCGACCTGCTGCCGGTGCCCGTGCAGGGCGACGGCGCCGCTGCCCAGATCCGCGCGATGCTGCAGGCGGCGGATGCCAGCGGCCGCTACGACGTGCTGCTGCTGGCGCGCGGCGGCGGCTCGCTGGAGGACCTCTGGGCGTTCAACGACGAAGCGCTGGCCCGCGCGGTGGCCGGCTGCGCGACGCCGGTGGTGTCGGCGATCGGCCACGAAACCGATTTCTCGCTGTCCGACTTCGCCGCAGACCTGCGCGCGCCCACGCCCTCCGCGGCAGCGGAGCTCCTCGTGCCGGACGCCCACCACCTGGCCATGCGCCTGGCAACCCTGCAGCGGCAGCTGGCAGGCCTGCAGGCGAACACGCTGCGGCAGCGCATGCAACGGGTGGATCGCGCCTTCTTGCGCCTGCAGGCGCAACGGCCGCAGGCGCGGCTGGCGGCGCTGGCGGATCGCGCCGGACAGACCCGGCAACGGCTGGCGCAGGCCATGCAGCGCCGGCTGGAGCGCGAGCGTGCCGCGCTGCGGCATGCCGACGCCACCCTGCAAGCGCAGCATCCGCGGCGCACGCTGCAGCGCCTGCGCGAACGCCTGCAGGACCTGGCGCCGCGGCCGCAGGCGCTCATCGCGCAGCGCCTGCAGCGCGAGGCATTGCACCTGCGCGGACTGGCGCGGTCGCTGCACGCGATCAGCCCGCTGGCGACGGTGGCGCGCGGCTACAGCATCCTCCAGCAGCCCGACGGCCGCGTGGTGCGCTGCATCGCGGATGCCACTCCGGGCGACGTGCTGCAGGCACGGCTGCAGGATGGGCGGCTGGATGTCCGGGTGGTGACGGTGGCGCCCGAGGCCTGAGGCAAGACGGTCGGATGCGGCGTCAGCCTGCGGGCAGCGGCACCGGCGGACTGAACAGGAAGCCCTGGGCGTAGGTGCAACCCAGTTCGATCAGCCGATCGCGCTGCTGGCGCGTTTCCACGCCCTCGGCGATCAGCTCGATGCCGAGGCTGGTGGCCAGCGCCACGATCGCGCGGATCACCGCGACGCTCTCGGTGCAGGCATCGCCGTCCAGGCCCGCCACGAAACTGCGGTCGATCTTGAGGCTGGCGATCGGGAAGCGGTGCAGGTAGGACAGCGCGGAGAACCCGGTCCCGAAATCGTCCAACTGCGCCAGCACGCCGTGCCGGCGCAGCAGGGCCAGGCTCTCGAGCGTGCGCGGCGCGTCGTCCAGCAGCGCCACCTCGGTGATTTCCACGCGCACGCGCGCCGGCGCCACGCCCGCGCCGTCCAGCAGCGCCAGCAGCCGCGAGGCGAAATCCGGCGCGCGGAAATGCCGCGGCGACACGTTGATCGCCACGTAGCCCGGCAGCGGGTGGCGCGCCACGTCCTCGATCACCCGCGCGTACAACAGCCAGTCGATCTGTTCGATCAGGCCGGTGTCCTCGCCCACGTCGAGGAACTCGCCCGGCACCAGCAGGCCGGTCTGCTCGTGGTTCCAGCGCAGCAGCGCCTCGTGGCCCACCGGCTCGCCGGTATCCATGCGCACGATCGGCTGGTAGTACGGCACGAAGCGCTCGGCCTGGATCGCCCGGCGCATGTCGGTTTCCATGTCCAGGCTGCGGGTCGCCTCGCGGTGCATCTGTTCGTCGAACATCGCGCAGCGGTCGCGCCCGTCGCCCTTGGCGCGGTACATGGCGGCGTCCGCGTCGCGCAGCATCTCCTCGCCGCTGCGGTAGCGCGGGTGCCACAGCGCGATGCCGATGCTGGCGCTGGGGAACAGCTCGCGCCCGGCCACCCAGACCGGCGCGTTGAGGGCCGAGAGCACGCGCCGGCCCAGCTCCTCGGCCATGCCGGGACCGTCGAGACCCTCCGCGAGGATCGCGAATTCATCACCGCCCAGGCGCGCCACGACGTCGTTGCCGCGCACGCTGCCAACGATGCGTCGACCGGCTTCGACCAGCAGCTCGTCGCCCACCGCGTGGCCCACGCTGTCGTTGACCAGCTTGAAGCGGTCGAGGTCCATGAACAGGACGGCGAAGCAGGTCTCCGGATGCTCCTGCGCATGGCCGATGGCGCGCGCCAACCGTTCGAGCAGCTGCAGGCGGTTGGGCAGGCCGGTCAGCGCGTCGTGCATGGTCTGGTGGATGAGCTTGCGCTCCACCCGCATGCGCTCGCCGATCTGCTCGACCAGCTCCGCGTTGGCCTCGGCCAGTTCGCGCGTGCGCTCGCTGACGCGCTGCTCCAGGTTGGCGTGCGCCTGCACCAGCCGGTCCTGCGCCTGCTTGCGCGCGAGGCTGCTGCCGATGTGGAACGCAACGAACGTCAGCAGGTCCTGGTCGCGGACGCTGAACATCACGTCCGGCGAGTAGCTCTGCACGGCGATGACGCCGACCACACGGTCCTCCCGCATCAGCGGTACGCCCAGCCAGCAGTACGCCTGCGCGCCGTAGCTGCGGACCTTGCCTTCGGCCTCCAGCGCGGCGATGCGTTCGCGGTCGGCCAGCAGCGCCTTGCCGGTCTGCAGCACGTATTCGGTCAGGCCGCCGGCCAGCTTGCGCGCCTTGCGCTCGGGATCGCGCTCGTCCACCGAATAGGGGAACTCGAGCATGCTGCCGTCGTCGGACAGCGTGGCGATGTAGAAATTGCGGGCGTACAGAAGCTCGCTGACGATGTCATGCGCTTCAGCATAGAACCCGCCCAGGCTGTCGCTGGTCATCGACAATTCGGCAATGCGGAACAGCGCGCGCTGGATGTCCTGCATGCGCTTGCGCTCGAACACCTCGGCCTGCAGCTCCTCGTTGGCGCGGCGCAGCTCCGCCGTGCGCTCCGCCACCCGTGCCTCCAGGCGCTTGCGCGCCTCGCGCCGCTCCAGCGCGGTCAGCACGTGCTGGGCGACGTAGGCCAGCAGGATGCGGTCTTCCTCGCTGTAGACATCGGCCTGGCGGTAGTTCTGCACCACCAGGGCGCCGGCCACGCGCTCGTCGCGGCTCATCGGCACGCCCAGCCAGTCGGCGCTGTCCGGGCCGTTGTCCTCGCCGCGCGGGATGCCGAAGCGCGCGCGCAGGTCGGCCGAGGGGCCGCGCATGGTCTCGCCGCTGCGCAGCAGGCGCATGGTCAACGTGTTCTCCTGCTCGGTGACCGGGATCTCCTCGTCCGGGTCGTTGACCCACGGGTCCAGTTGGTCCACGAAGTACAGGAAGCGCATCGTGCGCCGCACGTCGTCGTACAGCACGATGTAGAAATTCTCGGCGTACATCAGCTCGCCGACGATCGAGTGCACCCGGCGCAGCATCACCGGCAGGTCGAGGTTGCTGCCGGCGAGGTCCGCGATCTCGTACAGCGCCTGGCGCAGCTGCTCGGAGCGCTGCAGGGAGTCGATCCGGGCCAGCGCCAGCTCCTGCCGCAGCGCCTGGTCCAGCAACTGGCGGGCGCTGGCGGGCCAGTACGCCTCGATCCCGTCCGGCCACGGCAACGCATGGCTGGCGACGATGTCCAGCGTCGCACCCTCCGGCCCGTTCCAGGCCTGGCGCAGGCAGTGCGCGCCCGCCTCGGCGGGGCCCGCCATGTCATCGCCTTCGCCCAGGTCGGGCTGTCGCCAGGTGACGCGCACGCTGGCTCCCGGGGGAAGCGTGCGGGCCAGCCGCTCCGCGATGCCCGCCAGCACGCCGCGACGGCGCCGTGGCGCAGGGTCGGAAGCAGCGGACGAGAGTGCGGTCACGGGGGCATTCATCTGCCGGACATATTGCCTGCAACGGCAAAGGGGCGCCATGGCGGCAACCCCACCCCGCGCACCCGCGCGTTGATACCCGACATGCCCCGCCCCACATCCGTCGCCACCCCCTTCCCGACACCATGGCCAGCCCGTAGGCTGGCACCGGTGAATGCGCCCGACCAAAGCGATGAGGTCCTGATGCTGGCCTGGGTGGCCGGCGACGCGGGGGCGTTCGAGCAGCTGTACGCGCGGCACCGGCTGAAGCTCTACCGCTACCTGCTGCGCCAGCTCCGCGACAACGCGCAGGCGGACGAACTGTTCCAGGACGTGTGGCAGCGAGTGATCGCCGCCCGGACAGGCTGGACGCCGGACGCCGGCTTCGCCACGTGGCTCTACACCATCGCCCACCACCGGCTGGGCGACCACTGGCGCGCCCTGAAGCATCGCCCCGCGGCCCCGGCGGATGCGGACGAACGCCTGGCCCGGCTGGCCGATGGCGACACGCCGGAGCGAGTATTGTCGGACTTCGAACGGCGCCGCCAGCTGCAGCTGGCGCTGGACGGGCTGCCGGAGGAACAACGCGAGGTGTTGCTGTTGCGCCTGGAACAGGAGCTGACGCTGGAGGAAATCGGCGAGGTGACCGGCGTCGGGCGGGAAACCGTGAAATCCCGCCTGCGCTACGCCATGGACAAGCTGCGTGCGAGGCTGCCGGGATGAGCCAGTTCCCCCGCGAACCGCTGGATGCGGACGAGCGCGCAATCGCCGCGCAGCTGCCGCGCCTGCACGGGCGTACCGCGCCTGACGCTGCCATGGACGCCCGCATCCTGGCGGCCGCCCACGCCGCGGCACAAGCCGAGCCCATCGGGACACCCCGTCGCCACGAACGCTGGGTGGTGCCGTTGGGCCTGGCGGCATCGCTCTGCGTGGCACTGGGGCTGGCCTGGCGCCTGCAGCTGGAATCACCGCCGGGCACCCCGCCCGCGCCCCCCATCGCCGGTGCCCCGCCCGCAGCGCCACGCCCGGCAACGTCGGCGCCCCCATCGGCCACCCCGCCGGCACCGGCACCCGGGATGCCCGCCTCCGTCGCCGCCAAACGGACGACCACGGCGACGCCCGCAGCACCCGCCATTCCGACCACCGATGCGCCCCGCGCCGACGCCGGCGTACTCGCCGAGATGGCCCGACCCACTGCGATCCCCGAGACCCCGGCGATGCCGGCCGCCGAGGCCGCCATGGCGCCACCACCGCCCCCGCCGCCCGCGCCGATGGCGGCGCCCGCCCCGCAGGCCATGGCCGAACCTGCGCCGATGCCGCGGGCCGCCGCTGCGCGAGCCCCCGAGGTCCTGCAGCGGATGGCACCGCCCCCGCCGGCCGACGATGCGCCAGTGGAGGACGTGCCGCCCGCCACGGCGGATGCCCCGGCCGTGCGCGAAGCGTGGCTGCGCCGGATCGGCGAGCTGGCGCGACAAGGCCAACGCGATGCCGCGCGCGCCAGCTTGGAGGAGTTCCGCCGACGCTATCCCGACGCCACCGTGCCGCCGGCGCTGCGCGAGCTCCTGCCTCCCGCGCCTGGCAACCCCGGCCAGTAACCGGCCGCAACGCAGTACGGCAGCCACCCCGCTAAACTGCTCCGATGAACTCCCCCGCCCCGGCGCCGGCGAAGGCGCCCCTCGGTTCGCTGCGTGCCCTGTGGCCATTCATCCGCCGCCACGCCGGCCTGTTCTCCGCATGGCTGGTGGCACTGGCCTGCTCCTCGGCGGCGACGCTGAGCCTGCCGGTGGCGTTCCGGCAGATGATCGACCACGGCTTCAGCAGCGGCGCCAACATCGACCGCACCTTCGCGTTCGTGCTGGCGGTCATCGTCGCCCTGGCGCTGGCCACCGCCGCGCGCTACTTCTTCGTCACCCTGCTGGGCGAAAAGGTGGTCGCCGACCTGCGCACCCAGCTGTACGCGCACCTGCTGGACCTCGACGCCGGGTTCTACGACCGCAACCGCAGCGGCGAACTGGTCTCGCGGCTGACCGCCGACGCCGAACTGCTGCGCAGCGTGATCGCCTCCAGCATGTCGGTCGCCCTGCGCAGCAGCGTCACCGTGGTCGGCGCGATGGTGATGCTGTTCGTGACCAGCCCCAAGCTGGCGGCCTGGGCACTGCTGGGCATCCCGCTGGCGGTGGCGCCGATCGTGATCGGCGCGCGACGCATCCAGAAAGTCTCGCGCGCCAGCCAAGACCGGATCGCCGATGCCAATGCACTGGCCACCGAAGCACTGGGCGCGGTGCGCACGGTGCAGGCCCACTCGCGCGAGCGCTACGAGCGCGGCCGCTACGCGCAGGCCATGGCCATCGCGATCGCCACCGCGCGCAAGCGGATCGGCGCGCAGGCCATCGTGACCGCGGTGGCCATCAGCCTCATCTTCGGCGCGGTCATCGTGGTGCTGTGGTCCGGTGCGCACGACGTCATCGGCGGCCGCCTGAGCGCCGGCGCGCTGGGCCAGTTCGTGATGTACGCCCTGATCGGCGGCGGTTCGGTGGGCGCGCTGGCCGAGGTGTGGAACGAACTGCAGAAGGCCGCCGGTGGCATGGGCCGCATCCACGAACTGCTGCAGCAGGCGCCGGAGATCGCCGCACCCGGGTTGCCGCACACGCTGCCGGTCCCGGTCCGCGGCGAGATCGCCTTCGAGCACGTGACCTTCCATTACCCGCAGCGGCCCGATGCGGCGGCGCTGGCGGGCTTCACCCTGCGCGTGCGCCCGGGCGAGACCGTGGCGCTGGTGGGCCCTTCGGGTGCCGGCAAGAGCACCGTCTTCTCGATGCTGCTGCGCTTCCACGATCCGCAGGCCGGACGCGTGCTGCTGGACGGCGTCGACATCCGCACGCTGGACCCCGTCGCGCTGCGCGAGACGGTTGCATTGGTGCCGCAGTCCCCGGTGATCTTCGCGGCCAGCGCCGCGGACAACATCCGCTACGGCCGGCTGGAGGCCAGCGATGCCGAGGTCCGCGAGGCCGCCCGTGCCGCCCGCGCCGAGGAGTTCCTGGACGCCCTGCCCGACGGCTTCGCAAGCGAGCTGGGTGAACGCGGCGCACGGCTGTCCGGTGGCCAGCAGCAGCGCGTGGCGATCGCCCGCGCCCTGCTCAAGGACGCACCGATCCTGCTGCTGGACGAAGCCACCTCGGCGCTGGATGCCCAGAGCGAGCGCGCCGTGCAGCAGGCGCTGGAGAACCTGATGGTCGGTCGTACCACGCTGGTGGTGGCGCACCGGCTGGCCACCGTCCTGAAGGCCGACCGCATCGTGGTGATGGACCACGGCCGCATCGTCGCCGAAGGCACCCACGCCGAACTGCTGGCGCAGGGCGGGCTTTACGCGGAGCTGGCGCGGCTGCAGTTCCTCGAGTAACGGCACAACGCAAAACGCCCGGCAGTGCCGGGCGTTTTGCATCATGGCGCGGCGCTTACTTCTGCTTCCAGCCGCCGCCCGCCTGGTACCACCAGCCGGCCTTGGCGCTGGCGATCCACTGCTTGGCGAACACGCCGCGGATCTGGTCCTCCCATTCCGGATGGCCGTTGGCCACGGCCACCTCGCGGTAGACCGCCTTGCGGTCGCGGTTGTCGTCGGCGACTGCGGAGTTCAGCGCCACGCGGTCCTTCAGCTCCACCTTCGACGCGTCGCGCACGGTGATCAGGCCGTCGCTGGTGAAGCCCAGCGCACCGCTGTCGAATCCGGCGCGCAGGCTGCCGTTGAAGCGGGCCTCCATGCGCGACTGGATGGCCTGGATGGCCGGCGTCTTGATGCTGATGTCGGGCGCGGACTGCGCACGCGCGCTGCCGATGCCGACCAGCGCCCACGGATCGAAGCCGGACAGGTCCAGCTCGATGCGGCGATCCAGCATGGCCATGCCGCCGCCCGCGGCCGGGGTTTCCTTGATCTCGACCTTGTCGGCGTCGTTGATGACCTTCTCGACGAACTCCTTGGCCGCTTCCTTGGCCTCGGCGGCCGGGAAGTAGACGTTGATCGTGACGCACGCGCTGAGCAGCAGCGCCGCCGCGACCGGCATGCCCATCCAATGTTTCATCGCCTTGCTCCTTGGTTGTCGAATCCGGGTTGCCGTCAGTCCACGACCGGGGCCACGTCGCCCTTGCCCGCCGCGACCAGGCGTTCCACCAGCGTCGGCCAGTCCACCGCGCGGTTGAAGCCGACCACGTCGAGACGCGGGATGCCCTTGCCTTCGACGATAGTAAAGGCGTTTCCCGCTGAACGCAGGCCGGACATCGTGCAGATCTGGTTCTCCAGCCGGCAGCCGATGCCGATGCGGCGGTAGCCGAAATCGGAGAACAGCCCGATCAGCTGGCCCTGCAGGCTGGTGATGAAGGACGCATCGCCGACGCTGCTGATGTCCTGCACCGCGCGCTGGCTGATGCGCTGCGGGACGCCGCGCTTGCCGTCGCCGTCGGTGACGAACCGCGCATCGAACGCCACCGGCGTCCAGTCCACCAGCCGCAGGCCGTCGATGCGGCCGTCCAGCCGGCCTGTGATGCTGCCGAAGCCCAGCACCTCGGTGAGGCGCAGCAGGTCCAGGTCGTCCATCGCGACGTCGGCGCTGAGGCTGGGCGCGGTGCCGAACGGACGCTCCAGCGCGAGCGAGGAGAAGGCGACCCGGCCGTCGAACAGGCCCAGCGACAGCCCGCCGTCGAAATCGATGCGGTCGTTGGCGTAGTGCACGTGCGGCAGGTCGCCGTCCAGCCTGCCCTGGAACGCGGGCAGGCCCAGCGCCTGCGAGACCTTGCCGAAGTCGATCCCCGCCAGCCGCATGCCGAAGCGGATGTCGGCGCCGGCGCCGTCCTGCGGCGGACGGATGATGACGTCGCGCAGGCCCAGCCGGCCGCCCAGCATGGGCATGTCCACCGCGCCGTCGACCCGCAGCGCACCTGCGGCGCTGGCGAACGGCAGCCGGGCCGCGCCGAAGGCCAGGCCATACAGTTGGCCGCCGTCCCACTGCAGCGCGCTGGCCACCGGCGCGCCGGCGGA
This sequence comes from Thermomonas sp., assembly GCA_036405455.1. Taxonomy (GTDB): domain Bacteria; phylum Pseudomonadota; class Gammaproteobacteria; order Xanthomonadales; family Xanthomonadaceae; genus Thermomonas. The sequence continues at coordinate 817 of DASWXO010000131.1, read as the reverse complement.
GTAGCGCAAGTCGCCGCGCAGGCCATCGAACACGAAGCGTTGGGCCGGGTCGCGCAGGTCGACGCCCTGCAACTGCGCATCGACCCCGGCCAGACGGCCACCGGCGATGCAGGCCTCCAGCGCCATCGCACCGTGCAGGTCCACGTCGCCCAGTCCGACCTGCCCCATCCAGCCGGAGAGGTAACGCGTACGCAGCGGCGCCATGTCGTCACTGCGCACGCGCACGTCCAGCGCGTCCAGATCGCCGGCTGCGGAGAGCGCTGCCGTGCCCTCGGCGGCGAGCACGTCGCCGTCACGCCACGCCAGGCGCGGCAGTGACCAGCCCGCGCCTGCGGACTGACGGGCCTCGACCTCCAGCCCCACCGGCGTCGCCGATAGCGCCACGTACGTATTGCCCGCCAGGAACTCGCCGCCCAGCAGCGCGCCCGCCACGCTGGCACGGGTGGCCGCGGGGGTGCTGCGGTAGTTCACCTGCAGGTCGGCGCGCAGCCCCTCGCCCACGATGCTGGCATCGGCGTTCTCGAACCCCGCGCCGCGCAGGTGCAGCGGACCTTCCACCCGCAGCGGGCCGCGCGCCGGCGTTGCCAGCCGCAGACGCCCGTCCAGCGTGCCGGCCTTCAACCGCCCGGACGGCCACGCCTGCGCCAGCAGCGCCTGCGCCCAAGCCAAGGGCACGGCGCGCAGGTCGAACGTGGTCAGGTCGGGGGCGGCCGCCGTACGCGCCAGCGCCAGCCGCGCGCCGCCCTGCGACAGCGCTGCCCGGGTAATGGCGGGGTCGAGCGCCACCGCCAGCCGCAGCGGCCGGGTGCCGCCGGCC
>DASWXO010000130.1:0-16646 GCA_036405455.1 Thermomonas sp. | reverse complement strand
CCGCAATGGCGGACATGCCGCGGGTGGTCCCGCGCTCGACGGCGTCCGCGCCATCCGCCGCGACGATGGCCGCACCCGCTGCGACCACACCCGTCGCCCTCCGCGACGCATCCCTGCCGTCCGCTGCACCGCCGGGGCCGGCGCCGGCCCCGGTGTCACCGGCAACGCCCCGTGCGACGGCCCTGCCGACGGCGGACGAGGTACCCGACATCGCCGCGACCGCGCTGCCCCCGGTCAAATTGAGCATGCACATGTGGGACGCCGATCCGGCGCGGCGCTTCGTCATCCTCGATGGCCAGCGCCTGGCAGAAGGCGACCGCAGCGGCGGACTCACCGTGGTCGCCATCGACCGCCGCGGCGTGGTGATCGAACGCGACGGCCAGCGCGCCCGCGTGCCCCTGCCCTGAGCCACGCGCACGCGCGCGGCGCGCCGTATGCTGTGCGCCATGCAGACCCTCGATTTCGAACTCGACCGCGACTTCGTCGAACTCAACCAGCTGCTCAAGCTGGTCGGCCTGTGCGACTCCGGCGGCGCCGGCAAGCAGCTGGTGGCCAGCGGCGCCGTGCAGGTGGACGGCGCGGTGGAGCTGCGCAAGACCGCCAAGCTCCGCGCCGGCCAACGGGTGCGCGTCGGCGACGTGGAGATCCGCGTGGTGGCCGCCGGCTGACGCCGCGGGCGCCGCGTGTGAGATTCCGCCCGTCGCCGCGAATCATGGTGCAACGGGCGCGACGACCGCGCCGGGGGACGCCATGCCAGCCACTGCCACCCTGACCTCAACCGACCCCCACGCGGCCTTCAGCGCCGTGCTGCAGCGGCACCGCGGCATCGTGTTCAAGGTCGCCAACAGTTACGCCTGGCAGGCGGACGACCGCGACGACCTGGCCCAGGAGATCGCGGCCCAACTGTGGCGCGCGTGGCCGCGGTTCGATCCGGCGCGCAGCGTCACCACCTGGATGTACCGGGTGGCGCTGAACGTGGCGATCAGCCATGTGCGCAGCCGCACGGCGCGTGGCCTCCACGACACCGTGCCGCTGGACGAAGAGCTGCAGGGCCACGCGGAGCCGGAAGCCGAGGCCATGGATCACGAGCGCGCCCAGCACCTGCGGCTGCTGCAGGCCTTCATCCGCCGGCAGGCCCCGCTGGACCGGGCGCTGCTGGTGCTCTACCTCGAGGACCGCCCGCAGCGGGAGATCGCGGACATCCTCGGCATCAGCGAAAGCAACGTCTCCACCAAAATCGGACGCCTCAAGCAGCGCATCCGCGACGACCTCTGACCCATCGCCACAGGGACACGCCCATGGAACTCGACGACTTCAAGGCCGCCTGGCAGGCCCTCGATGCACGACTGGCGCGACAGGACGCCGTGCAGCTGGAGCTGCTGCGCGGACAGCGACAGGCGCAGGCGCGCCGCAACCTGCGGCCGCTGGTGATCGGCATGGCGTTGCAGGCACTGCTGGGCCTGGGCCTGGTGATTCTGGGGGTGGCCTGCTGGCGCACCCACCCCGACATCCCGGGACTGCTGGTCACCGGCATCGTGCTGCATGCCGCCGGCGTGCTGCACCTCGCCTTCGCGGGCATGGTCACTGGCCTGGCCCTGCAGATCGACTATGCGGCGCCGGTGCTGGCCATCCAGCGGCGGCTGCGCCAGCTGCTGCGACTGCAGGCCGTGAACTCCAACGTCTGCGGACTGCCTTGGTGGATCCTGTGGGTCCTGGTGGTGGTGGGTGTCGCCGGACTGTCGCCCCGGCAGCCGGTGGGACCGACGCCGACATGGATCTGGATCTCGCTGGGGCTCGGGCTGTTGGGCATGTGCGCCACGTGGATCTGGTCGGCGCGCGCCGCGCGCAGGCCGGGCGGATTGCATGCCCGCATCGACGATGGCACGGCGGGCATCCGCCGCAACCTGCGGCTGTTCGACGACCTGCGCGAGTTCGAGCGCGACTAGCCGGCGCCTGGCTCGCCCCCGGTACGGCCGTGCGGCCGGTACCATCGATGCCTGCGCAAGGGGAGCGATGCAATGGCGACGACGTGGAGCGTGCTGGGGTTGGTGGTGGTGGCGACGTGGGCGATGCTTGCCTACAACCGGCTGGTGCGGCTGCGCAACCAGACACGCACCGCATGGGCCGACATCGACGTGCAGCTGCAGCGCCGCCACGACCTGGTGCCGCGGCTGGTGACGGTGGTGCAAGGGTACGCGGCGCACGAGCGCGCCACGCTGGAAGCCGTCACCGCGCTGCGCGCGCAGGCGCAGGCGGTGCACGGCGCCACGCGGCAAGGCGCGGTGGAAGCGTCGCTGGCACAGGCGCTGGCCCGGCTGGTCGCCCTGCGCGAGGCCTATCCCGACCTCAAGGCCAACGAGAATTTCGCGCAACTCTCCGCAGCACTGGTCGAGGTGGAGGACCACCTGCAGTTCGCGCGCCGGTTCTACAACGGCGCGGTGCGCGACTACAACGATGGCCGCCAGCGCTTCCCCACGCTGCTGGTGGCACGCGGCTTCGGCTTCGCCGCCGCGGAGTCCTTCCAGGCCAACGACGACAGCCGCGCAGCGCCCACGGTGGAGTTGACGCCGTGATCCGCGGGCTGCTGCTGGCGGCGCTCGCCCTGCTGGCCGCGTTGCCGTCGCAAGCCCGGGCGCAGGCGGAGACGCAAGAGCGCATCCTGGCCTACGACAGCACCGTGTCGGTGAATGCCGATGGCAGCCTGGACGTGGAGGAACGGATCCGCGTGCGCGCCGAAGGCAGCAACATCCGCCGCGGCATCTACCGGGATTTCCCCACCCGCTACCGAGACCGCTACGGCAACCGCGTGGTGGTGGACTTCACCGTGCAATCCGTCCTGCGCGACGGCCGCCCGGAGCCGTGGTTCACCGAGCGCAAGGCCAACGGCGTCCGCATGAACACCGGCAACGACACCCTGCTGCCGGTGCCGGCCGACTACACCTACACCCTGCGCTACCGCACCCACCGCCAGCTCGGGTTCTTCGCGGACCACGACGAGCTGTACTGGAACGCCATCGGCACCGGATGGGCCTTCCCCATCGATACCGGCAGCGTCGACGTGCGCCTGCCCCGCACGGTGCCGGCCGCGGCACTGCGGGCCGAGTGCTACACCGGCGCGCAGGGCGAGCGCGGCCAGGCCTGCACCGCGGACGTCGGAACCGCCGGCACGGCGCACTGGGCACTGCGCGAAGGCCTGGCCCCGCAACAGGGGCTGACCATCGTGCTGTCGTTCCCGAAGGGCGTCGTCGTAGCGCCGACTGCGGCGCAGCGCGCGCGCTGGCTGCTGTCGGACAACCGCGGCGTGCTGGTCGCGCTGGCGACCCTGCTGGCGATGGGCGCGTTCATGCTGCGCCGCTGGCAACGGGTGGGCCGCGACCCGGCGCCGGGCATCGTGATCGCCCGCTACGCGCCGCCCGATGGCTACTCGCCCGCGGCCCTGCGCTTCGTCCGTCGGATGGGCAGCGACACGCGCTGCGTCACCGCCGACATCCTGGCGCTGGCCGTCGCGGGCCACGTGCGCATCGTTCGCGACAAGACGCTGCTGAAGGACACATGGACGCTCCAGCGGCAGCCCAGGGCCGACGGTGCCACCCTGCCGGCCTCGCAGCGCGCCCTGCTGGACACGCTATTCCGCAAGCAGGAGGTGCTGGTGCTGGACACAGCCCAGCACGCCGAGTTGCAGTCGGCCATCGCGGCACAGGGCAAGGCGCTGGAAGCGGCCTACGCAGGACGCCTGTTCCGTCGCAACGGCGGCAGCGTGGGGCTGGCGCTGTTGATCGGCCTGCCGGGAATGATGCTGTCAGTGGTGGTGTCGGGTGGCGGCGGCCTGCCGCTGATCGCCGTCATCGGCGTGCTGGTGACGGCCCTGGTGGTGGTCTTCGGCCTCCTGGTGCGGGCACCGACCGCGGAGGGCCGCGCGCTGCTGGACGAGATCGAAGGCCTGAAGCTGTACCTCAGCGTGGCCGAGCGCGACGCGCTGGCACGCTTGCCCGGGCCGGACGCGCCGCCGCTGGATACGGCGCACTACGAGGCGCTGCTGCCCTATGCAGTGGCGCTGGATGTGGAAGAGGCGTGGACGTCGAAATTCACCGCCGCAGTCGGTGCGGCCGCGGCGGAAGCCGCCACCGCAAGCATGGGCTGGTACCAGGGCGGCCACATCAGCAGCCTGAACCAGCTCACCCACAGCCTCGGCAACAGCCTCAGCGCACAGATCGCCTCGGCCGCCACGCCACCGGGCAGCAGCTCGGGCGGCGGGGGCGGCGGTTTCTCGGGCGGCGGCGGCGGCGGCGGCGGGGGCGGCGGGCGCTGAATCGACGCGCCGGCGCCTCCCGTGCCTCAGGGATGCGCCACCGGCGCCTCGTCCTCCCCGCCCGCCATGTGCTCGGCACCGCCGCCGGCCGCTGGCACACCAGTCACTGCGTCCGGCGCCACGGGAGTGGGCTGCGCCGGCATCGCCAGCACCACGCCGTCGAGTTCGGCCATCGGGCTTTCGATCGGGCACTTCGGGTCGGGGAAGCCGTAGCGCTCGCGCAGGGCCAGGCCGCAGGCGTTGATGTCGGCGACGTCCTGGTGCGCCGCATCGGCCGGCGCGACGCACTGTTGTTCGTAGGCGCGGCGGAAGTTGTCGCGGCGACGCAGGAATTCGGTGCCGCAGCGGCGGGCGAGGCGGATCCGGTCGAGGTCGTCCTCCACCGCGTTGGCGCCCGCCAGGCCGAAGGCGTCCAGCTCCTGGTCGGTGAGGATGTGCAGGGTGCGGTTGGGGACGGTGGTCATCAGGTCGTAGACCTCGATCGAGGCACCGTTGCGCTCCAGGTAATTGCGCAGGTCGTCGCTGATCTTGCGCAGCTCCTCGCCCAGTTCCTTGCGCGAAGTGGCGGAGGAGCGCAGGCGGATCATCCGGTGGATGCCCACCGGCCCCACCACCACCCGCATGTCGCCGGCCGCCAGCAGCAGCACGCAGGCGCTGTGGCAGACGGAGTCGCCGCGCACCCAGATCGTCCAGTCGTTCTCGCCGATGGCATCGCCGGCGCGCATGGCCGACTCCACGCTGCCACCGCCGGAATCGATGTCGAGGATGCGCTTCCCGATGCCGAGGTCGCCGGCCACCTTGCCGGCGCGCTCGGCCAGCGCGGCGAAGCTGGCGGTGACCTTGCCCTTGTAGCGCAGCCGCACCAGGCCGGAGGCACGGCAGTCCTGCATCGCCGCGCGCAGGTCGACGTAGGCCAGCGACAGCACCGGGCGGCCGTCGCCCTGGTGGTAATCGGCACTGCAGTCCAGCCACGCATCGCCGGCCTCCAATCGCACCGGGGACCAGTCGATCTCACCCTGCGGCTTGCGCTGCACGACCGGCGCCGGCGCCTCCATCGGTCCGGTGCTGGCGCTGGTCTGGTCGGGATCAGGCGCGCGGCTGCAGGCGGGGAGCAGCAGCAGGGACAGCGCGGGAAGCAGCCAGCGGAGCGGCATCGAAGCATCGGGCGTGGGGAGATGCCACTCAGTCTAGGGGGTTGGCTGCCCGCCCGGATAACCCCCGCGTGAATCCCGCGGACGCCCTGCGGTCGTGCCGTGCGCGGACAGCCACCTACCACCAGCGTGCCGCCCGCGGAACGCTGCGTGGTTGGCACAGGGCGCTTGGCGGCGGTTAGGATGGTGCCCGGCCACTTCGCTCCGGGATTTCCAGAATGGGACACGCCCCGCACGAGGCGCATCGCGGCACGGCACGACGGGGCATCCGCATGGCCCTGCTCGCAGGGATCGGACTGCTGGCCCTGGCCGCGCAGGCGACGGAGGTCCACATCGCGGTGCGCTCGGCCGGCAAACCGGTCACCGACGCGGTGGCGAGCCTGCATTCGGCGTCGGCCGCCGCGGCCGCGAGGCCGGAAGCCGCGGTGATCGACCAGCGCAACACGCAGTTCACGCCGCGGGTGTCGGTGATCACCACCGGCACGCGCGTGCGCTTCCCGAACAGCGACAACGTGCGCCACCAGGTGTATTCGTTCTCGCCGGCCAAGCGCTTCGACCTGCCCCTCTACAGCGGGCGCGCCGCACCGCCGGTGACGTTCGAAACGCCCGGCGTGGTGGTACTCGGCTGCAACATCCATGACTGGATGCTGGCCTACGTGGTGGTGGTCGATTCCCCGTACCACGCGATCACCGGGGCGGACGGGCAAGCGCGCATGAGCGCCCCCGCCGGCACCTACACGCTGCGCGTCTGGCACCCCGACATCCGCGGCAACCAGCCGGTGGAACGCAAGATCACCCTGGCCGGGGCTGCCGCGGACGCCACCGTCGACCTCGACCTGGCACCGCAGAAGGCACCGGTGGCGCCCGCCGACGACAAGCTGCGCGCGCTGCAGGAGAAATTCCGGCGGCTGAAGGAGCAGCGCTGACCATGCCCCGGCAGGGACGCCTCAGCTTCGGCGCCAGGCTCGTGGTCGCGCTGGTGGCCATCCTGCTGCTGATGCAGGCGGCGACGCTCCTGATCATCGACGTCGCGGTCGATCGCGCGGTGAACCGCCAGCTGGCCGCGCGCCTGGACGTGGGCGACCGCGTCTGGCACCAGCTGCAGGTGGACCGCGGCAACGAATTGACGCAGGCCGTGTCGGCATTGGCGTCGGACTTCGCGTTCCGCGAGGCGGTGGCCACCGGCGATGCCAATACCGTGCTGTCCGCGCTGCTCAACCACGGCCGGCGGATCGGCGCCGATGCCTCCCTGCTGCTGGCGGGCGACGGCAGCGTGCTGGCCGGCACCCTGGACGGCGACCCCGCCGGACAGGCCAAGGCCCTGGCGCCGCTGCTGGCGGAAGCCAGCGCGCGCGGCAACAGCGCCGGTGTCGCCGTCCTGGACGGCGCACCGTATTCGCTGGCGATCGTGCCGGTGATGGCGCCGCAGCGGATCGGCTGGGTGGCGATGGGCAAGCGCTTCGGGGCCCAGGCGACCCGCGACTACCGCACGCTCACGGGCTTGGACGCCGCCATCGTGGTGGCCGACGCTGGCCGCTGGCGACTGGTGGCCACCAGCCTCGCCTCCGACCAGGCCAAGGCGCTGGCTTCAATGGCGGAGGTGCCGCACCAAGCACGGACGGAGGCGCTGGCCGGGCGCAACTTCCACCTGCGCATGACCACCGCCGATCCGGCCCGTGCAGGCGCGGTGGACGTGGTCCTGCTGGCCGACGTGGACGACGCGATGCAGCCGTACCAGCGCCTGAAGCGGCAGATCCTGCTGCTGGCCACGGTGGCCGCGGCGCTGGTGTTGCTGGTGTCGGTGCTGGTCGGCCGCAGCGTCGCGCGCCCGGTGGCCCGGCTGGCCGCGGCGACGCGCAGGATCGCGAGCGGCGACTACGCCGAGCCGCTGCCCGTGATCGGCAACGACGAATTCGCCGACCTTGCCGGCGCGTTCAACCGCATGCAGGACGGCATCGCCGAACGCGAGGTGCAGATCCGTTACCAGGCCCAGCACGACAGCTTGACCGGCCTGCCCAACCGCATGTACGCGCTGGCGCAGCTGGAACGCCTGCTGGGCCGCCACGATCGCGCGGGGCTGTCGTGCGCGGTGCTGATGATCGACCTCGACCGCTTCAAGGAAATCAACGACACGCTGGGGCACGCCTTCGGCGACAGCGTGCTGGAACTGGTCGCGCAGCGCTTGCGCAAAGCGATCCGCAGTGGCGACCTGCTGGCGCGCCTGGGCGGCGACGAGTTCCTGGTGCTGATCGAGTCCACGGACGAGGCCAGTGCCAGCGAGCGCGCATGGGCGATCGTCCGGAGCCTGGAGGCACCGCTGGTCGTGGCAGAGCGGCAGGCGCAGGTCAGCATCGGCGCCAGCATCGGCCTCGCGCTCTACCCCGCGCACGCGGAGACCCCCGACGCCCTGCTGAGGCGCGCCGACATCGCCATGTACGAAGCGAAGCAGGCGCACCAACGCGTGGCGGTCTACCAGGCCGGCCGGGACGAGTCCCACCTGCGCCAGGTCCGCCTGATCGGCGACCTGCGCAAGGCCCGCGAACGCGGCGAATTCAAGGTCGTCTACCAGCCCAAGGTGGACCTGCGCACGCAGCGGCCGGCCCATGCCGAAGCGCTGCTGCGCTGGCGCCATCCGGAGTTCGGTCCGATCCCGCCGGACGAGTTCATCCCGCTGGCCGAGCACTGCGGGCTGATCCACGAGATCACACGCTTCGTGCTGGGCGTTGGCTTGGCGCAGGTGGCGGCCTGGCGCGCCGACGGGCTGGCGATCGGGCTGGCCGTCAACCTGTCGCCGATGGACCTGCTGGACGCGCAGCTGGCGCAGACCGTCGCCGGACTGCTGCGCACCCATGGCGTCGCGCCGGGTGACCTCGTGCTGGAAATCACCGAAGGCACGGTGATGCGCGACGTGAAGGCCGCGATGGCCACGATGCACGCCCTACGCGACGTCGGCGTGCGGCTATCGATCGACGACTTCGGCACCGGCCATTCCTCGCTGGCGCAGCTGCGCAGCCTGCCGGTGGACGAGATCAAGATCGACAAGAGCTTCGTGATGCACCTGGACCACCACCCCGAGGACACCGTGATCGTCCGGTCGGCGATCGAGATCGGCCACAACATGGGGCTGCTGGTGATCGCCGAAGGCGTGGAGCAGCAAGGCTCCCTGGACATCCTGCGCGGCCTGCGCTGCGACATGGTGCAGGGCTACCTGTTCTCCCGGCCGCTGCCGGCGGAGGACTTCCGCCAGTGGCACGCCGCGTACGAAGCCGACAGGATCTCCGCATCCCGCCAGGACGAACCCGCCGCATGATTGTTACCCGACTCTCCCCGCGCAAGCATGCAGCAGCGCTCACCGTAGCGCTGTCGCTGGCGCTGCCCTGCGCCGCCAACGCCGGCGACGGCCGCCTGCTGGCCACCGGCGGCGCCACCCAGGTCGAAGGCAGCGCGGGCGGCGGCATCGTGCCGTGGGCCGTGCTGTCCGGCTACGGCACGGCCGGCCAGCACGGCGGGACCGCCTTCGCCACCCGCGTGGACACCGGGGATTACGCGCTGACCAGCTACGGCGCCGCGTACGCGTGGGACAACCGCCTGGAACTGTCCTACGCGCGCCAGCGCTTCGAACTGGGCGAACTGCAGCGGCGCCTGTCCCTGCCCACTGGGCGCTTCGATGCGGAGGTGATCGGCGCCAAGCTGCGGCTGGGTGGCGACCTCATCTATACGACGATGCCGCAGGTCTCGCTGGGCGTGCAGTACAAGCGCCAGCTGGATTTCGCGATCCCACGGGCGGTGGGCGCACGGGACGACCGCGGCATCGACGTCTACCTGTCGGCCAGCAAGCTGTTCCTCGCCGCCATCGCCGACCGCCACATGCTGCTCAACGCCACCGTGCGCAGCACGCGCGCCAACCAGGCCGGCCTGCTGGGCTTCGGCGGCGATCGCAAGGCCGGCCGTTCGCTGGTGCTGGAAACCTCCGCGGCGGTGCTGCTGGACCCGCGCTGGGCGGTCGGCGTGGAGTACCGGCAGAAGCCGGACAACCTGGGCTTCGCCCGCGAGGACGACTGGCGCGACGCCTTCGTCGCGTGGTTCCCGAACAAGCACGTCGCCGTGGTCGCGGCCTACGCCGACCTCGGCTCCATCGCCACGCTGGACCGCCAGCGCGGCGCCTACCTCTCCCTGCAGGCCTCCTTCTGATGCGCCGCCAACGCACCGCAGTCGTCCTGCTGGCCCTGGCCCTGGTCGCCGGCTGCGCCAGCCGCACCATGCCTTCCTCCACCTATGCCCAGCTTGGCGGGGCCGCGGGAGTGGAAGGCATCGTCGACGACTTGTTGAATGCCATCGTGGACGACGAGCGCATCAACCAGCAGTTCGCGAACGCCGACATCCTTCGGCTGCGGGAAAAACTGATCGAACAGATCTGCGCGGAATCCGACGGCCCCTGCAACTACACCGGTCTGACCATGGAGGAGTCGCACGCCGGCCGCCACATCACCGACGCCCAGTTCAACGCGCTGGTCGAGGATCTGATCCAGGTGATGACCGCCCGCGGGGTCCCGGTCGGTGCGCAGAACCGCCTGCTGCGGCGGCTCGCGCCGATGCACGGCGACATCGTCACGCCCTGAATCCATCCCCGCCGGGCAGCGGCCGCGGTGATCGCGGCCGCACCTCGACTCCCCGCGCGGTGCCCGCAACTGCGATCATGGGCGGATGACCACCCCCACCACCTTCGCCGACCTCGCCCTCGCTCCCACCCTGCGCGCCGGCCTCGACGCGTTCGGCTACACCGCACTCACGCCGGTGCAGGCGCAAGCGTTGCCCGCCCTCCTCGACGGCCGCGACCTGGTCGCACAGGCGCCCACCGGCAGCGGCAAGACCGCGGCGTTCGGGCTGGGCCTGCTGCAGCGGATCGACCCCGCGACCGGCGGCACCCAGGCGCTGGTGCTCTGCCCCACCCGCGAGCTGGCCGACCAGGTGGGCAAGCAGTTGCGCAAGCTGGCCACCGGCATCGCCAATCTCAAGCTGTCGGTGCTGTGCGGCGGGATCCCACTGGCGCCGCAGCTGGCCTCGCTCGCGCATCCGCCGCACGTGGTGGTGGGCACGCCCGGGCGCGTGCTGGAGCTGGTGCAGCACGGCGCGTTGGACCTGCGCGGCGTGCGCGTGCTGGTGCTGGACGAGGCGGACCGGATGCTGGACATGGGGTTCGACGAACCGATCCGCGCCCTGGTCAAGCGCACGCCGAAGGACCGCCAGACCCTGTTGTTCTCGGCCACCTTCCCCGACGCCATCCGCACGCTGGCCACCGCCATGCTGCGCGAGCCGGTGGAAATCAGCGTGGACGGCGGCGCCCAGCCGGCCACCATCGAAACGCACTTCTTCGAGGCCGAGCCGGCCCGCCGCGCGCCCCAACTCGCCGCACTGCTGCTGCGGTTCAATCCGGCGTCCACCGTGGTGTTCTGCAACATGCGCAAGGACACCGAGGAAGTGGTGGGCTCGCTGGCGCACTACGGCTTCACCGCGCTGGCGCTGCACGGCGACATGGAGCAGCGCGACCGCGAGGAGGTGCTGGTGCGCTTCGCCAACCGCAGCTGCAACGTGCTGGTCGCCAGCGACGTGGCCGCGCGCGGGCTGGACATCGACGACATCGGCGCGGTGGTGAACTACGCGCTGCCCACTGATGCCGACACCTACCTGCACCGCATCGGCCGCACCGGCCGCGCCGGCCGCGACGGCCTCGCCCTGAGCCTGGTCGCACCGAACGAGCGCAACCGCGCGGCGCTGGTCGAGGAACGCCAGGGAACCCCGATCCGCTACGAGCGGATCGCCCCGCAGGAGGGCAGGCCGCGCGGCGTGCCGCAGGCAGCCATGGCGACGCTGCGCATCGACGCTGGCCGTACCGACAAGCTGCGCCCCGGCGACATCGTCGGTGCGCTGACCGGCGAAGCCGGGCTGGCCAAGGACGCCGTCGGCAAGATCGACGTCTACCCCACCCGCAGCTACGTGGCGATCGCCCGCGGCCAGGCCGACCGCGCGCTGGAACGCCTGCGCGCCGGCAAGATCAAGGGGCGGCGTTTCCGTATCCACCGGCTTTGACGGGTCGTGCGCAGCCCACCGGGGCTTGCCACTGACTCCCCCGCGGGATCCCAGGCACCCCTCGAACGGCCGAGCAGCCCGGCGCTGCGGCCGGGGCTGCCTCCGCCTGGGGCCACGCCCCGGCGCCAAGGCGGGCGGCGGTACCGCCGTGGCCGGAACGGCTCCGGTGGCGCGTTAGATCTCCTGAATCCGCAGGACGCGGCATTCGCCAACCCTAATCAGGAGTATTTATGCGCAACATCGTCTCGGCAATCCTCTTCGTGGCGCTGTCGGGCGCCACCTGCGCCGCCTCGGCCCAGGACAACTGGACCGGCTGGTACATGGGTGGCCAGCTGGGCCACGCCAACGCCAACGCGTCGACTTCGGCGGCCTTGGGTGGCGCCTGGTCCAGCGAGAGCGCCCCGCTGCAAAGCGAGGTGGTCACCGGCCTGACCCGTGACCTGGACGCCAACGGCACCACCTACGGCCTGTTCGGCGGCTACAACCATCAGTTCGCCAGCGGCTTCGTGCTGGGCTTCGAGCTTGGCTACGACCAGATCAACGCGGACGAAGCCGTCAGCACCGGACTGCAACCGACAACCGCGTTCCCCTCCCTGGAATACGATTTCCAGCACGCGATCGAGCTCAACCACCAGACCACGCTACGCACCCGGCTGGGGTACGCCTCGGACCGCCATCTGTTCTACGTGAGCGGTGGTTGGACGCAGGTGGATATCGATGCGTCCACCGGCATGGTCAGCAACGGCGGCTACAAGAAGCTGGGAATGATCTCGAAGCGTGCGAACGGGACGCAGTGGGGCGTCGGCTACGAGTACGACTTCGGCAATCGCTGGTCGCTGCGCGGCGAATACCTCCGCACGAACACGGGCAGCTTCCACTACGACACCGACTACCTGCCGGGCAGCAGTTTCACCTCGCCGGTGTATTCCGAATCGATCAAGCAGGACCTGGACGTCGACACCTTCCAGCTCGGCGTCAGTTACCGCTTCTGACGCTCGACGCGCTGGCGGCGGTGGCCGCCAGCGCGTTTTCGCCGTGCCGACCGCACGGCCGATCCCGCAAACGGCAGCGCTTGCTTCAATTCCATATTTCTGGAACTATGGAATCATGAACACCGCCGCCGCACTTGTCGCGCTTCGGGCGCTGGGCCACGAGTCCCGCCTGGCCGCATACCGCCAACTGGTGCAGGCCGGCCCCGACGGCTTGCCGGTGGGGGACCTCCGCGATCGCCTGGCGCTGCCGCCCGCCACACTCACCGCCCACCTCAACGTGCTGCGCGGCGCAGGACTGGTCGGCGACGAGCGCGAGGGTCGGGTGATCCGCGTCCGCGCCGACTACGCGCGCATGAACGCCCTGCTCGCCTACCTCACCGAGAACTGCTGCGCCGGGACCGCCCACTGCGGCCCGGGCAACGCCTGCCCGCCCACTCCGTCCGGACCGTGCCCATGAACCGCTTCCACGTGCACCTGAACGTCGCCGACCTCGACGCCAGCATCCGCTTCTATCGCGAACTGTTCGCGGCCGAACCCACCGTGCGCAAGTCCGACTACGCCAAGTGGATGCTCGACGATCCGCGCATCAACTTCGCCATCTCCAGCACCGGCCGCGCCCCCGGCATCGACCACCTGGGCCTGCAGGTGGACAGCGGCGAGGCGCTGGCGGTGCTGGGCCAACGCCTGCAGGCCGCGGGCGGCACGGTGGTCCCCGAGGAAGGGGCGGTCTGCTGCTACGCACGCTCCGACAAGGCATGGACCGAGGACCCGCAGGGCACGCGCTGGGAGACCTTCCACACCCTGGGCGACGCGACCCGCTATTACGCCGAGGGCGCGACCTGCGCCACCCCGGACGCCGCCTGTGCGCCTGCGTCCGCGGCGGCCAAGCCGAAGGTACGGCTGGGCACGGCCTGCTGCCCGCCACAGTCCGGCTGCTGCTGACATCCGCCCTCCCACGACCGAGCGCCCCATGACCACGCCCCACGCCCCGTTCAACATCCTGTTCCTCTGCACCGGCAACAGCGCGCGCAGCATCCTGGCCGAGGGCCTCATGAACCATCTCGGCGCAGGCCGCTTCCGCGCCTACAGCGCGGGCAGCCAGCCGATGGGACGGGTCAACCCGCTGGCGCTGGAGACACTGGCGGCGCTGGGCTGCGCGACCGAGGGTTACGCCAGCAAGAGCTGGGACGTGTTCGCCACGCCCGACGCGCCGAAGATGGACTACGTCATCACCGTCTGCGACAGCGCCGCCGGGGAAGCCTGCCCGTACTGGCCCGGCGCGCCGGTCACCGCGCACTGGGGGTTCCCCGATCCCTCCCATGTGGAAGGCGACGAGGACGACAAGCGCGCCGCCTTCCTGAGGACCGCGCAGGCCATCACCCAACGCCTGCGCCTGCTGCTGGCGCTGCCGGTGGAATCGCTGGATCGGCTGTCGCTGCAACACCACTTGCACCAGATCGGCGGGCAGTGATGCCACTGCACCGCCGTCTGCTGGCCGAAGGAATCGGCACCCTGCTGCTGCTCGCAACGGTGGTGGGCTCCGGGATCATGGGCACCACGCTGTCCGCTGGCAACGACGGCATCGCGCTGCTGGCGAACGCTGCCGCCACAGCGGGAGCGCTGTACGTGCTGATCACGGTCCTGGGCCCGATATCGGGCGCGCATTTCAATCCGGCCGTGACGCTGGCGATGCGCGTGCGGGGCGAACTGACGTCGTCGGACGCCGCGGCCTACATCGCCGTGCAGCTGCTGTCCGCGGTGGCCGGCGCGCTGCTGGCCCATGCGATGTTCGACCAGCCGCTGTGGCAACCCGGCACCCACGTGCGCACCGGCACCTCGCAGTGGCTCAGCGAGGGCGTGGCCACCTGCGGCCTGCTGCTCACCCTCCTGCTGGGCCTGCGCCACCGCCCCGCCGCGATCCCGGCGCTGGTGGCCAGCTACATCTTCGCGGCCTACTGGTTCACCGCCAGCACGTCGTTCGCCAATCCGGCGGTGACGCTGGCGCGGGCGTTGACCCGGAGCTTCGCCGGCATCCGGCCGGAGGACGTGGGCGGCTTCGTGGTGGCGCAGTGCATGGGCGCCGGCATCGCCCTGCTGCTGGCCCGCCCGCTGGTCCCGGCTGGCGCCGATTCAACCCGCGCCTGAGCCTGAGGCCTCGCCGGCGGCGATCTCGCGTAGCGCACGTTCGAACACCTCCGGCGGCTGGCCGCCGGAAATCAGGTGCTTCCGCTCCACGATGACGGCCGGCACGCTGCGGATGCCCAGGCCCTGGAAGAACTGCTCGGCGGCACGGACGGCATCGGCGAATTCGCCGCTCTCCAGCACGACGCGGGCACGGGCTGCATCAAGATCGACGCCGGCGGCTACTTCGACCAGCACTGCGGGGTCACTGATGTCTCGGCCCTCGCTGAAGTTGGCGACCAGCAGCGCGCGCTTCAGCGGTAGCTGGCGCTCCGGCGCCTCCACCTCGGCCCAGTGCAGCAGGCGGTGCGCATCGAAGGTGTTCCAGGTGCGACTGCGCGCGTTGAAGTCGAAGGTGAAGCCCAGCTCGGCGCCGCGGTCGCGGATACGCGCCTGGTTCTCGGCCAGCTGCGCGTCGTCCATGCCGTACTTGCGCTTGAGGTTCTCGGCCACGTCCATGCCGCCGGCCGGCATGGTGGGATCCAGCTCGAAGGGCTGGAAATGGATGTCCGCCTCCACCTCGCCCTGCAACTGGCGCAGGGCCTGTTCCAGCGAGGCCAGGCCTACCGCGCACCACGGGCAGACCACGTCGGACACGAAATCGATGCGCAAGGTTCTCATCGGCCAGCCCCGCAGGCCGGGGAAACGCTGAGCAACAGGCCCGGGCTAACTCCCCATCCCGCGCGGACGGAACCGAGATCTTCCTGCGGGCGCGACCGACTCAGGGAACGTGGGGCAGGCATTTCTGACCGTCCATGAGCAGGATCCCGTCGTAGCCGATCGCGATCGCCACGTCCAGGCACCCATCCGCATTGAAATCACCCGTCGTGAACGCCTGCCGACCCCACTTGTCCGGAGAGACAAAGTGAGGGGTGAACGGGTCGTCGAGGTAGAACGGATTCTGGATCGTGGCGTTCTTTTGCAGGTAGATGGAGAAGTACGTGCCTTCGAAGAACTCGTAGAACTCCCGCGTGATCAGGTCGGTTTGACCGTTCCCGTCGAAGTCGCCCAGGATCGACCAGTAAACGTCCAGCATGTCATAGGTCACCGTGCCGGCTGGATCGAATGTGCCATCTGCCCTGCGAAGCCAGATCAGGCTGCCGTTCACGAGGTCCGTGCGGCCATCGGAGTTGAGGTCGCCGAAGAACGGGGGGCCGTCGACGTGCATGTCCACCAGCAACTGCGGATCCGCAAAGGTCCCGTCGAGAGCGCGCTTCAAGTAATAGAGCTTGTCCTGCTCCGGATTGCCGAACCTGGCCGTGAACACGATGTCCGACCGCCCGTCCATGTCGACATCGTGCATGAAGAAATCGCGGCCATCCGGATCAGGCGAGCCCGCCCACGGAACGTACTGCGGAGCACCCACGCTCCCTTGCCCGTCGCCGGCATATACGACCATGTGCGGACAACTGTCATTGGGAATGCAGCCGGCGGGGTCGTGCGCACCGTCCCAGCCGTGCACCTCGACCAGGTCCATGTTGCCGTCGCCGTCGTAGTCGAACGTCAGGACGCCGTTCGGCAGGGTGCCCCCTTGCGAACCGACCACCACGCTGTCCAAGGGCTGCCAGGCGAGCGCGGGTTGGCGTCCGACCTGCGACAGCATGATCGCCATGCCGCTGCTGCCGAATGCGTCCTTGATGTAGTCGAAGACGACGTCGTCGGCCCCATCGTTGTTGAAATCCGCCACACGCAGGATCTTACGCCAGAGGTACGTCGACTCCTGTTGGTAGACGATGGGTTCGTCGAAGGTGCCGTCCGGCCGCTGGAGGATGATCTGCAGCTCATTCGTCTGCAGCATAGCGACCAGGTCGTCGCGCCCGTCCCCGTTGAAATCCCCGCGGACCAATGCGTCGTAGATCTTGGGAGGGCCGCCGACCACGTACGTACTGAAGAAGCGGAAGCCGAAGGTGAACCCCGTCACGGGAT
>DASWXO010000129.1:0-12170 GCA_036405455.1 Thermomonas sp. | reverse complement strand
CACTTCCTGTTCCACTACAACTTCCCCCCGTACTCGGTGGGTGAAGCCGGCCGCATGATGGGCCCGAAGCGCCGCGAGATCGGCCACGGCCGCCTCGCCAAGCGCGGCGTGCTGGCGGTGATGCCGACCATGGAAGCCTTCCCGTACACGATCCGCGTGGTCTCCGAGATCACCGAGTCGAACGGCTCTTCCTCGATGGCGTCGGTCTGCGGCAGCTCGCTGGCGCTGATGGATGCCGGCGTGCCGGTCAAGGCGCCGGTCGCGGGCATCGCGATGGGCCTGGTCAAGGAAGGCGACAACTTCGTCGTCCTGTCCGACATCCTGGGCGACGAGGACCACCTCGGCGACATGGACTTCAAGGTGGCCGGCACCAGCAACGGCATCTCCGCGCTGCAGATGGACATCAAGATCCAGGGCATCACCGAGGAGATCATGAAGGTGGCGCTGGCGCAGGCCAAGGCCGGCCGCCTGCACATCCTGGGCGAGATGGCCAATGCGCTGACCGCGCCGCGCGGCGAGCTGTCCGAGTTCGCGCCGCGCCTGCTGACCATCAAGATCCACCCGGACAAGATCCGCGAAGTGATCGGCAAGGGCGGTTCGGTGATCCAGGCGATCACCAAGGAAACCGGCACCCAGATCGACATCCAGGACGACGGCACCATCACCATCGCCTCGGTCAACGCCGCCGCCGGCCAGGCCGCCAAGGCGCGCATCGAGCAGATCACCTCGGACGTCGAGCCGGGCCGGATCTACGAAGGCAAGGTCGCCAAGATCATGGACTTCGGCGCGTTCGTGACCATCGCCCCGGGCAAGGACGGCTTGGTGCACGTCTCGCAGATCTCCAGCGAGCGCGTGGAGAAGGTCTCCGACAAGCTGAAGGAAGGCGACCTGGTCAAGGTCAAGGTGCTGGAAGTCGACAAGCAGGGCCGCATCCGCCTGTCGATCAAGGCCGTCACCGAAGGCGAGGGCACCGGCGAGTAATCGCCGCGTCCCGGCCGGACACGAAAAAGCGGGCTTCGGCCCGCTTTTTCTTTGCCTGTCCGCTGGCGGATGTCCGCTCCAGCGCCGCGGCGGGGCTTATTCGACCGGCTGCTCGTAGCGGCCCGGCCGCGGGTTCAGCGTGCCGCACTGCGTGCAGGTGCGCAGGTGGTCGTCGCGGTAGAACCGCTCGAACACCCGGAAGAAGTCCTGCTCGATGTCGACGAGGTGGAAGAACTCCTCGTAGAGCTTGTGGTTGCACTGCACGCAGAACCACATCAGCGCGTCGTCCTCGTGCGCCAGGCGCTTGCGCTCGATGACCAGCCCCACCGAGTCCGGCATCCGCTGCGGCGAGTGCGGCACCCGCGGGGGCAGGTAGAACACCTCGCCGGCGCGGATGGGGATGTCGCGCACCGTGCCGCGTTCGCCGTCGTAGTCCTCCTGCACGCGCAGCACCATCTCGCCTTCCAGCTGGTAGAACCACTCCGGGCCGTCTTCGAAGTGGTAATCGGTGCGGGCGTTCGGGCCGCCGACCACCATCACGATGAAGTCGCCCTGGACGATGCACTTGTTGCCCACCGGCGGCTTCAGCAGGTGGCGGTGTTCTTCGATCCAGGCGTGCAGGTTGAAGGCGGCGGGCAGCATGGGCGTCAGTCCTCGATCCGGGCGATGCACTTCAGTTCGATGGCGATCGGCGTGGGCAGCGCGGTGATGCCCAGCGTGGTGCGGCAGGGCGCGCGCGCCGCGTCCGGGAAATAGTCGGCCCACACGGCGTTGTAGGCGGGGAAGTCGCGCGCCATGTCGGTGAGGTAGACGGTGACGTCGACCAGGTCCTCCCAGCGCGCACCGCTGGCCTCCAGCACCGCACGGACGTTGGCGAACACGGCCCGCGCCTGCGCTTCGATGTCATAGGCGACCAGGCGGCCTTCTGCATCGTGGCGATTGCCGGGGATCGCGTTGGTGGCAGGGTCGCGCGGGCCGATGCCCGAGAGGAACAGCAGTTCGCCGACGCGGCGCGCGTGCGGGTAGTGGCCCACCGCCTTCGGCGCCGCGCTGGCGTGGATGCCGCTGCTCACGCTGCGCCCCGGCGGCGCAGGCCCACGCCGGCGACCGCCGCGGCCTGCACCTGTTCCAGCCCCTCGGCGGAATCCACGTCCATGCCCAGCTCGCGCACCCGGCCGTCGGCCAGGCTGTACACCCAGCCGTGCACGGCCAGCGGCTGGCCGCGTGCCCAGGCGTCGGCGATCACCGTGGTCTGGCAGACATTCACGGCCTGCTCGATCGCGTTCAGCTCGCACAGCGCGTCGTGGCGCTGGTCGTCGGGCAGGCTGTCCAGCAGCGCGGCATGCTTGAGCGCCACGTCGCCGACGTGGCGGATCCAGTTGTCGGCCAGGCCCAGCCGGGTGCCGTGCAGCGCGGCACCGACGCCGCCGCAGCCGTAATGGCCCACCACCAGCACGTGCTTCACTTTCAGCACGTCCACCGAGAATTGCAGCACCGACAGGCAGTTCAGGTCGGTGTGCACGACCACGTTGGCGATGTTGCGGTGGACGAACACCTCGCCCGGCAGCAGGTCGATCACCTGGTTGGCCGGCACCCGCGAGTCGGAGCAGCCGATCCACAGGTATTCCGGGCTCTGCTGGCGCGACAGGCGGTCGAAGAACGTGGGGTCTTCCTGGGTGACGCGGTCGGCCCACGACTGGTTGTTGCGCAGCAGGGTCTGGAGTTGCTTCTTCATGGGGTGTCCGATGGGGAAGGGCGGTGCGCGGGGACGTCCAGCGTCCGGTCCGCGAGCACGGTGTCGTCGGGGCCGGTCAGACGCAGGCGGTACTGGCCGGGGGCGAGGTAGAGCGGGGTGTCGGTTTCGCCATCGGCCAGCAGCACGAACTGGTCGGCGGGAATGGCGTCGTCGCCTTCGTTGGCGTAGCGGGCTTCGACGAGGCAGGGCAGGTGGCCGATGCAGGGTGTCAGGTCGAGGGGGACGGATTGGCGTCGGCCGCCGAGGGTGAGCCAGCCGGGGCGCAGCGCGCCGGCATCGACGGCGGGCAGGAGCACGCTGGCATCGAAGCGCTCGGGTTCGCCGCGCCATGCGGACCGGGCTCCGCGTTCCACCAGCACCGCGGGTGCCTGCACGTCGAAGGTCCGCGCAAGCCGGTCGGCCGCGGCGCCGTCCTCCCATGTCAGCCGGGTCTGGTCGACGGCGAGGATCGGCAGCCCGGACAGGCGCATGAATTCCAGCGCCATCGGATCGGCCCCGCCGGGCTGGCTGCCCGCGGTCTTCCCGATGTGGCCGTAACCGGCGTGCACAAGCACCTTGGCGTCTGGCTGCGCGCGCACCAACGCCGCCAGTGTGGCGGCCATGCCGGTTTCGCGCTGCTGCTGGGTCTGGCCGGGCGTCGATGCCGGCTCGTAGGGCGCCAGCACGAAACCGAGGCGGAGCGCGGAACGCAGCAGCTCGGCAAACACCGGTTCGCGGGTGTAATAGCCGGTGTCGAGCGTGGGATAGCCCTTGGGCAGCGGCGGATCGGCCAGGGCTTCCACGGCGAGATGGGTGAAGCCGCGCGCCCGCAGCGGCGCCAGCAGGGCCAGCGTCAGTTGCCGGGTCTCCGGGCGATGGTGCGCCTCGTTGACCATGACCACGCGCAGGTCGGCGGCGCGGTCGACGATCCAGTCCACCGCCGGCTGGGCGGTGTGGGTGGCGGGCGTCGGCAGGTCGTCGGGCGCGGCGCGGCGGTCGTGGATGGGGAAGCTGCGGATGGCGTCGTTCGGCCGTCCCAGCGTGGCCAGGCTGGCCGCCAGCGTCTGCCCCGCGATCTGCTTCCAGGTCGGATTGGCGGCCACCTCGGGTCCGGTCATGAAACGGAACTCCGCGAACGGCGTCGTCATCGCCCGCATCCGCGCGAAGTAGGCGGCGATCGGGTCGGCGGGCGCGTCATCGCCGGTGCCCGTCGCCACGGCGACGCCGGCCAGCAGTGCCAGGCACAGTCCTGCGCCCATTGCAGCCGCACGACTCATGGGAAAGCGAGACCGACGTTGCGCGGCTCGGTGAAGAACCGCATCGCCTCCCGTCCACCCTCGCGGCCAATGCCGGAGGCGCCGGTCCCGCCGAAGGGGGTGCGCAGGTCGCGCATCAGCCAGCTGTTGATCCACACGATCCCGACCCGCAGCTGCGCGCCGAAGCGGTGTGCGCGGGCCAGGTCGCGCGTCCACACGCTAGCGGACAGGCCGTAGTCGGAGGCGTTGGCGAGCGCCAGCGCCGCGTCGTCGTTGTCGAACGCTTGCAGGGTGGCCACCGGGCCGAAGATCTCCTCGCGGTTGGTGGCGCAGTCCGGGCCCAGGCCTTCGATGACGGTCGGCGCGATGAACCAGCCGGCGCGCTCCACCGCCGCGCCGCCGCACAGCATGCGGCCGCCCTCGCTGCGCGCGCGTTCGATGGCGGCCATGACCTTGTCGAAGTGGGCCTGCGACACCATCGGCCCCAGCTGCACGCCGTCCTCCAGCGGGCCGCCGACGCGCAGCGCGCGGGCGCGCTCGACGAAGGCGTCACGGAACTCGGGGTAGATCGAACGCTCGACGAGCAGCCGCGAGCCGCACAGGCAGATCTGCCCGCTGTTCTGGAACGCGCTGCGCACCAGCGTGTCGAGCTGCGCGCGCCAGTCACTGTCGGCGAAGACCACGGTGGCGTTCTTGCCGCCCAGCTCCAGCGAGACCTTCTTCAGCAGCGGCCCGGCGATGCCGGCGATGCGGCGGCCCACCGCGGTGCTGCCGGTGAACGAGACCGCCTTGACCTGCGGATGCGCCACCAGCGGCTCGCCGACGTCCGGGCCGAGGCCGTGGACGATGTTGAGTACGCCCGGCGGCAGGCCGATTTCCAGCGCCAGCTCGCCCAGCAGGGTGGCGGTGGCGGGCGTGATCTCGGACGGCTTGGCGACGACCGTGTTGCCGGCGGCCAGCGCCGGCGCGATCTTCCAGGTGAACAGGTACAGCGGCAGGTTCCACGGGCTGATGCAGCCCACCACGCCCAGCGGCAGGCGCAGCGTGTAGTTCAGGCCGGCTTCGCCGTGGTGCGATTCGCTGGCGAACTGGGTGGCCGCATGCGCGAAGAAACGCAGGTTGGAGACGGCGCGCGGGATCTCGATGTCGCGCGCCAGCGCCAGCGGCTTGCCGGCGTCGATGGCTTCGGCACGGGCGAAGGCGTCGAGGCGTGCCTCCAGTGCATCGGCCAGTCGTTCCAGGTGGCGCGCGCGGTCGCTGGGACGCAGGGCGGCCCAGGCCGGCGCGGCATTGCTGGCCGCGGCGACCGCCGTGTCGATGGTGCTGGCGTCGCCCGCGGCAACCTCGGCATACGGGTGCGCATGGGCGGGGTCGAACACCGGCAGCCAGCGTGCGCTGGGCGAGCCGCCGCTGGCGGCGCCGATGACGTGTCCGAACCGTCGCATCCCGCCAGTTTACTTCGGTGGCCGTGCGGGCTGGCAATGCGGGCACAGGAACAGCGGCCGCGATTGGCTGGCGGTGCGTTCGAGCGGCGTGCCGCAGCGCTCGCAGGGCTGGCCATCGCGCTGGAACACGCGGAAGCGGAACGCCTCGCCTTCACGCGCCAGGTAGTCGGCGCGCATGCCGCGGGTGGGTTCGATGCCGCGGGTGGCGTAGCTCAGGCGTGGCATCGCCAGCAGCGCCCCGGCCAGCCGCGCGGTCTGCGCGTCGTCCAGATCGCGGGGGCGCAGGGTGGGGTGCAGGCCCGCGTCGAACAGCACCTCCGCGCGCAGGTAGTTCCCCATGCCGGCCAAGAACTTTTGGTCCAGCAGCAGCGCGCCCAGCGCGCGGCCGCGGAACGCGGGCGACTGCAGGCGCGCGGCCACGGTGGCGGCATCCAGCGCCGTGTCCAGCACATCCGGCCCGAGGCCCCGCAGGAACGGATGGCCTTCGATCTCGTCGCTGCGCCAGAGTTCGATGTCGGAGGCGGAGTAGAGCAGGATCGACGCGCGCCGGGTCTCCAGCGCGACGCGCAGGCTGCGCGACGTGTCAGGGCGCTCGCCCGGGCCGGCAACGTGCCACACGCCGTAGAGCTGGTTGTGCGTGTACAGCGTCCAGCCGTTGTCGAACGCGGTCAGCAGCGCCTTGCCGCGCGGCGTGATCGACAGGATCCGGCTGCCCGGCAACGTGCGTTCGAAGCGCTTCAGCGCCGGGAACGCGAAGTCCGCGCGCACCAGCGGCTGCCCGGCCACGGCGGCGGCCAGCCGGTCGGCGGCGCGGCGGATCTCGGGACCTTCGGGCATGCGCTCAGATCGACTGCATGCGGCCGCCGTCCACCGCGATGGACTGGCCGTTGATGTAGGCCGCGGCCGGGCTGCACAGGAAGGCGATCAGGTTCGCGGGTTCCTCCGCGTCGGCGAAACGCCCGGCGGGGACCGTCGCCAGCATCGCCTCCGCCACCTCCTCCGGGGACTTGCCGGTGGCGGCGCTGCGGTCGGCCAGGATCTGTTCCAGCCGGCGCGTGCGGGTGTAGCCCGGCAGCACGTTGTTGACGGTGATGCCGTCGCCGCCCAGCTCGCGCGAGAGCGTCTTGGCCCAGCTGGCCACCGCGCCGCGGATGGTGTTGGACACGCCGAGGTTGGGGATGGGTTCGTACACGGAGGTCGAGATCACGTTGACGATGCGGCCCCGGCGCGCGGCGCGCATGCCGGGCAGCAGCGCCTGCACCAGCGTCTGATTGGCGACGAGGTGCTTCTGGAAGGCATCGACATAGGCCTCGACCGGCGCGGCATGCGCGGGGCCGCCCGGCGGGCCGCCGGTGTTGTTGATCAGGATGTGCACCGGCGCGCGGGCCGCCAGCGCGTCGGTTGCGGCCCGGAGGGCGTCGGCGTCGGCCAGGTCGACGGCCAGCAGGCCGTGCGCCTGGTCGTGCGCGTACGGCAGGCTGGCGACGACCTCGCGCAGGGCATCCTGGCGCCGGGCCAGCACGGTGACGGTGGCGCCGAGACCGGCCAGCGCGACGGCGGTGGCGCGGCCGATGCCTTCCGAGGCGCCGCAGACCAGCGCGTGGTTTCCGGTGAGATCGAGTTGCATGCGGGCTCCCGAGTCGACCCGCCGATTGTACGGGCGCCCGAACCGGCCGCGCCGGCTGGCACGACGGTCAGGGCAGCCAGCCGCCCATGTCCGCCAGCCACAGCGAGCCTCCCGCCAGCAGTCCGCCGATGCCGGTCGCGGCCAGCACGTCGCTGGGATAGTGCAGCCCCAGCACCACGCGCGAGATCGCCACGCTGGCGGCGAACGGCACCAGCAGCCAGGCCAGCACGGGGTAATGCGCCACCGCCACCACGCTGAAGGCGACCGCGTGCAAGGTGTGGCCGGACGGGAAGCTGAATTCGTCCAGCGGTGCCACCCATGCGCGGATGCGCAGGTCGCGGGCGAACGGTCGCGGGCGACGGGTCCAGCGCTTCAGCCGCTTGTACAGCAGCAGTGCCGCCAGTCCGGTCGCGGCCAGGTGCAACGAGGCCCGCAGGCCGTCGACGCCATCGGCGGCGACCAGCAAGGCCATCAGCAGGTACCAGAACACGCCGTCGCCGAGCCGGCTCACGGTGGCGAAATAGTGGAAGGGCAGGCGGCGGGCGCAGAGCCCGTTGGCCTGCAGGCACCAGGCGTGTTCGACGGCGGCGAGGCGCTCAGGGGACGGCGGTTGCGACATGGGGCGTGCTCCCGGTGGCCAGCGATTGCAGCAGGTGGTCGAAGGCCTCGGCGACCCGCGCCGGGCGCAGGGTGGCCACGGCCTCGCGGCAAGCGGGCCGCATCTGCGTGCGCAGGGCGTCGTCGCCGGCCAACCGCAGCGTGGCGGCGAGGAAGCCGGCGTCGTGGTCGCAGGGCACGGCGGCGCCGTGGACGCCATCGCGCAGCAGCTCGCGGGCGGCGCCGTAGTCGAAGGCGACCGTCGGCACGCCGCTGGCGAGCGCCTCCAGGGTGACGTTGCCGAAGGTCTCGCTGCGGCTGGGGAACAGGAACAGGTCGCCGCTGGCGAAGTGCCGGCCCAGCGCGTCGCCGCGCTGGATGCCGCAGAAGACGAAATCCGGGTTCTCGCGCTGCAGCGCCTCGCGCGCGGGCCCGTCGCCCACCCAGACGAAGCGGGCATCGGGACGCACGCGCTGCAGGTCGCGGAAGGCGCGCACCGCCAGCGGCAGGTTCTTCTCGGGCGCGATGCGGCCGACGTGGATCACCGCCAGGGCGTTCTCGTCCAGCCCCCATTCGGCGCGCAGCGCCGGATCCCGGTGGTCGGGGTGGAAGGCGTGGGTGTCCACCGCGCGCGGCAGCAGGACGACGTTGTGGAACCCCTGGCCTTCGAGGAAGCGCTGCAGTTCGCGGGTCGGCACCAGCGTGGCCTGCGCGCCGTTGTGGAAGTGCCGCATCCAGCGCAACGCCGTGCCCTGCAGCCACGGCGCGCCGTAGCTGCGGACGTAGTCGTCGAACCGGGTATGGAAGCCGGTGGCCGCAGGGATGCCGAGGCGGCGGGCCGCGCGCAGCGCCGACCAGCCCAGCGGGCCTTCGGTGGCAACGTAGATCGCATCCGGTCGCTCGGCCTGCCAATGCCGCGTGAGCGCGCGCGTGGCCGGCAGGCCGAAGCGCAGGCCGGGATAGCGGGGCAGCCCCGCGCCGCGGACCAGCAGGGTGCCGTCGGCGCCGCCATCGTCAGCAGGCTGGCGGGGGCGGACCAGCGCGACCGCATGGCCGCGTTCGCGCAGGCCCAACTCCAGCCCGTGCACGGTCAAGGCGACGCCGTTGACTTCGGGCGGGTAGGTCTCGGTGACGAGGGTGTAGCGCATGGCCGGTACTCCCCGGTGGCCGGTGCCATGCAGCGTCGCGGCAGGCCGTGACCGCCGCGTGTCGGCGGGATGAAACGGCGGTGACGCGAGCCGCCGCCGGGCCCCTTTACAATGATTGCCTCCTTTTGATCCGTGCCTGCATGAGCGACGAACGAGAGACTCCTGCTGCCGTCGACGTCGCCATCGTCGGCGGCGGTGCCGCCGGCGTGCTGGTCGCCCTGCGGCTGCTGGCCGATTCCGCGTCGTCGCTGCGCGTCGCACTCGTCGACCCCGCGCCCGAACCGGGCGGTGGCGCCGCCTATGCCACGGCGCAGGTCACGCATCTGCTCAACGTCCCGGCCGGACGCATGAGTGCGTTCCAGGACGATCCCTGTCATTTCGTCCGCTACCTGGTGGCCCACGGGCACGGGGACGCGGAGTCACTGTCGACGGCCTTCGTCCCGCGCCGGGCCTACGGTCGCTATCTGCTCGACACGCTGCGTGCGCAACCCGGTTTCGAGGCGTTGCGCGCGCTACGCGACCGCGTGGTCGGCATCGACGTCATGCCCAGCGGCCAGCGCCTGCGGTTGGCCGCCGGCGGCCAGTTGGACGCCCGGCACGTGGTGCTGGCGGTGGGCAACCGGCCGCGACCGCTGCCGGCCAGCGTCCTCCGGGGCGAGGTGCCCGTGGTGGAGGCGTGGGATGACGGCGCGGTGGCGGCGATTCCGGAGAACGCCGACGTCTGCATCGTCGGATCGGGCTTGAGCATGGTGGATGCCGTGCTGTGCCTGGCCGAACGCCACCGCGGGCGCCTCCGGGTGGTGTCCCGCCATGGCCTGCTGCCGCGGCCCCATGCCGCCGGAGGCCCGGCGGGTGCACCGCCCACGGGACTGGACGCCCCGTCGCTGCGCGCCCGCTTCCGGGCGTTGCGTGCCGCCACGCAGGCGGCGACCGCGGCCGGTGAGCCCTGGCAGTGGGTGTTCGACCGCTTGCGCCCGCGCGGCCAGGCGCTCTGGACGTCGCTGCCGCACGCCGAGCAGCAGCGCTTCCTGCGCCATGCGGTGCGCTACTGGGATGTCCACCGCCACCGCATCGCTCCGGTCGCGGCCGCCACGCTGGCGACCCTGCAGGCCAGCGGCCGCTTGCAGGTGCAGGCCGCCCGCCTGCAAGGCGTGGCCCTGCGGGAGGGCGGCCGCATCGACGTGACCGTGCAGCCGCGTCATGCGGATGCACCGGAGCAGTTCACGGTGGACCGCGTGATCAACGCCACCGGCATCGACACCACCATCGATCCGCGTCCGGACCGCCTGCTGGGCCAGTTGCAGGCCAACGGCCGCATCGTGGCGGGCCCACACGGCCTGGGGGTCTCGGTGGCTGCCGATGGGTGGGTGGTCGATGCCGCCGGGCGCACGGATCCCGCGCTGTTCGTGATCGGCGCCCTGCGCATGGGCCAGCTGTGGGAAACCACCGCCATCCACGAGCTGCGCGAGCAGGCCCGCGACATCGCGGCGGCCATCGCGTCGCCCCAGGGTGAAGCGCGCCCCGGCTGAGGCGCAATGCCGCGCGTCAGTCGGTGGCGTCGGTCGTCAGGCAGGACTGCTCGCGCACGTACCAGTCGTCCCCGTCGTGGCGGAAGCGGGCGCACTGCATCAGCGGCGCCTGGTAGACATGCACCGACACGGCCACCGCGTCGTCATGCGGATTGCGCAGCACGTGGTGCTCGTGCGGCGGAATCAGGCTGCCCGCGCTGCCGGCGCCGGCGCGCAGGGTCTCGGCGGCGCGGAAGCGCGCGCGCGCACCGTCGGTTTCCAGCAGTTCGTAGCGGATGATGTCCAGCTCGCCCTGCCACACGCCTTCCACGCACCAGCGGCCGTCGTGGTCGTGCAGCGGGGTGTCCTGGCCCGGGCCCCAGGTCATCGCGACCACGCTGTAGCCGTGGACCGGGCTGCGGTACAGCTCGCGCCGGGCGTAGTGGCCGGCTACCGGCGTGCGCACGGCGTCGGGCAACTGCACCGACGGGTCGCGGATCAGGGATTCCAGCGCCGCGCGCAGGGCATCGGTGGTGGCCTCCGGCTCGCCCAGCGCCACGGCGGCGTCCAGCAGAGCGTAGAAGCGGTCGCTTCCGGGGAAGTCGGTGGCGGGCAGGTCGGGCGAGGCGGGCATGGCATTCACCGGCCCGAGTGTACTGCAGCCCGGCGTGCGTGATCACGCGATGGCATCTCGATATGCCGGATTTGCATAACGTTGCGCAATCCAGGGGGGCGACCGCGCGTGCCTCTCACCGTGTCCTGCGACGCTTGCGCGACGACCGGGAGCTGTGCCTCGCAACACCACCGCAGCGGCTGTCCAACAACGAAAAACCCCGCATACGCGGGGTTTTCGATCGAAGCACCGGGTCGACGTGGATGGCGATGCCGCGTGCTGCACTGGTGCGGAAGTGGGACTCGAACCAATTCTCGTTAGTAAGATATTTGCTGTGTTTCGTGAATCAGTGTTTGCGAAATGCCCCCAAAAATGCCCCCAAAAGCCATCGGCTTGAACTGGATGATGCCGGACTGCTGTGGACAGGGATCGTTCTACTGCCGCTGCAAGTTCAGCAGCAGTTTCGCCAGCGTCACCACGTCTTGGTGGTTGTGGTGAAACCCGCCTCGAAGAGCGCTTGCGGATCCCCCTCGTAGATAGCCCAACCACGCATCAGGTGCCTCGCTGCCGGGGAGTTCGTCCTCCCGCATGATGCCAAGAGAATGCCGCTCGATCATTGGCAGTCGGCAATTCTCCCAGTAGCCCCTGTAGCGTCTGCGGGTGGGGTAAATCAGGTCGAGGTGGTCGATACCCTTCAGGGAGGGCGTGCCCATGCTGGCGAGTCGGTAGCGACCTGCAAGCAGGGTCGCATCGTAGCTGCGACCGTTGTTGCTAACCAGCAGAGTGTCCGGCCGTAATCAGGACCGGAATGTGTCCAGCGTCGCCGGCTCCGCGCTGGTGGTCGTGATGGTCAGCTGGCGTACGCGCAACTGACAATCGACCCATTTGGAGGCGATAATCATGAAAGCGCGCGTGCCGACTCCGCAGGCCTGACCGTTGGCTTCGGTGTCGCAGAACAATACTTGCGTGATTGGGATGGCGCCGCGATTGGCATCGCTGCCCTAGAAGAGGGCAGGGACGTCGTCCGTGCGTTGGAACGTCTGGTCAGTCGCAGGCCCGGCGCTATCTCCTTGCCCGGGAACTCGCGGTGGCCACGCCGGCAACGGCGAGCAGGGCAACGATCAGCAGCAGGCGGCGTTTGCGGGTCGGGTGCATGGCGTCTGGGTCACTCCCGCGACAGCGGGTGGTCCGAGGGGGGCGCCGCCGGCGCCTGCCGGCGCGCAAGGCGTCGCGTGGCCGCGCGCAGCGCGGCGCGGATCT
>DASWXO010000128.1:0-2382 GCA_036405455.1 Thermomonas sp. | reverse complement strand
GTCGTCGATGAAGATCTTCACGCCGTTCATCTGCGCGATGGCGCCGGTGACGCGGCTCCAGTCCTCGTCCTCCAGGTCGCCGGTCTTCAGGCGCGTCGCGTTGACCCGGCCCAGCGAGGAAATCAGGCGCAGCGCCAGCTGCGCGGCCGACATTTCCATCGAGAACACCGCCACCGCCTTCTTCGATTTCAACGCGCCGTACTCGGCGATGTTGAGCGCGAAGGTGGTCTTGCCCATCGCCGGACGCGCCGCGAGGATCACCAGGTCGGTGGGCTGCAGGCCGGCCGTCATCTGGTCGAACTCGACGTAGCCGGTCGGCAGGCCGGTGACGCCGCTGCCGTTCTCGGCGCGCTTCTGCAGCACCTCGAACGCTTCGGCCAGCGCGCGCCGCACCGGCGTGAAATCCTGCTTGCCGCGCGAATGGCCTTCGGCGATAGCGAACACTTCCTGCTCGGCCTTGGCCAGCAGCTCGCCGGAATCGCGCCCCTCCGGCTGGAAGCCGTCGTTGACGATGGCGGTACCGACATCGATCAGCTTCCGCTGGATCGCCTTGTCGCGCACGATCTCGGCGTAGGCCTTGATGTTGGCCGCGCTGGGGGTGCTGGCGGCGAGTTCCACCAGGTAGGCGCCGCCGGCGACCTGCTCGCCGATGCCCTGCGAGTCGAACCACTCGCCCACGGTCACCGCGTCGCAGGGCCGGTTCTTCTCCACCAGTTCGCGGATGGCGCGGTAGATCAGCTGGTGGTCGCGGCGGTAGAAGTCCTCGTCCACCAGCTGGTCGGCGACGCGGTCGAACGCGCTGGGATCCAGCATCAGGCCGCCCAGCACCGCCTGCTCCGCCTCGATCGACTGCGGCGGGACGCGCAGCTGCTCCACCCGGTGGTCGTTGCGGGTCTGGAAGCTGGACTCCTGGCGTGCCCCTGGCCTGGCGCTCATCGGCTGCGTGACTCCCCCGGCGCCCCGTCGTCGCGGGCCGCTCGTTGTTGTTCAGTGGATACGGGCATCGTAGTCGGCTCCGGCGGGAAGCGTTGCAGATAACCCTGTGGATAACCGGTGGGCATCTCACCCGCTGCGACGCGGGCGGCCCGGAAAACGAAACGGGCGCCTTTCGGCGCCCGTCCCGGTGTGGCTGGCTGCGGCAGGATCAGGCCGCTTCCGGCACCACCACCACCTTGACGGTGGTGTCGACGTCGGCGTGCAGGTGCACGTGCACCTCGAACTCGCCGGTGTGGCGCAGCGGGCCTTCGCCCATCACGACTTCCGACTTGTTCACTTCGACGCCCAGCTGCTTGGTCAGGGCCTCGGCGATCTCGCGCGGGCCGACCGAGCCGTACAGCTTGCCTTCGGTCGAGGCGTTGGCGGCGACGGTCACGCTGGCGTCGGCCAGCTTGGCCTGGCGGGCGGTGGCCGCGTCCAGGGTGGCGGCGGCCTTGGCTTCGTAGTCGGCGCGCTTGGCCTCGAACTCGGCCAGGTTGGCGGCGGTGGCCGGCACGGCCTTGCCCTGCGGGACCAGGAAGTTGCGGCCGTAGCCCGGCTTCACGTCGACCTTGTCGCCGAGGTTGCCCAGGTTGGTGACCTTCTGCAGGAGGATCAGTTGCATGGTGGTGCTCCGTATTCGTTAGCAGGCGGCGCCTGCAACGGGTGCTGTCCGAATCGGACGGGGACGCCGCCAGCGGCGGGCCGGCGACGGGGCCGGCCGGCGCTGGCGAGGCATCAGACGTTGTGGTTGTCGGTGTACGGGATCAGGGCCAGGAAGCGGGCGCGCTTGACGGCGGCCTGCAGCTGGCGCTGGTACTTCGACTTGGTGCCGGTGATGCGGCTCGGGACGATCTTGCCGGTCTCGGTCAGGTACTGGCGCAGGGTGTTGAGATCCTTGTAGTCGATCTCGGTCACGCCTTCGGCGGTGAACTTGCAGAACTTGCGGCGGCGGAAGAACTTGGACATGGACGTGCTCCTCAGGCGGCTTCGGCGTTGTCGGATTCGCCAGTGCCCACGGCACTGTCGCTCTCGTCGTCGCGGCGGCGACGCTCGGGCTTGTCGCCCTTCTCGTCCTTGTTCTTCATGATCAGGGACTGCTCGGTCACGGCGTCGTCGCGACGCATGACCAGGTGACGCAGGATCGCGTCGTTGAAGCGGAACGTGTTGACCAGCTCGTCCAGCACGGACTGCTCGGCCTCGATGTTCATTAGCACGTAGTGCGCCTTCACCAGGTTCTGGATCGGGTACGCCAGCTGGCGGCGACCCCAGTCTTCCAGGCGGTGGATCTTGCCGTTGCCGGCCTCGATGGCGCCCTTGTAGCGCTCGATCATCGCCGGGACCTGCTCGCTCTGGTCCGGATGGACCAGGAACACGATTTCATAGTGACGCATGGTGGTTTCCTTG
>DASWXO010000127.1:0-35232 GCA_036405455.1 Thermomonas sp. | reverse complement strand
TAGTCCTTGAACTCACCGCCGAAACGCTCCGCGCCCACCTTCGTCAGCGCCGCCGTCAGCGTCGTCTTGCCGTGGTCCACGTGACCGATCGTGCCCACGTTCACGTGGGGCTTGGTGCGCTCGAACTTACCCTTAGCCATGGCTGCGTCTCGTTGGGTTTGCCTGCCGGGGCAGGCGTGTGATTGCGAATATGGTGCTCACGAATGGAATCGAACCATCGACCTCCTCCTTACCAAGGAGGTGCTCTACCGACTGAGCTACGTGAGCAGGTTTTACGACAGGACCGCGCGCTGGAAGCAATGGTGGAGCGGGAGACGGGAATCGAACCCGCGCTAGTAGCTTGGAAGGCTACAGTTCTACCATTGAACTACTCCCGCGCCGGGAGTCCTGCCTTGTTGCACCCCCGGCTGGTAAGGCCGGCGGCTTGGAGCGATGGAGCTGGTGGAGGGAGGTGGATTCGAACCACCGAAGGCGTAAGCCAGCAGATTTACAGTCTGCCCCCGTTGGCCGCTTGGGTATCCCTCCGGATTGTCCTCATCGAGGCGGGCGTTCCCCCTCAAAGAGCCCGTTATTCTGGGCGTCGCTTTCGGCCCTGTCAACGGATTTTTCGCAAAAAATCTCTTTGCCTTGCACCCGGCGCCGAGGCGTGCGGGCCGATGCCCAGCACCGACCCTGCACCTTGACAACCCGGTCAGACGTTGAAGCGGAAATGCAGGATGTCGCCTTCCTGCACCCGGTACTCCTTGCCCTCCAGGCGCAGGCGGCCGGCATCGCGCGCACCCGCTTCGCCGCGGTATTTGATGAAGTCGTCGTAGCCGATGGTTTCGGCGCGGATGAAGCCCTTCTCGAAATCGGTGTGGATCACGCCCGCGGCCTGCGGCGCGGTGGCGCCCGCCTTCACCGTCCACGCGCGGACTTCCTTGACGCCGGCGGTGAAGTAGGTCTGCAGGCCCAGCAGCGCGTAGGCCGCGCGGATGACGCGGTTCAGGCCCGGCTCCTCGAGCCCGAGGTCGGCCAGGAAGGCGTCGCGGTCGGCGTCGTCGAGCTGGCTCATCTCCTCCTCGATCGCGGCGCACACCGGCACCACCTGCGCCCCCTCCTCCACCGCGCGCGCGCGGACGGCATCCAGGTGAGGATTGCCGGTGAAGCCGTCCTCGAGCACGTTGGCCACGTACATCACCGGCTTGAGGGTGAGCAGGAACAGGTCGCGGATGGCCGCCTTCTGCTCGTCGTCCAGGGCCACCGTGCGCGCGGCCTTGCCCTGGTCCAGCGCGGCGCGGAGCTTGGCCAGCACCTCGATCTTCGCCTTGGCATCCTTGTCGCCGCTCTTGGCCACGCGCTCGAAGCGGGCGATGGCCTTGTCCACCGACTCCAGGTCGGCCAGCGCCAGCTCGGTGTCGATGGTGTCGATGTCGGCGATCGGGTCGACCTTGTTGGCGACATGGATCACGTCGGGATGGTCGAAGCAGCGCACCACGTGGCAGATCGCATCCACCTCGCGGATGTGCGCCAGGAACTTGTTGCCCAGGCCCTCGCCGCTGGCCGCGCCCGCCACCAGGCCGGCGATGTCGACGAACTCGACCGCCGTGGGAATGACCTTCTGCGGATTGATGATCGCCGCCAGCGCACCCAGCCGCGGGTCCGGCACCGGCACCACGCCCACGTTCGGCTCGATGGTGCAGAACGGGAAGTTGGCCGCGGCGATACCCGCCTTGGTGAGCGCATTGAACAGGGTGGACTTGCCGACGTTCGGCAGTCCGACGATGCCGCATTTGATGCCCATGGTGGATCCGTGTTCCGGGATTCGTGATTGCCGGCTCGGGCGCGCCCGCGCCGAACCGGCAATCACCAATCGCCGCTCACGCCTTCGCGGTGTGCAGCCGCGTCATCGCATCGGAGAGCTGGCCCTGCACCGCCAGTGGGAGGACGTCCGCCGCCTCGCCGATCGCCCGCAGGATGAGCGCTTCGTCGGCGATGCCCGGCCGGCCCAGCACCCACGGCGTCACCTTGTCCTTGTGGCCCGGGTGGCCGATACCGATGCGCAGGCGGTGGAACTTGCCGTGGCCGAGCAGGCGGATGGTATCGCGCAGGCCATTCTGGCCTCCGTGGCCGCCATCGAACTTGAGCCGCGCCACGCCCGGCGGAAGGTCCAGCTCGTCGTGGACGACCAGCATCTCCTCGGGCTCGATCTTCCAGTAGCGCAGGGCCGCCATGATCGACTTGCCGCTGGCGTTCATGAATGTCGCTGGCCGCAGCAGCCAGACGCTCTGCCCGGCGATCGACACCTTGGCCGTTTCGCCGAACAGCTTGCTCTCCAGCCCGAAGCGCGCGCCCTCGTGCAGCGCCAGCGCGTCAATAAACCAGAACCCGGCGTTGTGCCGGGTTCGGGCGTGCTCGGACCCGGGGTTGCCCAGACCGACGATGAGGCGAAGACCCGCCATCGGAACGCTCCAGCCCGCGCCATCGCCCCCACAAGCGCGGGGACGACGGGCGGAGCGGGATTACTTCGCGTCCTTCTTGGCGGCCTTGGTCGCCGGCACTTCGGCGGCTTCCGGCGCACCGGTGGTTTCCGCCTCTTCCTTGCCGTGCTTGGCGACCACGACGGCCACGTCGTGCTCCTTGCCCAGCTTCAGCGCCGGCAGCTCGACGCCAGCCGGCAGCTTCAGGTCGGACAGGTGCACCACCGCGCCCACGGCCAAGTCGGCCAGGTCGACCTCGATGGCCTCCGGGAGGTCCTTCGGCAGGCAGCTGATTTCCACTTCGGTCAGCTCGTGCATGATCACGACGCCGCCGGTCTTGCCGGCCGGAGACTTCTCCTGGTTCAGGAAGTGCAGCTGGACCTTGGTGCGGAGCGCCTGGCTGGCGTCCACGCGCTGGAAGTCCAGATGCATGATCAGCTGCTTGTACGGATGGCGCTGCATGTCGCGCAGGAGGACCTGCTCGACCTTGCCGTCGACGTCCAGGTTCAGGATCGACGAATAGAACCACTCGTGGTGACTCGCCAGCCAGATCTGCTCGTGCTCGATCTGGATGGCCTGCGGGGCGGCGCCGGCGCCGTAGACGATGGCCGGCAGCTGGGCGGCACGACGCAGGCGGCGGCTCGCACCCTTCCCCTCGACGTTGCGGCCAGTGGCCTTGATGGTGTGTTCGGACATGGAATGACTCACTTCTTTTGCGATGGAACCGCCTCGCGGCGGTGGAAACACTCACCCGCGACCAGGTGAGTGGGGGTGCGGCGCCGGCAGGCCGACGACGCGGATGGGGTCAATCGACGTACAGCGAGCTGACGGACTCGCCGAACGCCATGCGGCGGATGGTTTCGGCCAGCAGTTCCGCCACGCTGAGCTGGCGGATCTTGCTGCAGGCCTTGGCGGCCGGGGACAGGGCGATGGTGTCGGTGACCACCAGCTCGTCCAGCGAGGACTTGTTGAGGTTGTCCATCGCCGCGCCCGACAGCACCGGATGCACGCAGTAGGCCACGACCTTGCGCGCTCCGCGCTCCTTCAGCGCGTTGGCGGCGGCGCACAGGGTGCCGGCGGTGTCGACGATGTCGTCCACCAGCACGCAGGTCTTGCCCTCGACGTCGCCGATGATGTTCATCACGGTGGCGACGTTGGCCTTCGGGCGGCGCTTGTCGATGATGGCCAGCTCGGCATCGTCCAGGCGCTTGGCGATGGCGCGCGCGCGCACCACGCCGCCAACGTCCGGCGACACCACGATCACGTTGTCGGTGCCGTGCACGCGCCAGATGTCGGCCAGCAGCAGCGGCGAGGCATAGACGTTGTCGACGGGGATGTCGAAGAAGCCCTGGATCTGGTCGGCGTGCAGGTCCACCGTCAGCACGCGGTCGGTGTCCACCGCGCCGAACATCCGGGCGGCCACCTTTGCGGTGATCGGCACGCGCGAGGAGCGCGGGCGGCGGTCCTGGCGGGCGTAGCCGAAGTACGGCACCACCGCCGTCACGCTGGCCGCCGATGCGCGCTTGAGCGCGTCGATCAGCACCAGCAGTTCCATGAAGTTCTCGGCCGTGGGGGCGTTGGTGGGCTGGAGGACGAACACGTCCTGCCCGCGCACGCTTTCCTCGATCTCGACCTGCACCTCGCCGTCCGAGAAGCGGCTCACCAGCGCCTTGCCCGGCTTCACGCCCAGCTCGCGGCAGACCGCGTTGGCCAGCGGCTTGTTGGCGTTGCCCGAGAAAACCAGCAAGTTGGGATTGTCCTGCATCGTGGTGGCCGCGTTGGGAAGGGCTGTTGGACGACGCGCGGAAGCGCGGGTTGGCAGGGGCGGAAGGATTCGAACCTACGAATGCCGGGATCAAAACCCGGTGCCTTAACCACTTGGCGACGCCCCTATCGATGCTGCTCCACTGCATCCAGCAGCGGCGACCGTTCCGCGCCGCGCGCCAGCCAGGCGGACGTGCCCGATGAGAGCAGGCCCGCCGGCAGCGCCGCCAGCGCCGCTTCGGCGGAACCGCGGTCGGCGAATTCCACGAAACAGCCGCTGCCCGAGCCCGTCAGGCGCGGCGTGCCGATGCGCGAGAGCGCCACGAACAAGGCCTCGACGGCCGGTTCCTGGCGCCGCAGCACCGGCTCGAACGCGTTGTCGAGCACAGTCCCGGAAAGGAAGCCCGCTATTGTCACGGGTGCCGCATCGCGCGTCAAATCAGGGGCTTGGAACAGGGACGCCGTCGCCGCGTGCACCCCCGGCGAGGCCAGCACGTACCACGCCGGCGGCAGATCGAGGGGCGTCAAGCGCTCGCCCACGCCCTCGGCCCAGGCATTGCGGCCGCGCACGAACACCGGCACGTCGGCGCCCAGCGCCACACCCAGTGTCGCCAGGCGCTCCTCGCCCAGCCCCAGCGCCCAGAGGCGATCCAAGGCCACCAGCACGGTGGCCGCATCCGACGAACCACCGCCGAACCCGCCCCCCATCGGAATGCGCTTTTCGATGCCGATATCGACACCAAGATGGGTTTTCGATTCTTTTTGCAGAAGATTGGCAGCACGCACCAGCAGGTCGTCCGCCTCGGCGACCCCGGCGGCGCCCGTCCCGACACGGGCGATGACGCCGTCGGTCCGCGGCCGCAGATAGACCGTGTCGCCCCAGTCCAGCAGGCGGAACGCGGTCTGCAGGGCGTGGTAGTCGTCCGGCCGGCGGCCGGTGATGTGCAAAAACAGGTTCAGCTTGGCCGGCGCCGGCCATGCGGACCAGCCCGCCGCCGCGGGAAACTCGCTCACTCGGCCTCCCAGCGATCCACGACCAACCGCACCCGGTCGTCCCCGCGGCGCGCCTCGACCCGCGCCGGCAGCGGCACTGCGTCCGCAGAGTCCGGCAGCCAACCGCTGTATTCGACTGTCCAGCCGGCCTGGACGATCCGCCGCGGCAGCAGGTCCGGGCCGTACTCGATGGCCGCCGCGCCCAGCGCCGGGGCCGTCGCGCCGCGGACCCAGCAGCCGAGCGCCGCCACCGGGATGTCCCAACCGGTGGCCCCGTGCAGCAGCCGGGCGGCGTCGGGATCCCGCAGCGGGTCGGCCGCGACACCGCGCAGCGTGGCGCCGGTGGCATCGACGTCCAGCACCCAGCTCTGCCGGGTCACCGGTGCCGACAGCTCGAGATGTTGTACGCCAGTGCCCTGCGTCCACGCGATCCGGCCGCTGCCGCCCTGCCGGCCGTTGGAGAGCGCCACGCGTCCCACGAGGCCCCAGGCCGGCGCGGCGCAGTCCCCCTCGGCCAGGCCGAGGCGCTCCGAGCGCCGCTGCTGGGCCGCATCGCCCGCGACGGCATCCCCCACGGCAGCAGGCGGCGGCAGCGAGGCACAGCCGCCCAGCACCAGCGCCAGCAGTCCCGCGCCCGCTGCCCTCACGCGCCGGTCTCCTGCAGCACCCGCTGCAGCGATCGGTTGTCGGGATCGAGCTTGCGCGCGGCCTCGAAGTACTTGCGCGCCTCGTCCTTCTGGCCCAACACCCACAGCACCTGGCCGAGGTGGCTGGCGATGTCCGGGTCCTGCTGCAATGCGTAGGCGTGCCGCAGGTGGTCCAGCGCGGCGCGCGGCTTCCCTAGCCGGAACAACACCCAGCCGTAGCTGTCGATGATGGCGGCGTTCCCCGGCTCCGCCACGCGGGCGCGGTCGATCAGTTCCAGCGCCTCGCGGTAGCGGTCGGTGCGGTCGGCCAGCGTGTAGCCCAGCGCGTTGAGCGCGGCCACGTTCTCCGGCTCGATCACCAACAGCCGGCGCAGGTCCGCTTCGGCCTTGGGGATCTGGTCCCGGCGCTCCCACATCAGGGCACGGCCGTACAACAGTGCCGGCTCGTCTGGAAACGCCGCCAGCCCGCGCGCATAGGCGTCCTGCTCGGCGGCGTCCGCACGGTCCTTCTGGCGCAGTTCGGCCTCCAGCAGATAGGCATCGCGCCGCCCATCCTCGTCCAGGGCGGCGTCCGCCTGCAGCGCGTGCAGCGCGGCGAACGCATCCTCCGTCCTGCCCATCGCATGCAGCACGTTCGCGGAGCGCAGCCTGGCCGGCCCCTGCATGCGCTCGTCCGGCACCTTGGCGTACCAGTCCAGCGCGTCCTGGTAGCGCTCCAGCAATTCGGCCAGCTGGCCGAGCAGCAGCCGGCGCACCGGATTGGGCGTGGTCGCGCCGCGCTTGAGCTCTTCGTACAGGGCGGCCAAGCCGGCCTTGTCGCCAGCCTTATCCAGCAGCATTGCGCGGCGGGCATAGACGGCATCGTCCTGCGCACCCCGTGCCAGCACCTGCGCCGCCTTGGCGGCATCGCCCAGCGCCTCGTATTCCGCGGCCAGACCCCACCGCAGCTCCGGCACCAGCAGCGCGGCGTCCCCCAGGCCGTCCAGCGCCGCGCGGGCCTGGTCCAGCTTGCCGCCCTCGCGCAGCAGCTGCGCACGCAGCAGCGCTACGCGCGGCTCGCCGGGGAACCGCGCCACCACCTGCTGGACGATGCGGTCCACCAGCGCCGGCTGCTCCAGCCGCTGCGCGAGGCCACCAAAGCCCAACCACGCTTGCAACTGGTTCGGCAGCGCGCCGCCTTCGATCGTCTCCCGCAGCAGCTTCACCACCAGCGGCTGCTGGCGCCCGACCGCGCCGACCAGCGCCGTCAGCGCCGG
Source organism: Thermomonas sp. (assembly GCA_036405455.1). Classification (GTDB taxonomy): domain Bacteria; phylum Pseudomonadota; class Gammaproteobacteria; order Xanthomonadales; family Xanthomonadaceae; genus Thermomonas. The sequence continues at coordinate 28,113 of DASWXO010000127.1, read as the reverse complement.
CCGCCAGCCGCCCTCTTCCGCCAACAGCGCGCGCAATGCGCGGCGCGCCACCCGGGTTTCACCGGCGCGCAGGGCCAGGCTGGCCGCGACCATGCGCGCGTCCAGCGTGGGCTGCGGCGCCAGCGACTGCCAGACGCCGAACGCCTCGCGCGCCAACCGGTCCTCGTCGGCGAGCAGGGCGATGCGGGTGGCGCGCTCGGCCAGCACCGGGTCCTGCGCCGCACGCGCGGCCGCCAGGTAGTGGCGCGCAGCCTCCGGCAACTGGCCGCCCTGCAGGGCGAATTCGCCCGCCAGGCTGGCCTCGAGTGGATCCACCTTCGATGGGGTACCGCCGGCCGTTTGGGCACCGGCGGCCACGGCGCAAGGCAGCAGGACCGCCAGCAGCGCAACGTACGAAAAGGCGCGTGGACCGGAGCGTTGCGGATTCGACATGGGCGGGGCCGGTACAATGATCGGTCGGGCCCGCAGCTTAGCGCAGGCACCTGAACGAATCCGTCGCCCATTGCCCCCTGTCCGTCCGCCCGAACCGTGAGCCTGTACGTCCTCGGCATCAACCACCAGACCGCGCCGGTTGCCCTGCGCGAGCGGGTGGCGTTCGGCCCGGACACGCTGCCACCCGCGCTGGACGCCCTGCGCGGGCTGCCCGGCGTGCATGAAGCGGTGTTGCTGTCCACCTGCAACCGCACCGAGCTGTACGCCCATGCCGACGGCGACGGCCAGGCGCTGGCCGACTGGCTGGCTGCGCACCCGGAGGCCGGCAGCGACCTGCATGCCTACCTGTACCGCCACCGCGACGCCGACGCCGTGCGCCACCTGTTCCGGGTCGCCAGCGGGCTGGATTCGCTGGTGCTGGGCGAGCCGCAGATCCTCGGCCAGGTGAAGCAGGCCTGGGCGGCCTCGCGCGAGGCCGGCGCCCTGGGCGGCCAGCTGGACCGGCTCTTCCAGCAGGCCTTCGCCACCGCCAAGCGCACCCGCACCGACACCCGCATCGGCGCCAACCCCGTCTCGGTGGCCTCGGTGGCGGTGCGGCTGGCGGAAGAGAACTTCGCGCGCCCCAGCGAGTCCACCGTGCTGCTGGTCGGCGCCGGCGAGACGATCGAACTGGCGGCGCGCCATCTGGTGGAAGCCAAGGTGCAGCGCCTGCTGGTAGCCAACCGCACGCTGGCCCACGCGCAGGCGCTGGCCAGCCGCCATGGCGGCATCGCGCTGCCGCTGGAGGAACTGGACCGCCACCTGGCCGAAGCGGACATCGTGATCTCGGCCACCGCCAGCCGCACCCCGATCCTGCATCGCGCGCAGGTGGAGCAGGCGCTGCGTGCCCGCAAGCATCGGCCGATGCTGCTGCTGGACCTGGCGGTGCCGCGCGACATCGACCACGACGTCTCCGGCTTGCGCGACGTGTTCCTCTACACCGTGGACGACCTGGAACGCGCCATCGAGGACAACCGCCGCAGCCGCCGCGAGGCCGCGCAGCAGGCGGAGGCGATCATCGAACTGCAGACCACCCGCTTCGTCGAACAGTGGCAGGCGGCGGGTCGCCAGCAGCCGCTGCTGCAGCTGCGCGCCCACGGCGAAGCCGCACGCGCCGAGGCGCTGGCCAAGGCCCGCCAGCAGCTGGCCGCCGGCATGCCCGCCGAGCAAGCACTCGAGCTGCTGGCGCACACGCTGACCAATCGCCTGCTGCACGCACCGACCGTGGCCCTGCGCGAAGCCGCCCGCAGCGGCGACGCCGAGCTGGCGCGGGCCGCCGACAAGCTGTTCCCGCGCGCGGGCGCGGACGCGCCCGACGCATGACCCCTGCCCTGCGACGCAAGCTGGAAGCGCTGCTGGAGCGGCGCGAGGAAGTGGAGCGCCTGCTGGCGGATCCCGCGGTCGCGGCCGACCAGGGCCGCTTCCGCAGCCTCTCGCGCGAGTTCGCCAGCCTGCAGCCGGTGGCGGAGGCACTCGCCGCCGAAGCCCGCGCGCGCGACGACCTGGCCGCCGCGCAGGCGATGCGCGACGACCCGGAGCTGCGCGAGCTGGCCGACGACGAGATCGACGCCGCTACCGTGCGCCTGCAACAGCTGGAAGGCGAACTGCTGGCCCAACTGGTCCCGAAGGATGCCCGCGACGACGGCGGCCTGTATCTGGAAGTGCGCGCCGGCACCGGCGGCGACGAGGCCGCGCTCTTCGCCGGGGACCTGTTCCGCATGTATGCGCGCTATGCCGAGCGCAACGGCTGGCGGGTGGACATCGAATCCGCCAACCCCGGCGAGCACGGCGGCTACAAGGAGATCGTCGCCCGCATTGAGGGCGACGGCGCCTACGCCCGCCTGAAGTACGAATCCGGCACCCACCGCGTGCAGCGCGTGCCGGCCACCGAATCGCAGGGCCGCATCCACACCTCGGCGGCGACGGTGGCGATCATCGCGCTGGAGAGCGACTCCGACGCCGAAATCACCATCAATCCCGCCGACCTGAAGGTGGACACGTTCCGTTCCTCCGGTGCCGGCGGCCAGCACGTCAACAAGACCGAATCGGCGATCCGCATCACCCACGTGCCGACCGGCGTGGTGGTGGAGTCGCAGACCGAGCGCAGCCAGCACGCCAACCGCGACAAAGCCATGAAGCGCCTGCAGGCGATGCTGGTGGAAGCCGAGCTGGAAAAGCGCGCTGCCGCCACCGCCGCGGACCGCAAGCTGCAGGTGGGCAGCGGCGACCGCAGCCAGCGCATCCGCACCTACAACTTCCCGCAGGGCCGGATCACCGACCATCGCGTGGAAGGGCTGACCCTCTACGACCTGCCCCACATCCTCGAGGGCGACCTCGACCCGCTGGTCCTGCGCCTGCAGCAGGAACGCCAGGCGGAGGAACTCGCGCGGCTGGCGCGCGAGGCCTGATGCCCGCCGCACACGAAGCCGCGTACCGGCTTGGCCAGCGCGGCCACACTGCCCAAGGACCCCGATGACCACCACCATCTCCCGCGCCGGCCCCGCCGACCTCGACGCCCTCGCCGCCCTGTTCGATGCCTACCGGCAGTTCTACGGGCAGCCCGGCGACGTGGCCCGCGCCCGCCAGTGGCTGCGCGAGCGGCTGCGGTTCGGCGAGTCGGTGGTGCTGCTGGCCCGCCGCGACGGCGCGCTGGCCGGCTTCGCCCAGCTGTACCCGATGTTTTCCTCGGTGCGCACCGCGAAGACCTGGATCCTCAACGACCTCTACGTGGATGCTGGCGCCCGCCGCCAGGGCGTGGCCCGCACCCTGCTGGACGCCGCCGCGGCCTTCGCCCGCACCGACGGGGCCGCCGGCATCTCGCTGGAGACGACCCTCGACAACACCGCGGCCCGCGCGCTCTACCGTGCCGCCGGCTGGCACGAAGACGCCACCCAGTGGTACTCGCTGACGTTCTGACCAGAGGTTGATCCCGGCAACGCCCGCACGGCGGCCTTGCGCCACGCGGCCGCAACCGCTCTACACTCGACCTTCGTCCGACCGCGAAGGGAACGAGGATGTCGATCGACACCACCCTGCGATTGCTCAGCAAGGCCCGCGGCCTCACCGTGGCCGATATCGCCACCGCCATCCCGCGCGCCGGCATCGGCACCGTCAACGCCTGGCTGAAGGGCGAGAAGCTGCCCGGCCGCGACCAGGTCGAAGCGCTGGCGCGGGCGTTCGGCGTACCGGCCGGCGCGCTGCTGTCCGAACTGGCCAGCACGCTGGACCCCGCCCGCACCAAGGGCGAGCACGAACTGCTGGCCGCCTACCGTGCGCTGGGCACGCGCCAGCAGGGCGCGCTGCTGGAAGTCGCGCGCAGCATGAAGCCACGGGCGGCACGTAAATGAGCAAGCTCAAGCGCAAGGACTACGAGGCGCTGCTGGCGCCGATGCAGGTTGAACTCGCCAACACCGCGCGCTGGCTGCAGCAGGCGGGCAAGCGGCTGGTGGTGGTGTTCGAGGGCCGTGACACCGCCGGCAAGGGCGGCGCGATCGACGCCATCCGCGCCCACCTGAATCCCCGCCAGTGCCGGGTGGTGGCGCTGCCCAAGCCCACCGACCGCGAGGCGACGCAGTGGTACTTCCAGCGCTACGCCGAGCACCTTCCCGCGGCCGGCGAGATCGCCCTGTTCGACCGCAGCTGGTACAACCGCGCCGGCGTCGAGAAGGTGATGGGCTTCGCCAGCGACGCGCAGGTCGCCGCGTTCCTGCGCGCCACCCCGCAGTTCGAACGGCAGCTGGTGGACGACGGCATCCTCCTGTTCAAGTACTGGCTGTGCTGCGACCAGGCGGAGCAGGAAAAGCGCTTCGCCGAGCGCGTGGACAATCCGCTGAAGGGCTGGAAGCTTTCACCGATCGACTTGGAGGCGCGCACCCGCTACCGCGCCTACACCGAGGCGCGCGAGACCATGCTGGAGGCCACGCACACGCGCCATGCCCCGTGGACGCTGGTCGATTTCGACGACCAGAAGCGCGGCCGGTTGACCCTGCTCCGCGACCTGCTGGACCGCTTGCCGGACCCCCGGCTGGACGCGCCCGCGCTCGCCCTGCCTCCGCTGCGCGGCAAGCCGGCGAAGGAACGCTACGGCGTGCTCAAGCCGATCCCCGCGTTCGGACGCTAAGTCGCCTCCGGCACCGCGGGCAAGCGGTCGACGCGCACCACGCGGGCCAGCGGGGGGCCGTGCTGCAGCCAGCGCGCCAGCGCCTCGATCGCCCCGGTATCGCCGCCCGCCGTGACCTCCACCGTGCCGTCGGCGCGGTTCCCGACCTGCACGGCCAATCCCAGCCGCGCGCCCTCCGCGCGGGTCGCGGCACGGAAGCCCACGCCCTGTACCCGGCCGGCGATCCTGAAACGGGCAACGGGCACGTCAGCCGGCCTTGGGGCCGCCGAACGAAGCGATGTCCTCTTCCAGCATGCGGGCGGTCACCGGCCCGGTGTACTTGCGCGCCACCGCGCCATCGGGGCGGATCAACCAGGTGGTGGGCAGCCCGCGGGGCGCACCGAAGTCCTTCGGCGGCGAATAGACGTCCACGCGCGCGACTGGGTACGCCACCGGCCGCTTGGCCAGGAAGGCGCGCAGGTCGTCCTCGCTGGTGTCCTCGTAGGCCAGGCCGATCACCGCGATGTGCTGCCGCATGGCCGCCAGCGCCGAGAGTTCCGGCATTTCCTTCAGGCACGGCCCGCACCAGGTGGCCCAATAGTTGACGATGACCCACTTGCCGCGCTGCTGGGCCAGGTCATAGGCGGCCCCGTCCAGCGTGGTCACCTGCAGCATCGGCTGCTCGGCCGACGGGGCGGCGGCGGGCGTCCGGGTGGCCGCCGGCATGGGCGGCGCGGTCGCGGGCGTCGTGGGCTCCGGCGTCCGCGAGCAGGCGGCGAACAGGACCAGCAGCAAGGGGGCAACAACAGGCAGGCGCATGGGGTTCATTCCTCCGGGATCCCGGCATAGACACTGGAAACGGGTTGCTGCAGGCGGTCCTGCAGCGGGACGCGCAGCTGCGTCATCGCCTCCCGGACCGCCACGCCGAGGGCATCGTCGGGCTGGGGCACCGGCGCGTCGACGGCGGGGATGCGCAGTTGCGCGGCCTCGTAGAGTTCGCCCAGGCGCACGTCGTCGAGGTCCCGGCCCAGCAGCCACTGGCCATTCTCGGCCAGCTGCAGCACGTGGATCGCCGCCATCCGGCCCAGCAGGGACTGCACCATGCTGTCGGTCAGGCTGGGCTCCAGCGCTTCGATCTGCTCGCTGGTCAGCCCCTCGCCGCGCATGCGCGCGCGGTGGAAGCGGCCGAGCATGCGCAGCAGGCCATACAGCTCGTGCCCGTGCGGCAGGCGCAGGGCCTTCGGCTGGTAGCGGAACGCCGACATCGACGAGGCGAACGACGCACCGAACAGGATCGACACCCAGCTCAGGTAGATCCACAGCATCACGATCGGCACCAGCGCCACCGCGCCGTAGATCTTCTGGTACGAATCGAAGCTGCCGAGGTACAGCCCCAGCCCCGATTTCACCGCTTCGAACAACGCCACCGACAGCAGCGCGCCGGCGACGGCATGGCGCCAAGCCACCGTGCGGTGCGGCACCAGTTTGAACACCGTCGCGAACGCCAGCAGCTCGATCGCCATCGGCGCCAGCCGCAGCATCAACGCCTCCAGCCAGCGCCCGGCCAGAGTCTCGAAGATGGCCAGCGCGAAGAAGCGGGTGGACAGCGCCAGGCTGGCCGCGGCGACCAGCGTCCCGAGGGTCAGCACCGTCCAGTAGACGAGGAAGCGCCCCACCTTGGGCCGCGCGGTGGGCACCCGCCAGATCCGGTTGAAGATGGCCTCGACGCTGCTCAACGTCACCAGCAGCGACACGATCAGCGCCAGCGCGCCGGCGGTGGTCAGCGACTTGGTGTTGGACGAGAAATCGGTGAGGTAGCCGGACACGGCCTGCGCGGCGCGCGGCACGAAGTTGGCGAAGATGTAGCCGCTCAGCCGCGCACTCCACGCATCGAACACCGGGAAGGCGGACAGCACGCCGAACGCGACCATGGTCAACGGCACCAGCGCGAAGGCGGTGGTGTAGGACAGCGCGCCGGCCGCCTCGAACAGGCGATCGTCCAGGAACCGCCGCAGCACAAAGCGGCCGAAGCTGCCGGCACGCGCCGGATCGCGCAGGCGTTCGCTCCAGCGGTAAAGGGAATCCAGCGGCTCCATCCGGCAAGCGTAACCGATGCCAGGAATGCGCCGCTTGCTCTATGCTGCCGCGTCCCCGGCACGATTGACGCGCATGTCCGACATCCTGGTCCTCTACTACAGCCGCGGCGGTTCGGTGGCCCGGCTGGCGCGGCAGATCGCGCGCGGCATCGAGGAAGTGGACGGCATGCAGGCGCGGCTGCGCACGCTGCCGCCGGTGGCACCGGTCACCCAGGTCGCCGCCCCGCCCGAGCCCGAGGACGGCGCTCCGTACGTGGACAAGCGCGACCTGGCGGAATGCACCGGCCTGCTGCTGGGCAGCCCGACCCGCTTCGGCAACATGGCCGCGCCGGTCAAGCATTTCCTGGACACCCTCGGCGCCGAGTGGGCCAGCGGCACGCTGGTCGGCAAGCCCGCCGCCGCGTTCACCTCCACCGCCACCATGCATGGCGGCCAGGAGTCCACCCTGCTCACCATGCTGGTGCCGCTGCTCCACCACGGCTGCGTGATCGCGGGCATCCCGTTCACCGAAGCACCGCTCAACACCACCCGCACCGGCGGCACGCCCTACGGCGCCAGCCACGTGGCGGGCGTGGACGACCGGCCCGAGCTGAGCGACGACGAGGCCCAGCTGGCCCGCGCGCTGGGACGGCGCGTGGCGCAGCTGGCGCGGAAGCTGCAGGCATGAACGCACGCACCTACCTGGCGGCGACGCTCTTCGCCCTCGCCGCGCTGTTCGTCGGCTGGTCGCTGGGGCATCCGCACCCGCTGGCGGGGTTGCTTGCCTTCGCGCTTCCGCCCGTGCTGTTGGCGCTGGTCGCGCTGCGTGGCTGGCACCGCGCCGGCTTCACTGCCGGCGTGCTGGCGCTGCTGTGGTTCAGCCACGGCGTCATGCTGGCCTGGTCCGAGCCCGACCAACGGTGGTTCGCGCTGGCGGAAGTCGGGCTGGCGCTGCTGGTGGTGCATGCCGCCTGCCTGCCCGGCATGCGCGCGCGCCGCGAGACCCGCCAACCGCAGCCATGACCGCCGATCCGCGCATGGCCGGGCTGGCCCCGGCGCTGGCCGCGACGGTGCATGCTGGCGCCCGCGCCCTGCGCGACGGCGACCCACGGCGGGCCGAAACGCTGCTGCTGCAGGCCTGCGGGCAGGCCCCCGGCCATCCGGAGCCACTGCGCTACCTCGCCATCGTCCAGCTGCACACCCGCCGCGCGGCGGAGGCCGTTGCCACCCTGCAGCGCGCCTTGGCGGTGGCGGCGGACGACGCCCTCCTGCACAGCGACCTCGGGACCGCGCTGTCGGCCTGCGGACGGCGCGACGAGGCCTTGGCCAGCTGGCGGCGCGCCTGCGCGCTGGATCCGACGCAGCCCACGCCCTGGTTCAACCTGGGCCGCAACCTGCAGCAGGACGGCGACACCGAAGGCGCCATCGACGCGCTGGAAGCGGCCGTCTCGCGGGCACCCCACCTGTTGCCCGCGCTGGTATTGCTGGGCGATGCCCTCGTCCACGCCGGTCGTTTCGATGACGCCGCCGCACGCTACCGCGCGGCGCTGGCGCTGCACCCAGCCTGCGGCGACGCCTGGCGCGGGCTGTCCAACATCAAGACGGTGCCGCTGGGGGCCGCCGATGGGCTGGCCCTGCGCACGCAGCTGCGACGCGGCGACCTGGCACCCGGCGACCGCGTGGCGATGGGCCATGCGCTGGGCAAGCTGGAAGAGGACCGCGGCGACTTCGCGGCCGCCTACGCGGCCTTCCGCGATGCCAATGCCTTGCAGAAGGAGCTCACGCCCTGGCGCGCGGAGGCGTTCGAGCGCTTCGTCGATGCCGCGCTGGCGGCCACCGCCACGCTGCCGCCCCCCCTCGATCCGACGCTCGGCAGCGAAGCCATCTTCATCGTCGGCCTGCCGCGCTCGGGCTCCACCCTGTTCGAGCAGATCCTGGCCGCCCACCCCGAGGTGGAGGGCGCCGGCGAACTGCCGGACCTGGGCATCGTGCTGCAGCAGGAATCCCTGCGCCGCGGCCAACCCTACCCCCAGTGGGTGCCGCAGGCCACGGCCGGCGACTGGGACCGCCTGGGGCGCGACTACCTGGCCCGCACCGCGCGCTGGCGCTCGCGCCGGCCGCGCTTCACCGACAAGCAGCCCGACAACTGGAAGCACGCCGGCGTGCTGCGCGCCATGCTGCCCGGCGCGACCGTGGTGGAAACGCGGCGCGATCCGGTGGAAACGGCCTGGTCCTGCTACAAGCAGCAGTTCTACGCGCAGCCGCATTTCGCCAACGACCTCGCGGACATCGCCTGCTACCTGCGCGGCAGCACCCGGGCGATGGACCTGTGGCGCGCCCGCGCGCCGGGACAGCTCCGGCAGCACCGCTACGAAGCCCTGCTGGACGACCCCGAGGCGCGCATCCGCGCCCTGCTGGACGACTGCGGGCTGGCGTTCGATCCCGCCTGCCTCGTCTCCCACCGGGCCCAACGCAGCGTGCGCACCGCCAGCGCCGCCCAGGTCCGCGAACCGCTCCGTGCAGGCACCGCCCGGGCGCTGGCCTATGGCGCCCTGCTGGAGCCGCTGCTGGGGATGCTGGGCCCGCTCGCCGGCTGACCGGGTGAACGCCCGCGGGTTTTGGCGGACAATGCCGCCATGGACAACCTGCTCATCGTCACCACCGGCGGCACCATCGACAAGATCTACTTCGACGACAAGTCGGACTACCAGATCGGCGACCCGCAGATCGGCATGATCCTGCGCGAGCTGGGGGTGGGGTTCCGCTTCACCATCATCCCGATCCTGCGCAAGGATTCGCTGCACATCACCGACGACGACCGCGAGCTGATCCGCGCCACCATCGCCGCGCAGCCGGTGCGCCACGTGCTGGTGACCCACGGTACCGACTCGATGGTGGCCACCGGCAAGGTGCTGCAATCCATCCCGGGCAAGACCATCGTGATGACGGGCGCGCTGAGCCCGGCCGGCTTCCGCGGCTCGGACGCCGAGTTCAACATCGGCTGTGCCATCGGCGCGGTGCAGTCGCTGCCGGAAGGCGTGTACATCGCGATGAACGGGCGCATCTGGTCGCCCGACCACGTCCGCAAGAACGTCGCCGCCAACCGGTTCGAACCCGCCGAATAGACGCAAGGGCCGTCCGCGCTACTCGCGACCGGCGCCCGCCGCTCACCGCTCCCGCAAAGAAAGACCCCGGCCGAAGCCGGGGTCTGGGTACCGCGTGTTGCCTGCGTGGCTCAGTTGGTGCCGTAGGTCAGGGTGACCCCGGAGAACGCCGAGTACGCGTAGACCCGGATGTAGTAGGTCGTGTTGCTGGTCGGGGTCAGCGTGCAGGACTCGGCATTGCCGGTCTTGTACGGACGGCAGGTGTAGCTGCTGGTGGTCGGCGTGCTGCCCGCGCGGACGTACAGGTCGGCGTCGCCGGTACCGCCAGCGATGCTGATGGTCGCGGTCTTGCCCGCGGCCACCGCCAGCGTGTAGGTGCTGGACCAGCTGCCCGTGGCCACCGACGGCAGGTTGACCGAGGTGCTGCTGCCACCGCCGCCACCGCCACCGCCGGTGGTGTAGTCACCCACCAGGCTGACGCCGGAGAACGCCGAGTAGGCCTTCAGGCGCACGTAGTACGTGCCGGCCGACGGCGTGGCGAACGAGCAGCTTTCCGCATTGCCGGACTTGTACGGGCGGCAATCGTAGGAGCTGTCGGTCGGGGCGCTGCCGAACTTCACGTACATGTCGGCATCACCGGTGCCGCCCGACATGTTGAAGGTCAGGTTGGTCGCGCCCGACGGCACGGCCAGCGTGTAGACGACTTCGCCGCCGGTGCTGGCCGACAGGCCGGTGACCGTGACGCCCTTGGTCAGCGTGCCGCCGGTGCTGCCACCGCCACCACCGCCACCGCCGGTCGGGCAGGACACGCCCACCGCGGTGAAGGCGGCGGTCACGTCGGCCTTGGTGTAGCCGAGGTCGGTCGCCGCGGTCTCGACGCCGCAGGCGCCCGCATTGAAGGTGCTGCTGGCGGTCCAGTAGTCGCGGTTGGCGCGGGCGAAGACCTGGAAGGCCTTCTGGGTGTTCCAGCCGGCCTTCTTGGCCAGGGTGCAGAACGCCTTGTTGTACACGCCCGAGCTGTAGTGCACGTCCAGGCTGCTGGTGTAGTTGGCGGCGTTGTCGATCGATGCGCCGTCCTGGGTCGGGTTGCACATGTACCGCAGCGCGCCGCTGCCCTTGAAGATCTCGGAGCCCACCAGCCAGTCGTTGGTGCCGCGGTCGAAGTATTCGGCCGCCTCGCCCGCCATGTCGGAGAAGGCTTCGTTCATGCCGCCGGACTGGCCGGAATAGACCAGGCCCGACTGCTGCTCGGTGAAGCCGTGCGAGACCTCGTGGCTGGAGACGTCCAGGCTGACCAGCGGATAGAAGGTGCTGGCGCCGTCACCGAAGTACATCGCGGTGCCGTCCCAGAACGCGTTCTCGTAGTTGGTCTTGTAGTGGACCTTCATCACCAGCTGGATGGTCAGCGGGTTCATGCCCATGTACGCGTTGTACATGTCGAAGATCACGCTGCCGAAGTGGTGGGCGTCGTTGAGCGGCGAGTAGGCACCGTTGATCGACTTCACCGTGTTGCGCGGGCAGGTGTAGGAGAACGCGGTCGAGCCCGACGTGCCGCCGTTGAGGTTCACGGTCTTCACGTTGGCGTTGTTCATGGTGCAGGTGCTGCCACTCTGCGTCACGTCCAGGTAGCCATAGTTCGTGCCGTACTCGTACTGGCCGGTCTTGGCGTTGCCGCCGGGGCCGGTGCCCACCAGCGCGTGCTGCAAGTTCTCCCACTGCTTGATGACCTTGCCGCTGATCGCGTCGAGGATCACCACCGGGCGGGTCGGGGTGCCACCGGCCACTGCGTCGGCGAAGAACGTGACGGCGTAGGCCAGGTGGCCGCGGCCGGCGTCGTCGATGAAGATGACCGTATCGGCCTTCTCGTCGCGGGTCAGCATGCCCGAGAGGCCGTTGCCCAGCGCGACGCGCTTGGCGGCGACCAGCGCGGCGGCCTTGCCGAAGCGGGGCTGGGTGGAGGGGATGTCGGCGGCGAGGCCGGACACCAGGTTGCCGAACATCGTGCGGACCTTGCCGGTGCCGTCTTCGCTGACCACGACGCCCTGGCCGAAGATCGGAATGCCACGCCAGGCCTGGTCGTAGCGGTAGTTGCGGACGCCGCGGTCGCTGCGGGCGGCACGCATGAGCAGCGTGCTGTCGGCATCGGCGCGCATGAATTGCGCGTGGCGGCGGTTCGCCATGGTGGCGACGCCCTGCGTCGCGGTCAGCGACTGGTACTGCTGGCGCAGCTGGTTGACGTTGCGCTGGTGCAGGTCGGCGCGGGTGGCGGCTTGGGCACCCGACGCGGCGAGCGCGAGCACGATGGCGGTCCCGAGCAGGTTGGTGGTGGTGGAACGGTTCACTGGCATTACCCCTGGGTTGTTGGTTGAGTGGCCGCGAGCGCGGCCGACGGACGAACAACGACACAGCCCGCCTGCGGGCCCCCGGCGTGGACCACCGTGTAGTTGCGGCGCAGGCGTCGCCACGGGAACCTGAACGGAAGCCGAAGCGATCACCGACCTTTGCCGTGCGGCAGGCGCGCTTCCAAGAAAAAGGGGTTATTTGCACATAACCAACGGTTATGTGCATGCTCAAAACTAGCGGCTATGCGGCTCTCGCCGCCATGGTCGCAGGCTCTCGGTCAACCGTGCCCGACCGGAGGAATTAACCGGACGCTGAATTTGCGGCATCGCAGCACGCCCCTCCGCTGCCACGGCGCGTCACATTGTGACCTTCGCAGGCTAGCCCAATGGTCATGCGCCGCGTGACCAGCGACTCAGAACATGCCGGTCTCAAGCCGCGCGACGTCGGACATCAGCGTCTGGTTCCACGGCGGGTCGAACACCAGCTCGATGTCGGTGGCCACGACTGTCGGGATCTTTTCCAGCTTGGCGCGGACGTCGTCTACCAGGATGTCGCCCATGCCGCAGCCCGGCGCGGTCAGGGTCATGCGCACCCGCACGCCACGGCCGTCCTGGCCCTCTGGCTGGTACAGCTCGGCGAGGTAGACCAGGCCAAGATCCACGATGTTGACCGGGATCTCGGGATCGAAGCAGGTGCGCAGCTGCTCCCACACCACGCGCTCGACGTCGGCATCGGTGGCACCTTCCGGCAATTCCAGCGGCTCCGCCGGCTGCTTGCCGATGGCATCGCCGTCCTCGCCCGCGATGCGCATGAGGTTGCCTTCCACGAACACCGTCCAGCTGCCGCCCAGCGCCTGGGTGATGTAGCCCACGGTGCCGGCCGGCAGGGTGACCAGGTCGCCCTGCGGCACGAGGACGGCGGCGCAATCGCGCTCGAAACGGACGGGTTCGCTGCTGCGGGAATACATGGCGGGGCACGGCGGAAGGATCGAATCCGTACCATTCTAGTCCCAATCCCGTTGCCCGTCTGTGCCCGCGATGGGATCATCGCCCGCCCCACCGCCTGGCCCCTCCCGATGCCCAAGTCGTCCGCGCCCCGCTGGTACGCCCTGCCGCTGCTCGTCCTGGGCGCCGCGGGCTTTGCCGCCTTCTGGATGCTGGCGGCACTGGCACTGGACGGCCTGTGCGCCTGGTTGGCGCCGCTGGCGGCCGTGGACATGGTGCTGCTGCTGCGCATGGCGAAGTGGCCGGCAGGCCCGGCCCGGGCGGCCTGGGCGGCACTGGCCACCGCCGGGGTGGTGGCCGCCGCCAACTTCCTCATCGTGGCCGGCCAGGTCGGCCAGAACTTCGGGTTCCGACCCTGGGAATCGGCCCTGCTGCTGGGGCGCGACTACGCGTGGCTGCTGCTGCACCTGGCCGCCGATCGCCTCGATGTCGCGCTGTGGACGGCGGGCGTGCTGGTGGCGCTGTGGGCCGGCCTCAATGGCCACCGTCCAGCGCCTTCAGCTCGCTGACCAGCGCATTCGCCATCTCGCTGCCGTCGCCGTACAGCATGCGGGTGTTGTCCGCATAGAACAACGCGTTCTCGATGCCGGCGAACCCCGTGCCCTTGCCGCGCTTGATGACGATGGTGTTCTTGCTGTTCACCACGTCGAGGATCGGCATGCCGTAGATCGGGCTGGCCGGATCGGTCTTCGCCACCGGGTTCACCACGTCGTTCGCGCCGATCACCAGCGAGACGTCGGTGTTGGCGAACTCGGGGTTGATATCGTCCATGTCGGCGATCAGGTCGTACGGCACGCCCGCCTCGGCCAGCAGCACGTTCATGTGCCCGGGCATGCGGCCGGCAACCGGATGGATCGCGAACTTCACTTTCACCCCGCGCTCCTGCAGGCGTTGGGTCAGCTCCCAGATCTTGTGCTGCGCCTGCGCCACCGCCAGGCCATAGCCGGGCACGATCACCACGCGCTCGGCGTAAGCCATCATCGCGGCCACGTCGGCGGCCTCGATCGGCTTCATGGAACCGCCGATGGCCTGCATCTGCGCCGAGCCGCCGCCGAAGTTCGAGAACAGCACGTTCTTGATCGAACGGTTCATCGCCTTGGCCATCAGCCGGGTCAGCAGGATGCCGGCGGCGCCGACCATCATGCCGGCGATGATCATCGCCTCGTTGCCGAGCACGTAGCCCTCGAACGCGACGGCGAGACCGGTGAACGCGTTGTACAGCGAGATCACCACCGGCATGTCGGCGCCGCCGATCGGCAGCGTCATCAGCACGCCCAGCGCGAGCGCCAGCACGAAGAAGGCGATGATCCACGGCAGCGCCAGGGTGTGCAGGGCCATGACGCCGCAGCCCACCGCGGCGACGGCGACCAGCGCGTTGAACCACTGCTGGCCGGGAAAGGTGTAGCGCTTGTCCATGCGCCCGTCGAGCTTGGCCCAGGCGATCACCGAGCCGGTCAGCGACACCGCGCCGATCAGCGCGCCGACGACGGCCAGCACCAGGGTCAGCCGCGACGGCACCACCGCCCCCGCCATCGACAGACGCACCAGCTCGACCGCGCCGATGGCCGCCGCGCTGCCGCCGCCCATGCCGTTGAACAGCGCGACCATCTGCGGCATGTCGGTGATCGCGACCTTCCGGCCCCAGATCCAGTTCAGGCCGACGCCCAGCACGATGGCCAAGGCCATCAGCCCGAGGTTGTGCAGGCCCGGCAGGAAGAAGGTGGCCGCGGTGGCGATCAGCATGCCCACGCCCGCCCACTGGATGCCGCTGCGCGCGGTCTTCGGGCTGGCCATGCGCTGCAGGCCGAGCAGGAACAGCGTGGCGGCGACGAAATAGCTCAGCTTGACCAGTGCGAGGACGCTCACTTGCCGCCCTCCACCTTCTTGCTGGACTTGAACATGTCCAGCATCCGTTCGGTCACCACGTAGCCACCGGCGGCATTGCCGGCGCCCAGGAACACGGCGACGAACCCCAGCGCCTGCTCCAGCAGGGTTTCCGCATGCCCCAGCACCACCATCGCGCCGATCAGGACGATGCCGTGGATGAAGTTGGAGCCGGACATCAGCGGTGTGTGCAGGATCACCGGCACCCGGCTGATGATGACGTGGCCGGCGATCGCCGCCAGCATGAAGATGTACAGCGCCACGAAGCCGTCGCCCACAGCCCACCTCCCCGGTTGGTTGTCCGCATCATAACGATATGGCCGTCCCTTGCGATGCAGGGCTCCGGGCTGTCAACCGTCCCGGCGGCCGTGCGTTTCCCGTGCATGGCCAGGGCAATCTCGCCCGGCCCGCCGCCGTGGATGCCATGCTGCTGCTGACCCCCGCTAAGCTTGGGCCGGTGAACGCCGATGCCCCGCTGCCCGCACCCGAGCCCGCCACGCTGGAGGGGTTCCTGCGCGGCATCGAGGCGCGCGCGTTCCGGTTCGCGGAACTGGGCCTGCGCCACCGCGAGGATGCGCTGGACGCGGTGCAGGACGCGATGCTGAAGATGCTGGCCTACCGCGACCGCCCGGCCTCGGAATGGGGCCCGCTGTTCTGGAGCATCCTGCGCAACCGGATGGTGGACGTGCAGCGGCGGGGCCTGTTCCGCCTGCGCTGGCTGCTGCCGGGCAGCACGGACCGCGATGGCGAAACGATCGACTGGGCCGACGACGCGCCGGATCCGGCCCGCCGCCACGACAGCCACGAGGCGTGGAACCGCATCGGTGCGGCGCTGCGCGCGCTGCCGGCCCGCCAGCGCGAAGCGTTCACCCTGCGCGTGCTGGAGGAGCTGGACGTGGCCGACACCGCGCGGGTCATGGGCTGCAGCGAGGGCTCGGTGAAGACGCACCTGTCGCGGGCCCGCGATGCACTGCAGCGGCAACTGGAGGACTTCCGATGAATACACGACCGACGGACACCGCGCACGCCGATGCGTTCGATGCGGCCCTACGCGCGCACCACGCGGCGGCCCTCGCCCACCTGTCGCCGCAGGTCCACGCCCAGCTGGCACAGCGCCGCAATGCGGCCCTGCGCGGCGAAATGACCACGCGATCGCCGCAGCGGCTGCGGTTCGCCGTGGCCGGCGTCGCCGCCGTCTGTGCGCTGGCGGTGGGCCTGCGCCTGTCGTTCCCCACCTCACCCACCCCCACGTCCGTGCCGCCCGTGTCCGCGCTGGCACAGGCCACCCCGACCTCCGGCGGCAGCATGCCGCTGGACGAAGATCCCGATTTCTATGCCTGGCTGGGGTCCGCGGACGCGACCCGGCTGGCGATGGAGTAAGCCATGACCCGTCGATTCGCCATCCTGCTGCTGGCCGCCTCCGCGCTGACGGCGCCCACCCTCGCATTGGCGCAGGACGCCAAGCCCGACACCCTGCCGGCATGGGACCAGCTGACCCCGGCCCAGCGCGAGTTGTTGATCGCGCCGGTGCGCGACCGCTGGAACCGCGAACCGGAACGACGCCCGCAGCTGCTGGAATTCGCCAAGCGCTGGCAGTCGATGCCGCCACCGCAGCGCGACCGCGCGCGCCACGGCATGCAGCGCTGGGAGGCCATGACCCCCGAACAGCGGGACCAGGCCCGTGCGCTGTTCCACGCCATGCGCGGCATGGACAAGGACGCACGCCGCGCGTTCATGGACAAGTGGCGGCAGATGACGCCGCAGCAGCAGGCTGACTGGGTGAGGACGCATCCGGCCCCGGCCCGCGGCGACGCCCGGGACTGAGCAGTCCCACTGCGCCGATTGTTCATCACGAGGAGGAAGCCCATGCGCGCCACCCTCATGCTCCTGGTGTTCTCCCTTGCCGCACCGGCGTTCGCCCGGGACGACGGCGCGCAGCAGCACGCCCACGAGATCGTCTTCGGCGCCGCAAGCCAGCTGCTGTCGTGGTGCGAAGGGGAGGCACGCGCGCATTTCGGCGGCCAAGGCATTACCACCTACCAGTGGACGGGCCGCCACTTCGAGCGCGGCAATACCCTGCACGCGGAAGGCAAGCTTCGTGCGGACGGCAAGGACGTGCCCGTCACCTGCCAGGCATCGCGCGGCGCGCGGGAGCGCGACGCGACCATCAGGATCGACTGACGGCGCGACGCCTCCGGACGCGTCAGGCCCGCTCCGGCCAGACCGTCCTGACCAGCAGCTCGTCGTCCCAGTCGAAGACCAACGTGCCGTCCTTCAGCAGCAGCGCGGCGAAGTTGTAGACATTGCGCGCATACATCTCGCTCGCGTGCTGCGCGCCCATCGACGGAAGGTTCAGCGGGCCGGCGACGGTCACGCCGCCCACCTCCACCGTCTCGCCGGGCCGGGTGAGCTCGCAGTTGCCGCCGGTCTCTGCGGCCAGGTCCACGATCACGCTGCCCGGCTTCATGCCGCCCACCATCGCCGCGCTGATGATCTTCGGCGCAGGCCGGCCCGGCACCGCGGCCGTGCAGACGACCACGTCGATCGTCTTGAGATGCTCGGCCAGGCGGCGCTGCTGTTCGGCGCGCTCCTCGTCGGTCAGCGCGCGCGCATAGCCGCCCTCGCCCGCGGCGGACACGCCGAGGTCGAGGAACTTGCCGCCGAGGGATTCGATCTGTTCGCGCGTCTCCGGCCGCACGTCGAAGCCCTCCACCTGCGCGCCCAGGCGCTTGGCGGTGGCGATGGCCTGAAGGCCGGCCACGCCGGCGCCGACGATCAGCACCTTCGACGGGCGGATGGTGCCGGCCGCGGTGGTGAGCATCGGGAAGAAGCGCGGCGCCAGCTGCGCGGCGATCAGCACCGCCTTGTAGCCGGCCATGCCGGCCTGCGAGCTGAGCACGTCCATCGCCTGCGCGCGCGTGGTGCGCGGCAGCCGCTCCAGCGGGAAGGCCACGATGCCACGGCCGCGGATCGCCTCGCCGCGGGCCGCATCCGCCTGCGGCTGCAGGCTGCCCACCAGCACCGCGCCGGGCTTGAGCGCGGCGATCGCAGGTGCCGGCGGCGGCTGCACGCACAGCACCAGGTCGGCCTCCGCCAGCGCATCCTCGGCCAGCACCGCGCCGGCGTCGGCATAGGCCGCGTCGGGGAAATGGGCGCCGGCGCCGATGCCGGGCTGCACCTGCACGGTCGCGCCGGCGGCCACCAGCTTCCGGCAGGTTTCCGGGGTGATTGCCACCCGGCGCTCGCCGGCCGCCGTTTCCCGCGCCACGCCCACGATCACCGCCATTGCCCGCCCCGCATCGGAATTGGATGCCGCATCCTACCGCTACCATGGCGCTCCCCCGCAAGCACATCCCCGCCATGCTGACCCTTAACGCCCTCGACCAGCGCCGCTCCACGCCCACCCGCCAGCTCGCCTCGCCGGGCCCGGACGAGGCGCAGCTGCTGCGCATCCTGCGCACCGCCGTGCGCGTCCCCGACCACGGCAAGCGGGTGCCGTTCCGCCTGCTGCGCATTGCCGGTGACGCCCGCATCGCCCTGGCCGACGCCGCGGAAGCCCGCCTGCGCGAGCGGGAACCCGAGGCGGGAGACGGCGTGGTGGACAAGCTCCGCAGCCGCTTCACGGCGCCACCGCTGACCCTGGCGGTGATCGCCCGGCTGGGGCCGGACGCGAAGATCCCCGAGGCCGAACGCTTCTCCACCGCGGCCTGCGTCTGCCTGCTGCTGCTCCAGGCCGCGCAGGCGGAACGCTTCGGCGCGCAGTGGCTGACCGGCTGGCCGGCCTACGACCGCCCGTTCCTGGAAGGCACGCTGGGCCTGGCGCCCGACGAGCAGCTGGTGGGCACCATTGCCATCGGCACGGCGACGGTCGACGCGCCCGAACGCGAGCGCCCGGACGTGGCGTCGCTGCTGGCGGACTGGCGCCCGTAGGCCGCGCGCGGGCGACGGCCTCCTACAATGGCCGGATGTCGCAGCCCACGCTTCACCTCGTCGATGCCTCGCTGTACGTGTTCCGCGCCTGGCATTCGATGCCGGACGAGTTCCACGACGCCGACGGCTGGCCTACCAACGCGGTCCACGGCTTCGCGCGGTTCCTGCTGGAGCTGCTGGAGCGCGAGCGCCCGCAACACATCGCCGTCGCCTTCGACGAGGCGCTGGATTCCTGCTTCCGCAACGCGCTGTACCCGGCCTACAAGGCCAACCGCGACCCGGCGCCGCCGGAACTGCGCCGCCAGTTCGCGTGGTGCAAGGCGCTGTGCCAGGCGCTTGGCCTGCGCACCCTGGCGCACACCGACTACGAGGCGGACGACCTGATCGGCAGCGCCGTGCACCGCGCGCGCGGCCAGGGGTTCCGCAGCGTGATCGTGTCGGCGGACAAGGACCTGTCGCAGCTGCTGCACGCAGGCGACGAGCAGTTCGACTTCGCCAAGGGCCAGCGCTGGGGCGCCGACGGCGTGAAGGCGCGGCACGGCGTGCACGCGCACCAGATCGCCGACTACTTGGCGCTCACCGGCGACGCGGTGGACAACATCCCCGGCGTCACCGGCATCGGCCCCAAGTCCGCGGCGGTGTTGCTGGCCCACTTCGGCACGCTGGACGCCCTGCTGGAACGCATCGATGAAGTGCCCTTCCTGCGCCTGCGCGGCGCCGCCACGCTGGCGGCGCGCCTGCGCGAACAGCGCGAGCACGCCCTGCTGTGGCGCCGCCTGACCACCATCGCGCTGGATGCGCCGCTGCCGGAGGGCGGCTTCGCCCGCGCGGGCGGCGATGCCGGCGAGCTACAGTCGCTGGCCGACTGGGTGAACTTCGGGCCGATGACGCGCAAGCGGCTGGCGGACGCGGCAGGCCTGTAGCGCCCCCATCGCCAGCCGGCAACGGCACGCCTTTCCTGACACCGGGCTGCGCTAGCATCGGCGCATGACCAACCTCAAACAGACCCTCTACGAAGGCCAGTGGCTGCGGCTGGTGCGGATCGGCCAATGGGAATCCTGCGAACGCACCCACGGCCAGGGCATGGCGGTGATCGTGATCGCGGTGACACCGGCGGACGAAGTCCTGTTCGTCGAGCAGTACCGCATCCCACTGGGCGCGCGCACCATCGAGATGCCGGCCGGGCTGGTCGGCGACGACCACGCCGAGGACACCCTGGTGGACGCCGCGCGGCGTGAGCTCATCGAGGAAACCGGCTGGTCGCCGGGGCGGGTGGAGGTGCTGCTGACCGGCCCCACCAGCTCCGGCATGAGCAACGAGCGCATCGCCTTCGTCCGTGCGCGCGACCTGGTCCGGGTGGGCGACGGCGGTGGCGTGGACGACGAAAACATCATCGTCCACGCGGTTCCGCGCGCCGAGGCGCCGGCCTGGCTGATGCGCAAGCGCGCCGAGGGCTTCGAGCTCGACCTGAAGCTGTGGGCCGGGCTGTGGATGATCGACCACAACCCGGACGGCAGCCCGGCGGCCTGACGGTCAGCCGGCGAAGCGGTCGGTCGCCCGCACCAGCGCGTCCACGTTCTCCGCCTCGAACGCGGAATGGCCGGAGGTCGGGCTGACCACCAGCTCCGACGCCGGCCACGCGGCATGCAGGTCGAACGCGCTCTGGATGGGGCAGACCACGTCGTAGCGGCCGTGCACGATCACGCCGGGGATGTCGCGGATGCGGTGCACGTCGCGCAGCAGCTGGTCCTCGACCTCGAAGAAGCCGCCATTGACGAAGTAGTGGTTCTCGATCCGCGCGAACGCCAGCGCGAACGCGGCATCACCGTGGGTGTCGGCGTAATCCGCCGGGATCCGCAGGTAGCTGGTGGCGCCCTCCCAGATGCTCCAGGCCCGCGCCGCGTCCAGCCGCACCTGCGGGTCGTCCGAGGTGAGGCGTCGATGGAAGGCGGCGATCAGGTCGCCCCGCTCCGCTTCGGGAATGGCCGCGAGGTAGTGCCGCCAGGCATCCGGGAACAGGCGCGAGGCGCCTTCCTGGTAGAACCATTCCAGCTCCCAGCGGCGCAGCATGAAGATGCCGCGCAGTACCAGCTCGGTGACGCGCTGCGGGTGGGTTTCGGCATAGGCCAGCGCCAGCGTGGAGCCCCAGCTGCCGCCGAACACCTGCCAGCGCGCGATGCCCAGGTGCTCGCGCAGCCGCTCGATGTCGGCCACGAGGTCCCAGGTGGTGTTGTCCACCAGGTCCGCGTGCGGCGTGCTGCGGCCGGCGCCGCGCTGGTCGAACAACACGATGCGGTACTTCGCCGGATCGTGGAAGCAGCGCATCTTGTCGCTGCAGCCGGCGCCCGGTCCCCCGTGCAGCAGCACCACCGGCTTGCCATCGGGGTTGCCGCACTGCTCCCAGTACAGGGTGTGGCGGCCGTCGACCTGCAGGGTGCCGGTCTGGTACGGGGCGATGTCCGGGTACAGCGTGCGCATGGGGCGTCCTCGTGGCGAATCGTGCCCCCATTGTAGGAGGCCGCCCCGCCGACGCGGCGCGGGTGGATCAGGGACGGCGGCCCAAGGTCACCCGGTCGCGCTGTTCGAGATCGCGGTGGGTCGCCACGGCCTCGAAGCCGGCCGCGGCCAGCAAGGCCCGCACCGCGGGGCCCTGATCCCAGCCGTGCTCCAGCAGCAGCCAGCCGCCGGGTCGCAAATGCGCGGGGGCGCCGGTCGCGAGGGTGCGGATCGCGTCCAGCCCGTCCGCACCGGAGGACAGCGCCATCGGCGGCTCGAACCGCAGGTCACCCTGGTCCAGGTGCGGGTCGCCCTCGGCGATATAGGGCGGGTTGCTGGCGATCAGGTCGAAGGCCTCGTCGCCCAGCGGATCCAGCCAGCTGCCGGCGCGGAACGCCACGTTGCCCAGGGCATTGCGCAAGGCGTTGGCCCGGGCCACGTCCAGCGCCGCCTCGCTGGCATCGGTGGCCACCACCGCGGCGCGCGGCCGCTCCTTGGCCAGGGCCAGCGCGATCGCGCCGGTGCCCGTGCCCAGGTCGGCCACGCGCACCGGCACATCGGTCGGCAGCCGGGCCAGCGCCAACTCCACCAGCAGCTCGGTCTCCGGGCGCGGCACCAGCGTGGCCGGTGTCACCGCCAGCTCCAGCGTCCAGAACCCGCGAGCGCCGGTCAGGTAGGCCACCGGCTCGCCGGCAATGCGCCGGGCCAGCAGCGCCCGGAACCGGTCGGCATCGGCCGGTCCCACCGCGTCGTCGGCGTGGGCGAACAGCCAGGTCCGCGATTTGGCCAGCGCGTGCGCCAGCAGCAGGTCGGCATCGACGGGGTCGATCGCGAGGCGGGCCTCGGCCAGCAGATCGGTGACGCGGGAGGGGGCGAGGGTCATGCGGGGATGGTAGACGGGCGGCGTCGGGGCGCAATGGCGGCGTCGCCCAACATTTTGATAGTTGAAATCTATCAATTGGATACCAATAATCAATTTCAATAATTGATATGCGCCGCCTATGCTGGCCCGGTTGCAGAATCACCCCACCCCACCACCCTCCGGAGGAACACCCATGTCCCTGATCAATACCCAGGTCCAGCCGTTCAAGGCCAACGCCTACAAGAACGGCCAGTTCATCGAAGTCACCGACAAGGACCTGCAGGGCAAGTGGTCGGTCCTGATCTTCATGCCGGCCGCCTTCACCTTCAACTGCCCGACCGAGATCGAAGACGCCGCCGAGCATTACCCCGAGTTCCAGAAGGCCGGCGCCGAGGTCTACATCGTCACCACCGACACCCACTTCTCGCACAAGGTGTGGCACGAGACCTCGCCGGCCGTCGGCAAGGCCCAGTTCCCGCTGGTCGGCGACCCCACCCACACCCTGACCAACGCGTTCGGCGTGCACATCCCGGAAGAAGGCCTGGCCCTGCGCGGCACCTTCATCATCGACCCGAGCGGCACCATCAAGACGATGGAGATCCACGACAACGCCATCGCCCGCGACGTCAGCGAGACCGTGCGCAAGCTGAAGGCCGCGCAGTACGTGGCTTCGCACCCGAACGAAGTGTGCCCGGCCAAGTGGAAGGAAGGCGCCAAGACCATCGCCCCGTCGCTGGACCTGGTCGGCAAGATCTGATCCACCGCACCCCACGCACCCTCTCCTCCCGGAGAGGGTTGCGTGGAGCCGACGGCCGCCGTCGCCTCCCCGCAGCCCTTTCGCCCCGACCGCCCCGCGCCCCGCGCGGAACGGTGCCCCCTACCCCCGATTCCGAGTTCCCTGGAGACCGCCATGTTGGATGACGCCCTCAAGACCCAGCTTGCCGCCTACCTGGAGAAGCTGCAGCAGCCGATCGAACTGGTCGCGTCGTTGGACGCCTCCGACGCCGCGCGCGAACTCGACGTGCTGCTGTCCGAGATCGCCGCGCTGTCGCCGAAGATCACCCGGGTGGCCGGCGACGACGCCCGCAAGCCGTCGTTCCTGATCCGCCGCGCGGGCAGCGACGTGCAGGTGGGCTTCGCCGGCATCCCGCTGGGCCACGAGTTCACCTCGCTGGTGCTGGCGCTGCTGCAGGTGGGCGGCCACCCGGTGAAGATCGACGAGGTGCTGGCGCAGCAGGTCCGCGACCTGCCGGGCGACTACGCCTTCGAAACCTTCATGTCGCTGCATTGCCAGAGCTGCCCGGACACGGTGCAGGCGCTGAACGCGATGAGCGTGCTGAACCCGCGCATCAAGCACGTGGCCATCGACGGCGCGCTGTTCCAGGCGGAGGTCGAGGCCAAGCAGATCCTCTCGGTGCCCACCATCTACCTCAACGGCGAGGAATTCGACGCCGGCCGCATGAGCATCGAGCAGATCGTCGCCAAGCTCGACACCGGTGCCGCCGCGCGCGCCGCCGAGGCGCTCAAGGACCGCGAGCCCTACGACGTGCTGATCGTCGGCGGCGGCCCGGCCGGCGCCGCCGCGGCGATCTACGCTGCGCGCAAGGGCATCCGCACCGGCCTGCTGGCCGAGCGTTTCGGCGGCCAAGTGCTGGACACGATGTCGATCGAGAACCTGCCGTCGGTGGAATACACCGAAGGCCCGAAGCTGGCCGCCTCGCTGGAGTCGCACGTCCGCAGCTACGGCGTGGACGTGATCACCGCGCAGCGCGCCAAGGCCCTGCATCCGGCGACCGACGCCGGGCTGGCCGGGATCGAACTGGAAAGCGGCGCCACCCTGCGTGCCAAGGCCATCATCCTGGCGCCCGGCGCACGCTGGCGGCAGACCGGCGTGCCCGGCGAGGCCGACTACCGCACCAAGGGCGTCACCTACTGCCCGCACTGCGACGGCCCGCTGTTCAAGGGCAAGCGCGTCGCGGTGATCGGCGGCGGCAACTCCGGCATCGAAGCCGCGATCGATCTCGCCGGCGTGGTGGACCATGTCACCGTGCTGGAGTTCGACGGCAAGCTGCGCGCCGACGAAGTGCTGCAGCGCAAGCTGCACAGCCTGCCGAACACCACCGTGCACCTGAACGCCCAGACCACCGAGATGCTGGGCGACGGCAGCAAACTGACCGGGCTGCGCTTCACCGACCGCACCAGCGGCGAGACGAAGGAACTCGCGCTGGCCGGCGTGTTCGTGCAGATCGGCCTGCTGCCCAACACCGAGTGGCTGAAGGGCGCCGTGGAGCTCTCCCCGCGCGGCGAGATCGTGATCGACGATCGCGGCCACACCAGCGTGCCGGGCGTGTTCGCCGCCGGCGATGCCACCACCGAGCCGTTCAAGCAGATCGTGGTGGCGATGGGTGCCGGCTCGACCGCCGCGCTGTCGGCCTTCGACTTCCTGATCCGCCACTCCGCTCCGGCGGACGTCGCCAAGGCGGCCTGAGCGATGGCCGTGCCGCTGCCGCCGTTCGCCGTGCAGCGGCTCGACCACGTGGTGCTGCGGGTGCGCGACCTCGACCGCAGCGAGGCGTTCTACCGCACGGTGCTGGGCTGCGAGGTCGCGCGCCGCCGCGACGACCTCGGCCTGCGCCACCTGCGTGCCGGCGCCTCGATGATCGACCTCGTCGCGGTGGACGGCCCGCTGGGCCTGCGCGGCGGCGCGGCGGCGGGCGCGAGCGCGCGCAACCTGGATCACCTGTGCCTGTGCGTCGCGCCGTTCGACGAGGCGGCGCTGGTCGCCCACCTCGCCGCGCACGGCCTGGCGCCGCACGGCCCGGCCTCCCGCAACTTCGGCGCCGAGGGCGACGGCCCCTCGCTGTACCTCGACGATCCGGACGGCAACACCATCGAACTGAAGGGGGCTCCGGCATGAACCTGCGCGACCTGAAATACCTCGTCGCCCTCGCCGACCTCCGCCACTTCGGCAAGGCCGCGGATGCCTGCTTCGTCAGCCAGCCCACGCTGTCCACCCAGATCCGCAAGCTGGAGGACGAACTCGGCGTGACCCTGGTGGAACGCGCGCCGCGCAAGGTGATGCTCACCGCGGCCGGCCAGGACGCGGTGCAGCGCGCGCGCCGCATCGTCGCCGAGGTGGAGGAGATGAAGGACGCCGCGCGCCGCGCGCACGACCCGGCCTCGGGCACGCTGCGGCTGGGCGTCTTCCCCACCCTCGGCCCCTACCTGCTGCCGCACGCCGTGCCCGCGCTGCACGCCCGGTTCCCGCGGCTGGAGCTGCTGCTGGTGGAGGAGAAGAGCGACGTGCTGCTGCAGCGCCTGCGCGACGGCAAGCTGGATGCCGCGCTGCTGGCGCTGCCGGTGCACGACGACCAGCTGCATGCCGAATTCCTGTTCGAGGAGCCCTTCCTGCTGGCGGCGCCGGAGCAGCACCCGTTGGCGCAGGCGAAGCGCCTGCGCATCGACACCCTGACCGACGAGACCCTGCTGCTGCTGGAGGACGGCCACTGCCTGCGCGACCAGGCGCTGGACGTGTGCCGGCTGTCGGGCGCGCACGAGAAGTCGGGGTTCCGCGCCACCAGCCTGGAGACGTTGCGGCAGATGGTGGCCGCCGGCGTCGGCGTGACCCTGCTGCCGGCGCTGTCGGTGCATGAACCCATCGTGCAGCCGGCGGGCATCCGGCTGGTGCGCTTCGCCGATCCGGCACCCAGCCGCCGCATCGCCCTGGTGTGGCGCAAGTCCTCGGCGCTGGATGCCTTCCTCCGCCAGCTGGCGGAGGTCATCGGCACCCGCGCACAGGCACAATTGGCGCACCCCTGACCCCCCGGAGCCGCCATGCGGACACGCAGCGGGCTGATCCTCGCCATCGTGGATTGCCTGGCGCTGGCGTGGTGGCTGGCCCACCCCCGCAGTTCGCTGCCCGCCCCGGACTCGGCGACCGCCGCCGCGCTGCGCGCCTGCCCGCTGCCGCCGCAGGTGGCCGACGGCGCGCCACCGCTGCAGACCGACGCGCCCGGCGGCCTGGCCCTGCCCGACGTGGCGGGTGCCCGGCTCAGCCCGCTGGCGGGCTTCAGCGTGGCGGCCCGGGTGCTGGGTCGCGAGGACTACCGCACCGGCACTGAAGCCGCCTTTGCGCCCACCGATCTCGCGCTGGGCTGGGGCCGCATGGCCGATGACGCGGTGCTGGCGCAGCTGGCCATCCGCCAGGGCGGGCGCTGGTACCACTACCGCTGGCAGGGTGATCCGCCTATCCCGCTGGACGAGATCGTGCGCAGCAGCGCGAACATGCACATCGTGCCGGCCGATGCCCGGGTGGCCGGGGCCCTGGCGTCCATCGAGGCCGGGCAACGCGTGCGTATCGACGGCTGGCTCGTGCGGATCGACGCCGGGCGCTGGCACTGGCAAAGCTCGCTGCGCCGCGACGACAGCGGCGGCGGTGCCTGCGAACTGGTCTACGCCTGCGCCATCACGCGCCTGTAGGCAGCGCTCAGGGCTCCTGCGCCGGCAGCGGGGCGCGTCCGCGGGTACCGGCCACGAAGATGCCGGCCAGGCTGGCCAGCAGGCCCAGCCACTGCCGCGGCGACACCGGCACGTCGAACAGCGCCGCGTCCAGCAGGTAGGCGACGATGGGCTGCGCCAGCAGCAGCAGCCCGGCCATCGCAACGGGCAGCACCCCCATCGCCCGCGAGATCAGCACCCAGCTGAGGCAATGGCCCACCGCGGCCAACACCAACAGCAGGCCCCAGGCGTGCAGGGACGGGGGCTGGAACGCCTCGCCCTCGGCCCAACCGATCAACCCGAGGCACAGCGCGCTGCCGAACGCCGCCAGGCACAGCACCTGCTCCACCGGCACCCGCGCCCGACCGGCGCCGGCCAGCGCCTGCGTGCGCTTGATGCCGACGTTGTAGGCGGCGTAGGCCAGTCCGGTCGCCAGCCCCAGCCAGACGCCCCAGCGGTATTGCGGCGGCAGCGTGGCCCAGTCGGCGCCCAGCAGCAGCCAGAGCCCGAAGAACGCCAGCAGCACGCCCGCCACGAACCGCGGGCCCAGCCGCTCGCGGAACAGCAGCACGCCGGCCAGCGCCATGAAGAACACCTGCGCGTTGGCCAGCAGGGTGGCCAGGCCGGGGCCCACCAGCAGGATGCTTTTGTGCCACATCCACAGGTCCACCGCGAACGCGAGCACCGGCACCGCCAGCCAACGCCACGCCGTGCGCGGCAACGGCTGCCAGCCGTGCCGCAGGGTGACCAGCGCGGCCAGCAGCAGGCCGGCCAGCAGCATCCGCCAGAACGCCACCGCGGTGGGTGGCATGGCCGCCAGCCGCACCATCAGGCCGTTGGTGCCGATGATCGTCGCACCGGCGAGCAGCTGCAGGCCGGCGGCGCGCTGCGGATGCGCGGCACTCATGCGGGCTGTGCGCCGGGCAGGTCGTCGTCTTCCGCCACCGGTTCCACTTCGCCCAGGGCCAGCGACGCCACGACGTCGCGCGCCTGCGGCCACGCCGCCTCGGGCACCATCACCGCCACCAGGCCGAACACCCCCAGTTCGCCGATGCCGCCGGTCAGCGCCTCGCCGCGCACGAACGCGGGAATGCCTTCGGCCTCCAGCGCCTGCCGCACCAGGTGGGCGTCGATCAGGTTCGCGGCGTCATACACGGTGCGCATGGGCTCTCCTCACGGGCCCCCAGCGTAAACGCCACCGCGCTGCCGCGAAACCCGTGCCGCGGCGGGGCTCGGATAAACTAGCCCGCTAACCAGGAATCCCCACGCCGTGTCCTCGAACGCCACCCCGACCGCCGCCGACGCCCCCGTCCGCACCGACTTCATCCGCCAGATCGTCCGCGACGAC
>DASWXO010000126.1:0-2069 GCA_036405455.1 Thermomonas sp. | reverse complement strand
CCGCCGCCCGGCGTGCATTGCCCGTCTTTCGTCAGGCGTCCCAGCAGCATCCGGGCGGCGTGGAGGTAGCATGCTCGCGCCGGCAGCCCGGCGCAGTCGGCGGATGCCGCGGCGCGTTGTAGGTGAATCCCTACCGCGCCGGGATTTCTTCCACCACCAGCTGCCCGGTGAACCATCCGCGGGTGATGTTCGATGCGTTCGGCAGCTGGGCCGCGTATCCGTAGATCGCGGACCTGGCAATCGCCTGCGGGTCCAGTGCGCGAGTGGTCAGGCTCCGGTAGTGCGGGATGACCGCGCACCGCGCACCGCCGCGCAGGGCTGCGGTCACGCGCTCCAGATCCATCCCGTTGGCCAGACCTTCGCCGCGGACGGCCGACGTACTCAGGCCGGCGAAGCTCGCCGCCAGCGACCGGTAGCTGCTTTGTCGGGCGACATTGACCTGCCCGCCGCGGGTGCGCACTACCTCGCCGGGATCGACCGTCTGCACGTCCCAGCCATCGCGGATGCCTGCCGTCACCGCCGGCCCTGCCCACGCCTCCCCCAGATCCACGATGGTGCCGTTGACCGCCCAAGGCGCGCCGTTGCAGTCGTTGTGGATCCTGATCCAGCAGCCGGTTTCGGCCGGCTCGTTGTCGCGGGCCACGGCCCATGCGGCGGTGGTGCCGTCTGGCATGGTGTCGGTGCGGGCGTTGTTGCAGGTTCCGCCCAGGCCGTCGCCGCCGGCGCCGAGGAAGTCCACGCGCACGCCGGCCGGCAGGGTGGTGCCCAGCAGCGCAAGCACGCGCAGGGGCGTTGCGGCGCCGAAGCCCAGCGCGATCTGCACGTAGGCGTCCAGCGTGGCGCCAGCGCTCCACTGCAGCCGCGCGCGGCGGGCCGGCTTGCCGTCGTACAGCGCCGCGCCACCGTCGCTGGTGAGCCAGGTGCCGCCGGTGAGGCTGGCCGCGGTGATGCCGGGCATCGAATAGCTGATGAGCATGTGGTCAGCCCCAGAGGGTGAGTTTCAGTTGGCCGGTGGCCGGGTTGTGCTCTACGCGGCGCACCAGCAGCTTGCGGCCGCTTTCCAGTCCATGCCGCGGGTACGTCAGCAGGCAGCACTGGCCGGGCAGCGGCGGAGTGTCGGCGCGGGTCTGCACGATCCAGTTGCGGCGCACGGTCTGATACAGCGCCACCACGCGGCTGATCTCGGTCTGCGCGCCCACGTTGTCGGCGAACAGGCTGGGGTACGGTTCGGCCTCCAGCGCGTGCCGGTATTCCACCGGCAGCGTGCCGGCACCGGCGGCGGTCACCACCCCGCCCTGCGGCGCAGACAGCGCGGCGCGCAGTTCCGCCGGCACGTCCACGAAGTCGGTCACGAACTCGGTGTCGCGCATCGGCCTGGCGTTGGCCCGGTAGGCCATTCGCGTGGTCAGGCCTGGGGCGGTGTCGGTGGTGTATGTGACATCGCCTTCCAGATCGATCGCTTCCAGCGCCAGGGCCGGGGTCATGCCGTCCGGATCGGCGATGCGCGACAGCCGCAGCACGCCGCTGGCGTCCTGCCAGTACCACGCGCCGAACGTCGAGAGCATGAGCGCGAACGCGGTGCGGGCCGTCACCGGCTGGGACGCATACATCCCGATGGGCGGGCTGCCGGCGGCGGCGGAAATGGCCTGCGCATCGGTCACGCTCCACGCGGTGATGCCGGCGCGGGCAGTGACATCGCGCAGGCACTGATCCAGCGAACTGCCGCTCAGGCTGGTGAGGTCCGCGGTCATCGGCCCGACCGGCGGGTATTCCAGCAGCACCTGCTGCTGGTACGTGTCCAGCGCCCAGGTGCCAGCCTCCATCGGGTCGCCGCGGTCGCGCAGCACGCCCACGTTGACCGGGCCGTCGGACAGCCAGCCCACGCTGCCGTCGCTGCCGGTCAGCAGCACCGGCGCGTTGAACACCGAGCCGATGACCATCGGCATGCGCTGCCCGGCAAGGCCCGCCACATCCGACGCGAACGCGCCGTTGTTGATGGTCTTGTCCAGCAGGTCGTGCGCATCCCGCAGGTTCAGCGTCTTGCGGCCGTCGCTGTCCACCACCAGCCG
>DASWXO010000125.1:0-1877 GCA_036405455.1 Thermomonas sp. | reverse complement strand
CCGTGTTGGCGATGTCGCTGTTCGGCAGCCTGGGCGCCTGGCAGCTGGGACGGGCGGACCAGAAGCACGCCATGCTGGCCGAGACCGCGCGCGTGCTGGCCGAGCGCCAGCCGCAGCCGCTGGCCATCGCCGCGGACGAGGCGCGCGCGGACCGCTACGACTGGACCGAGGGCGAGGGCCGCTTCGCGCCACGTCCCGCCATCCTGCTCGACAACCAGACCCGCGACCGCCAGGCCGGTGTGCGTGCGTACCGTGTCTTCCAGCCGGCGGGTGGTGGCGCACCGGTGTTGGTCGAACTGGGATGGCTGCCGATCCCGGGCGACCGCCGGATGCCGGAGATCCCGCTGCCACCGAACGAGCTGCACGTCGCCGGCCTGTTGGTGCCGCCGCCTTCTGAAGGCATCGCGCACGCTGCGCCGAGCGCCCAACCCGACGGCAGCCTGCTGGTCATCGCGCTGCAGCGGGATGCGCTGAAGGAGGCCCTGGGGCTGCCGGCGTTGGCGCCGCGCGTCCTGAAGCTGGATCCGGACCGGCCGCTGGGCTATGCCCGCGACCTCGACATCCTGCCCAACACGCTGCCGCCGGAGCGCCACATCGGCTACGCCGTCCAGTGGTTCGGACTGGCCGCTGCCGTGTTCATCACTGCGCTGGTGCTGACCTGGCGGTCCCGGCGTGCCGCCCGGCAGGGGCATTGAGCGGCGCGGCGTGAGAAAATAGCGGCATGGACTCCAATTCGTTCGATCCCGCCCAGCGGCGCCGCGGGCGCTGGATGCTGGTCGGCCTGTTCGCCCTGTTCTTCGGCACCGTGCTCGGCGCCGGCGTACTGCGCTTCGCCGGCTGGCAGCCGGCCGGGCACAAGAACCACGGCCAGATGCTGCAGCCACCCGCCGACGCGCGCGCCATCGTGCCGGTGCTGGCCGATGGCAGCCGCTACGACTGGAACCCCGCCGAGCGCGGCTGGCGCATCGTCGTCGCACCTCCCGCCAGCTGCGCGCAAGCGTGCCTGACGCTGGCGAACGACCTCGACAAGGTCTGGCAGTTGTTCGGCCACAAGGCCGACGACGTCGACATTCTCTGGATCGGTGCGTATCCCGACGGCGCGCCACGCCACTCGGCGCTGCGCGTTGTCCGCGCCGACGATCCGCTGCGCGCCGCGTTGCCGCAGGTGGACGATCCGGCCGGCGTGCCGGTCTACGTGATCGATCCGCACGGCTTCGTGATCTTGCGCTACTCGCCCGGCTTCGATCCCGGCCATCTGCGCACCGACGTTTCCAAGCTGCTCAAGCTGATCTGAGCCGCACGCACGCTCCCTGACCATGATGACTTCCAACGACCGTTCCGAGATCGCGCGCCCCGTGATCTATAGACCCGCTGTCTACAAGCATTTCCATCGCATCGCCTGGCTGGCGGTGGCACTGACGCTGTGCGTCGTCGTGTTCGGCGCCTTCGTGCGCCTGTCCGACGCCGGCCTGAGCTGCCCCGACTGGCCGACCTGCTACGGCCGCGCGGCATGGCCGAAGGCGGTCGATGAAGCGGCCTCGCACGTGGCCAGCGAGATCCGTCCGTTCGAAACCCACAAGGCATGGCGTGAACAGGTCCACCGCCATCTCGCCGCATCGCTCGGCGTGCTCGTGCTGGTCCTCGCGCTGCTGGCCGCACGTCGCCGGCGCTGGGGCATCGCGCAGATCCTGGTGGCCGCAGGCCTCGTAGGTGCCGCGATTCCGCTGTACATGCATGGCGAACACGGCGCGGCATCCGCGCTGGCGATCCTGGGGGAAGCGATCCTGCTGTTCGCGGCCCTGCGCTGGTCGAACATCGACCTGGCGCGCGCGGCGACGCTGACGCTGGCGGTGATCATCTTCCAGGCGTTGCTCGGC
>DASWXO010000124.1:0-10171 GCA_036405455.1 Thermomonas sp. | reverse complement strand
CTCGTGCGCGCCCGCCTGCAGCGCACCGCGCGCGGCAGACCGGGGCCGGTGCCTGCGCCTGCCGCCCTGCTGGCAGCGTGGCGCGCCGCGCGCGGCTGAACCACAGCGTTGCAGGGGCGCATCGCCCGGCGCCGGTACAATGTCGCAATGCACAAGACCGTGACTCCGCCGATCCTCCCCGACGTGGCCTTCGATGCCGCCGCCCAGGCGCGCGCGCTCGACTGGGTGGGCATGGACGGCATGGCATTGCCGATCCGGGTGGCCGGCGACGGCGACGCGGCGCTGCTGGTGCCCGCCAGTGTCGACGTGGCGGTGAACCTCGGCTCGCCGGACACGCGTGGCATCCACATGTCGCGCCTCTACCTGCAACTGCAGCAGGGGCTGGCCCATGAGACGCTGGGCGCGCCGGCGCTGCGTCGCCTGCTGGAGGCCTGCATCGCCTCGCAGCAGGGGCTGGCCACCCGCGCCCGGCTGCGGCTGCATTTCGACCAGCTGCTGCTGCGCCGAGCGCTGCGCAGCGACAACGCCGGCTGGAAGCGCTACCCGGTCGAGGTGGAGGCCGAGCTGGCCGAGGGCCACCTGCATCTGGCCCTCGGCTTTGCGGTCGAGTATTCGAGCACCTGTCCGGCCTCCACGGCGCTGTCACGGCAGGCCAACGGGCAGCGCTTCGCGGCCGAGTTCGCACAGGCCGACGCGGTGCCGGTCGAGACCGTGCGCGCCTGGCTGGAGGGGGAGCGCGGCCTGGCCGCCACGCCGCACGCCCAGCGCAGCCGTGCGCAGGTCCGCGTCGAGTTGAAGCCGGCATTCGATGGCCTGCCGCTGGTCGCACTGGTGGATGCGGTGGAAGCCGCGCTGGGCACGCCGGTGCAGACCGCGGTCAAGCGCGAGGATGAGCAGGCGTTCGCGCAGGCCAATGCCGCCAACCTGATGTTCTGCGAGGATGCCGCCCGCCGCGTCGCGGCGGTGCTGGCGGGTGACGCCCGCATCGCCGCCTGGTCCGCGCGGGTGGCCCACTTCGAAAGCCTGCACCCGCACGACGCGGTCGCGAGCGTCAGCGGCCGCAACGCCTGATCCGCGGCGGCCGTCCGCGCGGCCACCGCTGCAATGCATGGGGTTCCCCTCCTGTGGCATGCATCCGCCATCCGGGCGCGCATGCCGGCCGTTGCCGCGCGTGCCGCGGCAGCGTGTCGATTCCAACCGGGCATGTCGTCGCGCCGGACGCTTGCCGAAGTCGGTGCGTGTCCCGCACTTCGGCAGCAGGGGCCGGATGGGCAGCCTAGTGGGGTGGCACCGGGTCGTGCCCGCCGGGGTGCAGCGGATGGCAACGGCCGATGCGGCGGATCGCCAGCCAGCTGCCCTTGAGCGCACCGAAACGGTCGACCGCTTCCATCGCGTATTCGGAGCAGGTGGGGACGAACCGGCAGCGTGTCCCCAGCAGGGGGCTGATCCAGCGCTTGTAGCCGCGCAGCAGCGCGATGAGGAGTCTGTCGATCACGGATCGGTCGCGGCGCCCGTCGGCGGGCGGTTCGGCAAGGCCTGCGCGGTTGCTGCCCAGCGCAGGGCAGGGTATAACAGCGCGCCTTCCCGCCTCAAGGGAAAACGAAAGGAAGTCCGGACGTGGCAGCGAAGAAACCCGCCAAGAAGGCCGTGAAGCCGGCCAAGAAGGTCGCCCCGGCGAAGAAGCCGGCTCCCGCCAAGAAGGCGGCTGCGAAGCCGGTGGCCAAGGCGGCGGCCAAGAAGGCCGCGCCGGCGAAGAAGCCGGTGCCCGCCAAGAAGGCGGCGCCTGCGAAAAAGGCGGTCGTTGCCAAGAAGGCCGCGGTGAAGAAGGCGCCGGCCAAGCCGGCACCCAAGGTGGTCGCGAAGAAGGCCGCCAAGCCGGCAGTGAAGCCCGTGGCCAAGGCCGCGGCGAAGCCGGTCGCGAAGAAGGCGGCGCCTGCGCCCAAGGCGCCGGCCAAACCCGTCGCCAAGCCGGCGCCGGCGAAGAAGCCGGTACCGGCCAAGGCACCGGTGGCGGCAAAGGACACCAAGACGAAGGCGCCCGCGCCCAAGCCCGTGCCGCAGGCACCGGCCAAGCCGGTCGCGTCGAAGAAAGACGTACAAAAGCCCGTGACCCCGCCGCCGGCACCCAAGCCGGCGCCGGTCGCGGTCAAGACGAAAGGGAAGGTGATGGTTGCGGTGAAGAAGCAGTCCGACGGGCCGTCTGCGTCCAAGGGCAAGAAGCACAAGGTCGTGCCGTACTCGGTGGATGACGCCACCGGTCGCCCGATCCTGCCGGCCGGCTACAAGCCGTCGGCGGACGAGGAATACATGAATCCCCTGCAGCTGGAGTACTTCCGCCAGCGCCTGCTGCAGTGGCGCGCGGATCTCGTCGAGGAGTCCAAGCAGACCATCGAGAACCTGCGCGAGGAAGTCCGCGACATCGGCGACGAGGCCGAGCGCGCCACCCGCGAGACCGAGAACTCGCTGGAGCTGCGTACGCGCGACCGCTACCGCAAGCTGATCGGCAAGATCGACAGCACGCTCAAGCGCGTGGACAGCGGCGAATACGGGTTCTGCGTGGACACCGGCGAGGAGATCGGCCTGGAGCGCATGGAGGCCCGCCTGACCGCGGAGCGCACCATCGACGCGCAGGAGCGCTGGGAGCACCTGCAGAAGCAGATGGGCGACTGAGGCCTGGCTGCTGGCGAACAGGAAAAAGCCCCGCTCCGGCGGGGCTTTTTCGTTGCCGCAGGGCAAGGGCTGGCCGGAACGAGCAGCGCCCCCGGAGGGGCGCCGTCGGAACCGGGAGCCGACCAGGCTTACTTGCTGTCCAGCCCGCGCTGCTCCAGCAGCGGTTCGATCTTGGCCTCATAGCCGGCGAAGTTCGGGAACAGCTTGCCCGGCTCGATCTCGCCGCCCGGTGCCAGCACCTTGGCCCGCAGGTGGTCGCCGTTCGCCAGGCTCAGGCCGCCGTGTTCGCGGATGTACTTGGAGGTGTTCGCCGCCAGCACTTCCGACCAGATGTAGGCGTAGTAGCCGGCCGCGTAGCCGCCCATGATGTGGCTGAAGTACGGCGTGCGGTAGCGCGGCGGCACCGGAGCGTAGTCGAAGCCATCGGCCTTCAGCGCCTCCGCCTCGAACGGCATCACGCCCTTGGCATCCGGGATCTTCGCCATCGGCAACTGGTGCAGGCGCTGGTCCAGCATCGCCGCTTCCAGGTATTCGGTGGTGGCGAAGCCCTGGTTGAACTTCGACGCCGCGATCACCTTGTCCAGCAGCGCCTGCGGCATCGCCTCGCCGGTCTGGTAGTGCTTGGCGTAGTGGGCCAGCACTTCCGGCCAGTCGGCCCACATCTCGTTGACCTGCGACGGGTATTCCACGAAGTCGCGTGGCACGTTCATCGAGAAGTACGGGTAGCGCACGTCCTGGAAGAAGCCGTGCAGCGCGTGGCCGAATTCGTGGAACGCGGTGGTGACCTCATCCCAGGTCAGCAGGGTGGGCTTGCCGGCCGAGGGCTTCGGGATGTTCAGGTGGTTGGCGACCACCGGCTTCTCGCCGGTCAGGTCCGACTGCGCCACGTACGTGTTCATCCAGGCGCCGCCGCGCTTGGACGCGCGCGCGTACGGGTCCCAGATGAAGATGGCCAGGCGCTTGCCGTCCTTGTCGAACACGTCGTAGGTCCACGTGTCGGGGTGGTACTTCGGCAGGTCGGTCCGCTCCTTGAAGCTGATCCCGTAGAGCTTGTTGGCGGCGAAGAACACGCCGTTCTCCAGCACGTTCTTCATCTCGAAGTAGGGCTTGAGCTGGCTCTCGTCGAAGCTGTACTTCGCCGCGCGCACCTTCTCGCTGTAGTACGACCAGTCCCACGGCTGCAGGGCAAACGACGGCTGGCCCTTGGCCTTCTGGTCGGCGTCGATCATCGCCTGCAGGTCGGCACCCTCGCGGCGGGCGTTGGCCACCGCCTTGGGCGCCAGCTGGCGCAGCATCGCGTTGACGTTGTCCTGGTTGGCGGCGGTCTCGTCGGCCAGCACGTAGTTGGCGTAGGTGTCGTAGCCCAGCAGCGCGGCGCGCTCGGCGCGCAGCTTCAGCACCTGCGAGATGATCGCGGTGTTGTCGTACTTGTTGCCGCGGCTGCCGCGCGCCACCGAGGCTTCGTGGATGCGCTCGCGCAGGGCGCGGTCCTCGAGCTGGGTCTCGGCCGGCTGGCCGGTGGTGTTGAGCAGGGCGATCACGTACTTGCCGTCCAGCTTG
This sequence comes from Thermomonas sp., assembly GCA_036405455.1. Lineage (GTDB taxonomy): Bacteria > Pseudomonadota > Gammaproteobacteria > Xanthomonadales > Xanthomonadaceae > Thermomonas. Next base: position 5,941 of record DASWXO010000124.1, on the reverse strand, counting down.
CGTGCCTTGGCGGCTTCGGCGGCGGCGGCGATCTGCTCGTCGCTGAAGCCCTTCAGCGAGGCCACGCTATCCACCACCACGGCGGAATCATTGACCTCGGCCAGCACGTTCTGGTCGAACTGGGTGCCCAGCTTGGACAGCTCGGTGTTGATCGCGCGCACGCGCGCCTTCTGTGCGTCGGTGAGGGCGGCGCCGGCGCGGACGAAGTCCTGGTAGCGCTTTTCCAGCAGGCGGCGGTCGACCGGGTCCAGGCCCAACGTGTCGCGGGCGTCGTACAGCGCCTTGATGCGCGCGAACAGCTTCGGGTTCAGCGCGATGGCGTCGCTGTGGGCCGAGAACTTCGGCGCGTAATCGGTTTCGAGCTTCTCGCGGGCGTCGTTCTTGTCGGTGCCGACCAGGTTGAAGAACACGCTGGTGGCGCGGCTGAGCACCTGGCCGCTCTTTTCCATCGCCACGATGGTGTTCTGGAAGGTGGGGGCCTCCGGGTTGTTGGCGATCGCCTCCATCTCCTTCAGCTGCTGGGCCATGCCGGCGTCGAACGCGGGGGCGAAGTCGCTGTCCTTGATCCGGTCGAACTGCGGGTAGTTCAGGTCCAGCGGGCTGGGCGCGGCGAACGGGCCGCTGTAGGCGGCGGGGGCGGTGCTCATCGGGGTGGAAGCCTCCTGCTTCTGCGCGGCGTGGGCGGCGTTGCCACCCAGGGCGGCGGCGATGGCGAGCGCGAGCGCGCAGGCGATGGGTCGGGTCATGGTGGTCTCGGTTCCGGTACGTACGACGGTCGCCAAGGGTACCGCACGGGGTGGGCGTGCCCATGTGCCAAGGGATGGCTCGGTGGGCAGGCAGTTGATTTTGCGGGGTTTGGGGATAGGCTGGATCAATCGTTTCCGCTTCCCGCCGTGCCGCCATGACTGCCGCCAAGACCGCCTACGATTTCGACGCCACCGCCCTCGACGGCAGCCCGCAGCCGCTTGCGCAGTGGCAGGGCAAGGCCCTGCTGATCGTCAACGTGGCCAGCAAGTGCGGCTTCACCCCGCAATACGCCGGGCTGGAGGCGCTCTGGCGCAGGTACGGCGACAAGGGGCTGGTGGTGCTGGGCTTTCCCTGCGACCAGTTCGGCCACCAGGAGCCGGGTGATGCCGACGAGATCCGCAACTTCTGCGCGCTGACCTACGACGTGACCTTCCCGATGTTCGCCAAGGTCGAGGTGAATGGCGCGGCCGCGCATCCGCTGTGGAAATGGCTGAAGGCGGAGAAAGGCGGGCTGCTGGGCATCGATGCCATCAAATGGAACTTCACCAAGTTCCTGGTGGGGCGCGACGGCCGGGTGCGCAAGCGCTACGCGCCGACCGACAAGCCGGAATCGCTGGTGCGCGATATCGAGGACGTACTCGCGTGAGCGCGGCGCCGGCCGGGGTAGAGCTGGGGTTCGAGTACCAGGCGCCGTTGTTGACGGTGCGCGTCCGGGGAGAGGTGCCGCCCCAGGCCAATCTGGAGGTGACCCGCGCCTACTGGATGCGCATCGCCGCGGAGGTGGTTGCCCGGGGTGCCGGGCAGCTGCTGGTGCTCGATATGCTGCCCGGCGAGGTCATGGACGACGAGGATCTGGTGCGCTTCTTCGACAGCGTTGCCGGATTGGGGCTGACGGATGTGCGCATCGCCTACGTCGAGGGTCGCGTGGACCAGGTGGCGCGCATCGAATACGTCGAGCTGCTGGCGCTGGAGCGGGGCTACCACATCCGCATGTTCGCCAACGAGCCGGATGCCCGGCTCTGGCTGCGCTACGGCGGCGGCTGAGCCGCCCCGCGGGTTCACTTCTCGACGAACGCCCGCTCGAAGACGTACTCCCCGGCCGTGCCGATGCGCGGCGAGGCGGTGAAGCCGCGGCGGTCCAGGATGGCGCGGAAGTCGGCCAGCATCTGCGGGCTGCCGCAGATCATCGCGCGGTCGTGCGCCGGGTCCAGTGGCGCGATGCCCAGCGCCTCGGCGATCCGGTCCTGGTCCAGATGGTCGGTGATGCGGCCGCGGTGGTCGCGGCCGTTGAATTCGAACGGCTCGCGCGACACCGCCGGGTAGTACAGCAGGCGGTCGCGGAGCATGTCGCCCAGCAGCGCGTGGTTGGGCAGCTCGCGCTCGATGTAGTCGCGGTAGGCCAGGTCGGCCGCGCCGCGCACGCCGTGGCACAGGACCACGCGCTCGAAGCGCTCGTAGGTCTCGGGGTCCTTGATCACCGACAGCCACGGTGCGAGGCCGGTGCCGGTGCCCAGCAGGTAGAGGTTGCGTCCGGCGTGCAGGTCGGTGACCAGCAGGGTGCCGGTGGGCTTGCGGCCGATCAGGATCGTGTCGCCCGGCCGGATGTGCTGCAGGCGCGAGGTCAGCGGGCCGTCCTGCACCTTGATGCTGAAGAACTCCAGCTGCTCCTCCCAGTTGGCGCTGGCGATGGAGTAGGCGCGCATCAGCGGCTTGCCGTCCACTTCCAGCCCGATCATCACGAACTGGCCGTTGTCGAACCGGAAGCCGTCGTCGCGGGTCGTGGTGAAGCTGAAGTAGGCGTCCGTCCAGTGACGGACATCGAGCACCGTTTCGGTGCCGAAAGGGGAGGCCATGCGGGTGGGGGTCGGGAGGTCGGAGCCACTATTTTACGGTGCGTTGCAGCATCGGGTTTGATCCGGCGCAAACCGGACCCTGCCTAGCGCTTCGCGGCAGCCGGCGGCACCAGTCGCAGCAGTTGGCCGTCCGCCTCGTCGGTCAGCACGTAGACGGCCCCGTCCGGGCCCACGCGGACGTCGCGGATGCGGCTGTGCAGCTCACCCAGCAGGCGTTCCTCGCCGACGATCCGCTCGCCGTCCAACGACAACCGGATCAGCCGCTGCCCGGCCAGTGCCCCCAGCAGCAGGCTGTTGTTCCACGCACTGTCAGGGTGGCCGACCAGGAACGCCATCCCGGACAGCGCGGGCGACTTGGCCCAGACGTGGTACGGCCGCTCCATGCCGGGCGCGGCGCGGCCCCGGGTCTCGGGATAGGGGAGGTTGGTCAGGTAGTCCATGCCGTCGCTGATGACCGGCCAGCCGTAGTTCTTGCCGGCCTCGGGCCGGTTGATCTCGTCGCCGCCGCGCGGCCCGTGCTCGCTCTGCCAGACCCGGCCGGTGCGCGGATCGACGGCGAGCCCCTGCATGTTGCGGTGGCCGTAGCTCCAGATCTCCGGGCGCGCGCCAGGGCGGCCCACGAAGGGGTTGTCCGCCGGGATGCCGCCGTCCAGGTCCAGCCGCACCAGCTTGCCTTGCAGCACCGACAGGTCCTGCGCCAGCGTTTTCTGGTTGCGCTCGCCCTGGCTGATGAACACGTGGCCGCCGCGCTTGCCGTCCACGGTGTCGAAGGCGATGCGCGAGCCGAAATGGTTGGGGCCTTCCAGCTTGGGCAGCTGCCGGTAGACCACCCGCAGGTCGGACAGCCCGGCATCGCCCAAGGTGGCGGTGGCCACGGCGGTGCCGGCGGTGCCGCCGTCGCCCGGTTCGGCGTAGCTCAGCCAGACACGCAGGTTGCCGGCGAACCCCGGGTCCAGCACGACGTCCAGCAGCCCGCCCTGGCCTTCGGCGAACACCGCCGGCACGCCGGCCAACGGGGGCGACATCCGGCCCTGCGCGTCGATGCGGCGCAGCCGGCCAGGGCGCTCGGTGACCAGGAAACCGCCGTCCGGCAGCAGCGCGACCGACCACGGATGGTCCAGGCCGGTCGCGATGGTGTCGATCCGCAGCGTGCCGGCGGCCGTGGCCTCCGCGCGCTCGGCGCCGGCGGTACTCGGTGCGGGGCGGGCGCACGCCTCCAGCGCCAGCGGAAGCAGGAGGCAGAGGGCAAGGCGGGGCAGGGCGGGCATGCGGAGCTCCTTCATCGGTAGCCGGCGGCCTGCAGTTCGAACAGCTCGGCGTAGCGGCCGCCCTGGGCCATCAGTTGTTCGTGGGTGCCGCTGGCCTCCACCTTGCCGTCGGCCAGCACCAGGATGCGGTCGGCCATGCGCACGCTGCTGAAGCGGTGGCTGATCAGCACCGCGGTGCGCCCTGCGGACAACTCCTTGAAGCGCTCGAACACCTCGAATTCGCTGCGCGCATCCAGCGCGGCGGTGGGCTCGTCCAGGATCATCACCTGGCCTTCGCGCATGTAGGCGCGGGCGATCGCGATCTTCTGCCATTGCCCGCCGGAGAGGTCCACGCCTTCCTTGAACCGGCGGCCGATGACCTGGTCGTAGCCCCGCGGCAGGCCGGCCACGACCTCGTCCGCCATGCCCTTGCGGGCAGCGCGTTCGATCCGGGCGCGGTCGTCGAGGGCCTCGATGCGGCCCACGCCGATGTTCTCCGCCGCGGTGAGGTGGTAGCGCACGAAGTCCTGGAAGATCACGCCGATGCTGGCGCGCAGGCGTTCGAGGTCGTAGTCGCGCAGGTCGCGGCCGTCCAGCAGGATGCGGCCTTCGTCCGGGTCGTACAGGCGGGCCAGCAGCTTGACCAGCGTGGTCTTGCCGGCGCCGTTCTCGCCCACCAGCGCCAGTACCTCGCCGGCGCGCAGCTGGAACGACAGGCCGCGCAGTGCCCACTGCTCCGCCCCTTCGTAGCGGAAGCCCACGTTCTCGAACACGAAGCCCTGGCGGATCGGTGCGGGCACCGGCAGCGCCCCGGGCCAGCTGGTGATCTCCGGCTGCAGCTCGAAGAAGGAATACAGGTCCTCCAGGTACAGGGCCTGCCCGGCCACCTGCGAGAACCCGCTGAGCAGGCTTTCCAGCAGCTGGCGCAGGCGCCGGAAGCTGCCGGCGAGGAAGGTAAGGTCGCCGATCGAGAAATCGCCGCGCACCGTCCGCCATGCGATGTAGGCGTAGGCGACGTAGTAGCCCAGCGTGCCCAGCGTGCCCAGCAGTGTGCCCCACAACGCGCGCCGGCCCGCCAGCCGGCGGTTGGCCTCGTAGAACTTCTCGGAAAGCGCGCGGAAGCGCTCGATGAAGAAGCGGTTGAGGCCGAAGATCTTGACCTCCTTCGCGGTCTCCACGCTGGCACCCATCTGCCGGAGGTACTCCAGCTGGCGGCGCTCCGGCGTCCACTGGAAGTTGAGCGAATAGTTCAGCGCGTTGAAGTGCGATTCGCCGATGAAGGCCGGCACCAACGCGATCGCCAGCAGCACCATCAGCCACGGCGCGTAGGCCAGCAGGCCCGCCGCGAAGCTGACCACGGTGATCGCGTCCTGCGCCTGCCCGAACAGCTGGCTGAGCAGGTTCATCCGGCCCATCGTCTGCCTTCGCGCGCGATCCAGCTTGTCCTGCAGGTCGGCGTCCTCGAAGTCCTCCAGGTCCAGCAGCGCCGCGTGCTCCATCAGCCGGATGCTGGTGGCGTTGGTGAACAATTCGGACAGCACCGCGTCCACGTAGCCGGTGAGCCGGCCGAGCAGGTCGGAGCCGATGGCCAGCGCGAACTCCGCGCCCAGCAGCAGCACCAGGTGGTCGAGCTGGCCGGAATGCCAGGCCGCCGCCAGTTCGTGGCCCACGCCCAGCCCGATCAGGCGGACGGCTTCGTCGATGATCAGCTTGCCCACGTAAAGCGTGGCGATCGGCAGGAAGGCGCGCACCAGCCGCAGGCCGATGGTGGCGCAGGTCAGCGGCTTGCTGGTGCTCCAGATTTCGCGCAGGAACGGCGGGATGTTGCGCATGGCGTCGAAGCGCTGGCGCATGTCGAGCTGGGGCTGCGGCAGGGGTGGCGGCATCGGGGGTTCGGGCGAAGGGGCGGCTGGCCTTAAAATACCCCGGCCTCTCCCCGAATCCCGAAACGCCGTGACCGCCATCCAGCAGGAAGACCTCGTCCAGTCCGTCGCCGACGCGCTGCAGTACATCAGCTATTACCACCCGAAGGATTTCATTCAGCACCTGGCGCGCGCCTACGAGCGCGAGCAGTCTCCGGCCGCCAAGGATGCG
>DASWXO010000123.1:0-2411 GCA_036405455.1 Thermomonas sp. | reverse complement strand
GCCGATGCGCTGATGGCACCGACCACGCTCTACGTGAAGCCGATCCTGGAGCTGCTGCAGGCGCATGACATGCACGGCATGGCGCACATCACCGGTGGCGGCCTGACCGAGAACATCATCCGCGTCGTTCCGGAGGGCCTGGGCCTGGAGATCGACGCCAGCGCATGGGCGCTGCCGCCGGTGTTCGACTGGCTGCAGCGCGAAGGCGCCGTCGAGAACAGCGAGATGTGGCGCACCTTCAACTGCGGCATCGGCTTCGTGCTCGTCGTGGCGCCGGACCAGGTGCCGGCCGTGCAGGCCGACCTGGCGCGCTTGCAATTGGCGCACTGGCAGATCGGCCAGGTGGTGCCCGCCCAGGGTGGCGAGCGCGTCCGCATCGGTTGAGTCGCGCGATGCCGCGCGCCAAGGGGATCGCCTTCGGCCTGACGCTGGTCGTGTTCGCGGCCAGTTGGATCGCGCCGCGCTGGCCCGTCGAACAGGCCATGCACAGCAGCCTCACGGTGCTCGGCCTGGGTTGGCTGTGGTGGCATGACCGTCGCTGGCCATTGCAGCCCGTGCACTTCGCGCTCATCTGCGGCTTCATCGTGGCGCACTGCATCGGCGCACGCTGGCTGTACTCCTACGTGCCTTACGACGCGTGGCTGCAAGCCGCGATCGGTTGGTCGCCTGCAGGGGCGTTCGGCTGGCAACGCAACCACTTCGACCGCTTCATCCACCTGATGTACGGCGTGTGCTTCGCACCGGCGACCTGGCACTGGCTTCGCCAACGCTGGCCAGCCCTGACGATGGGGCAGGCCTTCGGTCTCGCGGTGATGCTCGTCATGTGCAGCAGCCTGGTCTACGAATGGCTGGAATGGGGGATCGCGCTGACGATGTCGCCGGACGCCGCCGAGTCCTACAACGGCCAGCAGGGCGATGTCTGGGATGCCCACGCCGACATGCTGCTGGCCACGCTCGGCGCCCTCGCGACCTGGCCGCTGGCGCGCACCGAGCGCAGGCAGGCCGCGCCATGACGGCCCGCATCGCGGTGCTGGCGTCCGGCAGGGGCAGCAACCTGCAGGCGATCCTTCGGGCCATCGAAGCGGGAACGCTGGATGCCGAGATCGTTGGCGTGTTCTCGGACCGTCCGGCTGCGCCCGCCCTGCAGTTGGTACCCGCTGTGGCCCGCTGGAGCGCCAAGCCCTCCGGCTTCCCGGATCGACCGGCCTACGAAGCCGCGCTTGCCGACGCGGTGGCCGCATCCCGCCCGGACTGGGTCGTCTGCGCCGGCTACATGCGCATCCTCGGTGAAGCCTTCATCGCGCGCTTCCGCGGCAGGTTGCTGAACATCCACCCGTCGCTGCTTCCCAAATATCGCGGCCTGCACACCCACGCCCGCGCATTGGAGGCCGGCGACGCCGAGCACGGGGCCAGCGTGCACTTCGTGGTGCCTGAACTCGATGCGGGGGCCGTCATTGGGCAGGTTCGGATCCCCATCACGGTCGGCGATACCCCGGAAACCCTGGCGGCGCGCCTGCTGCCGCGGGAGCACGCCCTGCTGGTGGCCGCCCTGCGGCTGGCGGCAGCGGGCGAGTTAGCTGAACAGGGGGATACGGCGTTCCGTCATGGTCAGCCGCTATTAAATCCCCTGTCTCTAGATTCAGCCGACCGTTTCAATCCCTAAGCTTCGCCCCCCCCGAATGCTCTCCCACCTCCGCCTCCCCCTCCTTGGCCTGCTCCTGGCCGGACTGGCAGCGCCCGCGCAGGCGCTGGAGCCGTTCGTGGCCAGTTACCAGGCTTACAACGAAGGCAAGCTGGCGGGCAGCGCGAGCATGAAGGTCGCGCCTCGCGGCGGGGAGCAGTGGCAGATCGACCTCAACGTGAAGGGCACTCGCGGCTTTGCGCGACTGGCCGGCCTGAACATCGAACAGAGCACCGTGTTCGACGTGGAGGGCGATCTGTTCCGCCCACGCAGCCAGGCGACGGTGCGCCACGCCCTGCTGATGGGCAAGAAGATGGTCGGCACCTACGACTGGGCGAACCACACGGCCCAATGGCAGGGCGACATCAAGAAGAACCGCAGGGCTCCGCTTTCCCTGCAGACCGGCGACCTGAGTGCGCTGCTGATGAACCTTGCGGTCATCCGCGACGCCGCACCGGGCCGCCAACTGAGCTACCGCGTGGTCGACAACGGCCGCGTGCGTGAGTACGCCTATTCGGTATCCACCGAGCCGGAAACGGTGACGGTGGACGATCTGAGCTACAGTGCCTTGCGCGTCAGCCGCACCAATGGCGGCAACGACGAAACCATTTTCTGGGTCGCCGATGGCGTCCCCACCCCCGTGCGCATCCTGCAGCGGGAAGACGGTCAGGACGGCATCGATCTGCGCCTGGTCGAATACCAAGGAGTGCCCTGAGCATGACCAAGAACG
>DASWXO010000122.1:0-6940 GCA_036405455.1 Thermomonas sp. | reverse complement strand
GTCAGCGCGCTGGGCTGCTGCTGGGCCCCCTGCAGCCCCCCGCCCTGCGTGAAGCGCCAAGCCAGGCGCCCCACCAGCAGCACCGTCAGGATGCCGCCTACCCAAGGATTGGGGAGGTAGGTCCGCACGCCCCCGCGCCATTCGGCATGGGTGTGCCGCAGCCCGAACCAGGCCAGCACCAGGCCCACGGCCAACCCGACCGCCATCGGCAGCGCGGCATGGGGCACGACCACCGCCGCGGCGACCAGCGCCATCGCCGCGATCGCCAGCAACACGATCCGGGCTGCGGTGCGTTTCGGCTTCCACGCCTGCGGCCCGAAGTGCCCGCGGACACGGCGATAGACCACCCACGCCAGCAACGCAGGCATGGCGTAGGGCATCACGTGCTGGGGCTGGAGGAGCATCGAACGGTCACCGCGTGGGACAAGGCCAAGCCGCATCGTGCCACGGCCGGCCGGCCGACGCGCGGCCCGTCAGGCCAGCCGCTCGATCACCGGCTGGACCTGCGCCTGCCGGTCCAGCGCCTCGCCAACGCGCCGCAGCGCGGCCGCCAGCTCGGCCGCGGCGTCGGCGCGCAGGGTGGCGTGGCCGACCTTGCGGCCGTCGCGCGGCTGCTTGCCGTAATCGTGCCAATGGCCGCCGGCCTCGCGCAGCACCGGACCGGCGTCGGGCATGGCGCCGATCCAGTTGAGCATGCAGGCATGGCCGACCATGCGGGTGTCGCCCAAGGGCATGCCCAGCACCGCCCGCAGGTGGTTCTGGAACTGGCTGGTCTCGCTGCCCTCGATGGTCCAGTGCCCGGAGTTGTGGACGCGCGGCGCCATCTCGTTGGCCAGCAGCTCGCCGTCGCGGCAGAACAGCTCCAGCGCGAACACGCCGACGTAGTCCAGGGCCTCCGCCAGCTTGCGAGCGTGGGCGAGCGCGGTGTCACGCAGCGCATCGTCCACCGGCGCGGGCGCCAGGCTGGCCGACAGCACGCCGTCCACATGCCAGTTCTCGGTCAGCGGCCACGCCCGGAATTCGCCGTCACGGCCGCGTACGGCAACCACGGAGAGCTCGCGCTGGAACGCGACGAAGCCTTCCAGGATCAGGCCGACCCGCTCGGCCTGCGGCCCCAGCGCATCCCAAGCCGCCTCGACGTCGGCCGGCATTTTGATGCGGAATTGGCCTTTGCCGTCGTAGCCCAGCCGGCGCGTCTTCAGGATGCAGGGCGTCCCGATCGTGGCCACCGCCTCGCGCAGCTGCGCCAGGGTGTCGATGGCGGCGAACGGCGGCACCGGGATGCCGAGCTCGCGGAACAGAGTCTTCTCGGCCAGCCGGTCCTGCGCCGTCGCCAGCGCGCGCGGGCCGGGGAACACCGGCACGCGGCCGGTCAGCCATTCCGCGGACTCGGCGGGCACGTTCTCGAAGTCGAAGGTCGCCACGTCGATCCGCGAGGCGAACTCGGCCAGCGCCGCCGGATCGGTGTAATCGCCGACCACCATCGGTGCGAACTGCCCTGCGCAGGCATCAGCCACGGTATCGAGGACGAGGAAGCGCAGGCCCAGCGGAGCACCCGCCAAGGCCATCATGCGGGCCAGCTGCCCGCCACCGAGGATGCCGACGGTGGTCATCGGGGCCGCCGCGCTCACGTGCGCGGATCGTCGTTGTTGACGACGTCCTCGGTCTGCTTGGCGCGGAACGCGGCCAGCGCCTCGCCGATGGCGGGGTGGTCGGCGGCCAGCATTGCCGCGGCGAACAGCGCGGCGTTGGCCGCGCCGGCGTTGCCGATGGCGAAGGTGGCGACCGGGATCCCGGCCGGCATCTGCACGATCGACAGCAGCGAATCCATGCCGTTCAGCGCCTTGCTCTGCACCGGCACGCCCAGCACCGGCACCGCCGTCTTGGCCGCCAGCATGCCCGGCAGGTGCGCGGCGCCGCCGGCGCCGGCGATGATGGCGCGCAGGCCGCGCGCGGCGGCGGTGTCCGCATAGGAGAACAGCACGTCGGGCGTGCGGTGCGCCGAGACCACGCGCACCTCGTGGGGCACGCCGAGTGCCTCCAGCCGCGCGGCGGCGTGCTGCATCGTCTCCCAGTCGGAGCGCGATCCCATGACGATGCCGACCAGCGGCGCGACGTTGTTGGCAGCGGACATGCACGATCCCCGATCGCTCAAAGACGTATTCTAACGGGCCCCGCCATACGTTGCCTCCGCCGATGGATCGCAAGCTGCTCGACATCCTGGTCTGCCCCGCCACCCGCCAGCCGCTCTCGGTGCTGGAGCCGGCCGGGCTGGACGCCCTCAACCGCGCCATTGCCAGCGGCGGCGTCAAGCGCGGCGACGGCAGCCCGCAGGCGGAGCCGCTGCGCGCCGCGCTGCTGACCCGCGACCGCAGGACGGCCTACCGGATCGACGACGGCATCCCGGTGCTGCTGGTCGAGGAAGCGCTGGCCACCGCGCAGGCGCCCGACTTCCCGGCCGCATGAGCGCGCCGCGCTTCGCGCCGCCGCCGGCGGAGGTGGTCGCGGCCAACGTCGCCGCGGCGCTGGCCGAGGACATCGGCCCCGGCGATGCCACCGCGTCCCTGCTGGACGACGCGCCCGACAGCGCCTACCTGCTGTGCAAGGAAGACTGCGTGGTGGCCGGCCGGCCGTGGTTCGACGCCTGCCACCGCGCGCTGGATCCCGGCGTACGCATCGACTGGCGCTGCGCGGAAGGCGACCGCATCGCCAAGGGCACCGTCATCGCCACGCTGGATGGGCGCAACCGCGCGCTGGTCAGCGCCGAGCGCGCCTCGCTGAATTTCCTGCAGACCCTCAGCGGCACCGCCACCACCACCGCCCGCTACGTGGACGCCGTGCGCGGCACCGGCGCGGCCATTCTCGACACCCGCAAGACCCTGCCCGGCCTGCGCGTGGCGCAGAAGTACGCGGTGCGCGTGGGCGGCGGCATGAACCACCGGTTGGCGCTGTTCGACGCGGTGATGCTGAAGGAGAACCACGTACGCGCGTTCGGCTCGGTGGCCGCGGCCATCGCGCGCGCGCGCGCGGAGCACCCGGACCTGCCGCTGATCGTGGAGGTCGAGACACTGGACGAACTGCGGGAGGCGCTGGCCACGGGCTGCACGCGCGTGCTGGTCGACGACTTCGATGCCGACACCCGGCGGGAGGCCGTGCGGATCGCCAAGGGTGCGCCCTACTTCGGCCGCATCCCGCTGGAGGTGTCCGGCGGCGTGGACATGGCCACCCTGCGCGGCATCGCGGAGGACGGCGTGGACTGCATTTCGATCGGCGCGCTGACCAAGCATGTCCACGCCATCGATTTCTCGCTGAAGCTGGGGCCGCCGCCGGCGGCCTGACCGATCAGCGCAGCAGCCAGACCAGCAGCGCGACGACGGCAACGCCCGCCAGCGCCCACTTCCAGGCGCGCCCGCGCCCCATCCCGTCGCTGGATGCGGAGGCCGCGCGCGGCAGCGGCTCGCCAGGCACCAGCAGCTGGAACCGCTGGGTATCGAAGCGCAATTCGTCCCCATGCACGGCCTGGGCGCGGGTCACCCGACGCCCGTTGAGCCACGTGCCGTTGGCGGACCCCAGGTCCTCCACCAGCACCTCGTCGCCCGCCGGCGTCAGCCTTGCATGCTGGCGCGACACGCCCTCCATCGGGATGCGCAGCCCGGCATCGTCGGCGCGCCCGACGCACACGCTGGCCTGCAGCGGCACGGTGCGGCCGAACAGGTGGCCGGACAGGCCGCGCAGCACGAACTTCGGCAGGACGGGGCGCACCATCGTGGCGCCCACCGCGGCTTCCCCGCGCGCGGCAACGCCGGCCGCGGCGCCGTCCCCTGCCGCCACCGGCAGCAGGCGCATGCGCGCAGCACCCACGCCGATGGTGTCCTCCGCGCGCAGGGCGATCAGCCCATCGACCGGTCGCTCGTTCACTGCCACGCGCAGGCCCGGCGGCACCCGCAGCTGCACGCCCTGCGGTCCGACCTGCAACTCGCAATGCAGCGGCGCCACGTCGTCGGACGCGGGCAGCGCCACGTCCGCGCCGCTGGCGGAGCCGATGCGATGCACGCCCTGCCCCAGCAACAGTTGCGGCCGGTCGCCCGCGGGGAACACCAGTTTCATCATCATGATGGAGCTTCTCCTGTGCGGACGGCGCCGCGCCTGCTTGCGAACCGGACCGGTCGCCGCCACAGTGCGCGCATGCCTACCCTGCTCATTCTAATGATCGTCGGCGCCGCCGGCTTTTTCTTCTTCACCGCCGGCCGCGCCGCCGCGGAACGTGCCGCGGAGATCGGCCGGGATGCCTGCCACGCCGCGGGCGTGCAGTGGCTGGACCAGTCGGTGCATGCCAGCGGGCTGCGCTTGCGCCGCAAGGCCAGCGGATGGCTGGGCCTCGAACGCAGCTTCCGGTTCGAATATTCCGAGGATGGCGTGGATCGCCACGTGGGTCGCGTCGTCCTGTTGGACGGCAAGCTGGTCAGCTTCAGCGGCCCCACCCGCGCGGCGCAGGCCGTGGTCCGGAACTTCCCGCAGACCTGACGGATCGGGCAACGAGCAACGGGCCGATCGCGGGCCTTACTTGACGATGCGCAGGTGCGGGCCGCGCTTGGGCGGCTCGGGCACGTCATCGGGGGCCTGCGCGTCCTGCTCGACCATTGCCATTGCACCGTCCGGCGCCGCGTCGTCCTGCACTTCGTCATCCACCACAAGATCGGGCGGCAGCGCCATGCCCTGCCCGGTCTCGCGGGCATAGATCGCGATGATCGCCGCCATCGGCACGACCACCATCTGGCTCACGCCCCCGAAGCGGGCGGAGAACCGCAGGCCGTCGTTGTCCATCTCCAGCCGTGCCACCGCGCGCTCGGCGATATTGAGGACGACCTGGCCGTCCTTGACCGTGTGCGGCGGAACGCGGACACCGGGGACGCGGGCGTCCACCAAGACGTGCGGCGTCATCCCGTTGTCGACCACCCACTCGTACAACGCGCGCAGGATGTAGGGGCGCTGGCTGGTCATCGGCGGGAACGTCGGCGCTCCCATCTCAGAGCACGATCTCGCGCAGGTTCTTTTCCTGGTCGGTCAGGCTGCGGATGAAACCGGGGTTGCGGAAGATGCGGTTGCCGTACTCCTCGATCACCTTGCCGTCCTTCGGAAGCGGCACCTCGAGCGCGTCCAGGCGCCAGATGATCGGGGCCATCGCGCAGTCGGCCAGGCTCATCTCGCCGTTGAGGAAGAACTTGTAGGCCTTGAACAGCGGCACGGCCTGCGCCAGCAGTTCCTTCAGGCGCTTGCGGCCGGCTTCGGCCTGCTGCTTGTTGCCCAGCTGGATCGCCTGCACCTGCGGGACCCAGTCGTGCTCGATCCGCAGCATGGCCAGGCGCAGGCGGGCGCGGGCCAGCGGCTCCACCGGCATCAGCGGCGGATGCGGGTAGCGCTCGTCGAGGTATTCGCTGACCACGCTGGCGGCGTACAGGACCAGGTCGCGTTCGACCAGGGTCGGCACCGAGTGGTAGGGGTTGAGGTCGATCAGATCCTCTGGGGGATTCTGGGGATCGACGGGAATCAGGTCGTAGGTGACGCCTTTCGCGGCCAGCACCAGGCGGACGCGGTGGCAGAGGACATCGTCGACAGCGGAAAACAGGGTCAAGGCATTACGCATGCGCGGACTCACAGCCATCATCAGGACCACTCCCGCGCCCGGGCGATGCCAGGCGCTCCTGCGCCGCCCGCACGATGCGGGCGGCCGTCAAGCTTCGTTCCCCGTGGCGGGCGTCCCTGCCATCAGCAGCCGCCCTCTCAGTGAACGTCTCTCCAGTACTCGTGCTTCAGCAGCCAGGCGATGAAGGCGAAGAACACCAGGAACAGGATCGCCCACACGCCGACGTTCTGGCGCTTCAGCGCGGCCGGCTCGCCCGCGTACTCGAGGAACGCGGTGATGTCGCGCACCGTGCGGTCGAACTGCTGCGGGGTCTGGCTGCCCGGCTGGCTGATGGTGAACCCCTCGACCGGCATCTCGCCCGCCGCGGTCTTCTTGCCGTACACCGGCTGCTGCACGCCCTGCAGTTCCCACAGCGGGTTCGGCATGGAGGCGTTGGCGAACAGGGTATTGTTCCAGCCCACCGGCCGGCTCTCGTCGGCGTAGAAGGACTTCAGGTAGGTGTAGATCCAGTCGCTGCCGCGCACGCGGGCGACCAGGCTGAGGTCCGGCGGCGCCTTGCCGAACGCGGCCACGCCCATCGCCGGGGTCATCGAGGAGATGACGTGGTCGCCAATCTTGCCGCCGGTGAAGTTCAGGCTCTGCATCACCTGGTCTTCGGTCAGGCCCAGATCCTCGCCGATGCGCGCGTAGCGCACGTACTTGAGCGAGTGGCAGCCGCTGCAGTAGTTCATGAACAGGGCCGCGCCGCGTTGCAGCGAAGCCTTGTCGTTGAGGTCGGTGCCCGACTGCTGCAGGTTGCCGCCCTCGCTCGCCAGGGCCACGGTGCTCAGCAGGAGGCCGGCGGCGAAGAGGGCCGCGCGGGACAGGAAGTTCTTAGTCATGCATCGTCACCCGTTCCGGCACCGGCTTGGTCTTGTCCAGCTTGGACCAGACCGGCATGGTGATGAAGAAAGCGAAGTAGAGGAAGGTCAGCACGCGGCCGATGATGGCCTCGACGGGATCCGTGCCCGGGCCGGCGCCGATCTTGGCCAGCCACAGGAAGCAGACCGCGAACATCAGCAGCATCGCCCAGCTCAGCGGGCCGCGGTAGCGGTACGACTTGACCGGCGACTTGTCGAGCCACGGCACCAGGAACAGGCAGACGATCGCGCCGAACATCACCAGCACGCCCCACAGCTTGATGCCGAAGAACGAGGGCACCACGCGCAGCATCGCGTAGTACGGGGTGAAGTACCACACCGGCTTGATGTGCGACGGCGTCACCAGCGGGTTGGCCTCGGTGAAGTTGTCGTGCTC
>DASWXO010000121.1:0-2009 GCA_036405455.1 Thermomonas sp. | reverse complement strand
CTTCTGCAGCACGACGTTGCGGCCCTTCGGGCCCAGGGTGGCCTTGACGGCATTGGCGAGCACGTTCACGCCGCGCACCATGCGCACGCGGGCGTCTTCGCCGAAACGGATATCCTTGGCAGCCATTGCGATTACCTCAGTCTTGGATCGTTTGGATTAGGGGGAAGCGACGCGCGATCAGCCGAGGATCGCGAACAGGTCGTCTTCCTTGACCACCAGCAGCTCGGCGCCGTCCAGCTTCACTTCCGTGCCGCTGTACTTGCCGAACAGCACCTTGTCGCCCACCTTCACCTGCGGGGCGCGGACCTGGCCGTTGTCCAGCACCTTGCCGGTGCCCACGGCAACGACTTCGCCCTTGATCGGCTTCTCGGTGGCGCTGTCGGGGATCACGATCCCGCCGGCGGACAGCTTCTCTTCTTCCATGCGCTTGATGACCACGCGGTCGTACAGCGGCTTGATGTTGGACATGTGCAACCTCTGCAAATGGTTGATTGTGTGGAGAAAACCCGGAAATTTTAGCACTCGGCGTCGCCGGGTGCCAAGGTACGGGACAAGCGAATCCCGCAACCGGGATGCCCGGGAGATGGGGCGGTCCGCGGGGCTTTCAAGGGGGCGGAGGGCATCCCGGGCCGGAATCGTCCGGCCCCGGGGCGGCACCACGCGAGCAAGGCCTCTAGGCTATCGGGCATGGACACCGCCCTGCTGTGCTTTTCCACCTGCCCCGATGCCGCCAGCGCCGAACGCCTGGCGGAGGCCCTGGTCGGCGAACGCCTGGCCGCCTGCGTGAACCTCCTGCCGGCCCTGCGCTCGGTGTACCGCTGGCAGGACGCGGTGGAGCGCGCGGACGAAGTGCTGCTGCTCATCAAGACCAGCCGCGACCGCTACCCCGCGCTGGAGGCACGACTGCGCACGCTGCATCCGTATGAACTGCCGGCGCTGGTGGCGGTCGAATCCGCGGCCGGCCTGCCTGCGTACCTGCAGTGGGTGGTCGCATCGACCCGTCCAGTAGAATGACCCGATGACCGGATTGACCCTTCGCCTGCGCCGCTGGCTGGCCGCGCAGGCCCTGATCGCTGGCCTGTTGGCCGCCCTGCCGGCCGCCGCCGCCGACGTCGAGCTGCCCCCGGTCGACCAGGTCTTCGTGCTGTCGGCACAGGCCACGGCGCGCGACCGCATCGAGGTGCGCTGGAAGATCGCCGACGGCTACTACCTGTACCGGCACCGCACCTCGGTGAAGACCAGTGCCGCCTTCGCCAACCCGACGCTGGCGTTGCCGGCCGGCGACAAGCACCGCGACGAGTTCTTCGGCGACGTGGAGACCTACCGCCAGCAGCTGGTGGGCGTGGTCCGCGGCATGCCGGCCGCCGACGCCGCCGGCGTGGCGCTGACGGTGAAGTACCAGGGCTGCGCCGATGCCGGCGTGTGCTACCCGCCGCAGACCCGCACCCTGACCGTGGCGCTGCCGCCGGCCGCGGGCGGCGCCGACACGGGCTTCCTGCCCGGGCGCCAGGGCGGCGGACTGTTCGGGCTGGGCGGGGCGGACGCGGGGTCGGTGGACGCCGCACCGCTGCCGGCCGAGCAGGCCTTCACCAGCGAGCTGATCGCGCTGGACGGCAACACCCTGCTGCTGCGGCTGACCCCGGCCCGCGGCTACTACCTCTACCGCGACAAGCTGACGGTGGCCCTGGCCGAGCGCGGCCTGTCCACCGCGCTGCCGCCGCCGGCCGCGCTGCCGCGGGCCACCCCGCACCGCGACGAGCACTTCGGCGACGTCGCGGTCTACTTCGACGAAGTCGAGATCCCGCTGCCGGTCACCCGCACGGCCACCGCGGCCACCCGCACCACCCTCGTGCTGGGCCTGCAGGGCTGCCAGACCGACGGCATCTGCTACCCGCCAATGACGCGCCGCCTGGCGGTGGCGCTGCCGGCCGGCAAGGTCGGCACGCCGACCTCCGCGCCGGTGACCGCACCGCCCGCCCCGACGAGCACGGCGACCGCCGCCCCCGCCG
>DASWXO010000120.1:0-2627 GCA_036405455.1 Thermomonas sp. | reverse complement strand
GCCCTGCTGCGCAAGGATCACCTGCTGTTCTGCTACCTGCACCTGGCCGCCGAGCCGGCGTTGACGAAGCGCCTGCTGGAGATCGGCCTGACCGGCGTCGCGTTCGAGACGGTGGAACTGGCCAATGGCGACCTGCCGCTGCTGGCGCCGATGTCGGTGATCGCCGGCAAGATCGGCGTGCAGGTCGGTACCCACCTGCTGCACCAGCCGGAAGGCGGCAAGGGCAAGCTGCTGGGCGGCCTGGCGGCGACCGAGCGCGGCAAGGTGGTGGTGTTCGGCGCGGGCAAGGCCGGCGGCGCGTCCGCCGCGCTGGCCGCTGCCTCGGGCGCCAACGTCACGGTGTTCGAGATGCGCACCGACCGCCAGGAGGAAATGATGCGCCTGGGCAACAACGTGACCGCGCTGTACCCGTACCACGACGTGGTGGCGCGCGAGGTGGCCTCGGCCGACCTGGTGATCGGCGCGGTGCTGGTGACGGGCGCCAAGGCCCCGCACGTGATGACCCGCGACATGCTGAAGGGCATGGAGCCGGGCAGCGTGGTGGTGGACATCGCCATCGACCAGGGCGGCTGCTTCGAGACCTCGCGCCCGACCACCTGGAAGGAGCCGACCTACGTCGAAGAGGGCGTGACCCACTTCTGCGTCACCAACATGCCGGGCGCCGTGCCGCAGACCAGCTCGCAGGCGATCTGCGCGGCGATCCTGCCGTGGGTGAACCGCTTGGCCTCCGACGCCGGCTGGCGCAGCGACGCGGCGCTGGCGAAGGGCATCAACGTGGACGGCGGGCAGATCGTGCACCCGGCGCTGCGGGGCATGGATCTTTGACGTATTATCAAAGGCCTATGGGGATTTCCTGAGGTCTGATCGCAGGTGGCGAGAGCGGCGTCCGAGGTCGGCAAATCCGGCCGCAAAGCGGCAGCGAAGACGGGTGGCGGCCGCACGGACGCCAACCCGCGCCGGCAACGCCTGTGGCGCGATCTCGCCCTCATCGTGATCGCGCCGCTGCTGCTGTACCTGCTGGCCTGCCTGTTCACTTATTCCCCGGCCGATCCCGGCTTCGACCGTGATTCCAGCCTGCTGGCGCCGCTCCACAACGTGGGCGGCGCCGTCGGCGCGTGGATCGCCAGCTTCCTGCTGTTCCTGTGCGGCTACGTGGCCTTCCTGCTGCCGCTGGTGCTGGGCGCGATCGCGTGGATCGCCCTGTTCGGCATGGACAGCGACGGTGACGGCGAGGCCGACCTCGGGCCGGCGCTGCGACTGGTGGGCATCGTCGGCTTCCTGGTCGCCGCCTGCGGCCTGCTGTACCTGCGGATCGGCGGCGGCAACGATTTCTCCGCCGGCAGCGGCGGCATCCTCGGCCAGCTGACCGGCCGCTCCTTGCTGCGCGGCTTCGGCCCGCTCGGCGGCAACCTGTTCCTGATCACGCTGCTGCTGGTCTCGGTCACGCTGGCCACCGGGCTGTCGTGGCTGGCGGTGATGGACCGCCTCGGCGCCTGGGTGCTGGCGTTGCCGGGCCTGCTGGACCGCGGCGCCCGCCAGGGCGTGAAGCAGGCCAGCGAATGGAGCGAGGCGCGCGCGCTGCGCGAGGAGCGCGAGGTCGCCCGCAAGGCCGACAGCGAGATCCGCCTGCGCCGCGAGAAGGTCAAGATCGAACCGCCCGCCGCGCCGACGGTGGAGAAGAGCGAGCGCGCCAAGCGCGAGCAGCAGATCCCGCTGTTCCACGCCGACGACGGCACCGGCATCCCGCCGCTGGCGCTGCTGGACGACCCCAAGCCGCAGCCCAAGGGCTACGACGCGCAGACGCTGGAAACGCTGTCGCGGCAGATCGAATTCAAGCTCAAGGACTTCCGCATCGACGCCGAGGTGGTCGGCGCCTATCCGGGCCCGGTGATCACCCGCTTCGAGGTGCAGCCGGCGCCGGGCGTGAAGGTCAGCCAGATTTCCTCGCTGGACAAGGACATCGCCCGCGGCCTGTCGGTGAAGTCGGTGCGCGTGGTGGACGTGATCCCGGGCAAGTCGGTCATCGGCCTGGAAACGCCGAACACCCACCGCGAGATGATCTACCTCAGCGAGCTGCTGCGGTCGAAGGAATACGACAAGGCCGGCAGTCCGCTGACGCTGGCGCTGGGCAAGGACATCGCCGGAAAGCCCATCGTGGCCGACCTGGCGCGCATGCCGCACCTGCTGGTGGCCGGCACCACCGGCTCCGGCAAGTCGGTGGCGGTCAACGCGATGGTGCTGTCGCTGCTCTACAAGGCCTCCGCCAAGGACGTGCGGATGCTGATGATCGACCCGAAGATGCTGGAGCTGTCGGTCTACCAGGGCATCCCGCACCTGCTGGCACCGGTGGTCACCGACATGAAGGAGGCCGCCAACGGCCTGCGCTGGTGCGTCGCGGAGATGGAGCGCCGCTACAAGCTGATGAGCGCGGTGGGCGTGCGCAACCTGGCCGGGTTCAACAAGAAGGTGAAGGACGCCGCCGACGCCGGCCAGCCGCTGCTGGACCCGCTGTTCAAGCCCACCCCGGGCATGGACGAGGCGCCGCCGACACTGGAGCCGCTGCCCTTCATCGTCGTGTTCATCGACGAATTCGCCGACATGATGATGATCGTCGGCAAGAAGGTGGA
>DASWXO010000119.1:0-3712 GCA_036405455.1 Thermomonas sp. | reverse complement strand
ATCGGCGCGGCCGCGGGGCTGCGCGGCGACGGCTGGAACCTGGGCTTCGTGGTGGAAACCGAACGCCAGGTCGAAGCGCACCTGGAAGAGCACCTGCAAACCCTGCCGCCGGCGGATGCGCGCAGCCGCGCGATCCTGTCGGTGATGAAGGACGACGAAGCCCGCCACGCCGACAACGCGCTGGCGGCCGGCGCGCGCGTCCTGCCGCAACCGATTCCCACGGCGATGGCGATGATGTCGAAGCTGATGAAGGCCGTGGCCTACCGGCTCTGAGCCGCCGCGGCGCAGGCCGCGCGCGCCCCTCACTCCTCGGGCAGCAGCGCCCCGTCCACCATCCGCAGGCGCGGGCGCAGTGACACGCTGCGCGCCTCGTCCATCAGCTGCAGCTCGCCGTCCTGGATCATCGCGGTCACGCGCATGCCGCGCTCCAGCAGCTCGACGGCCTGCGCAACGGCGGCATCGTCCAGCTCCATCACGGTGAGGTTGCGCAGCCGGGACAGTGTGGACGCATTGCGCTTCCACCACGCCTCGGCGGCCTGGCCGCCGTAGCCGACCACCACCACCTGCGCCGCGCGCCCGCTCGCCTTGCGCAGGCGCGCCTCGTCCGGCTGCCCCAGCTCGATCCACTGCAGGATGTCGCCGGTGTAGTCGCGTCGCCACAGCGCCGGCTCGTCCTCGTCGCTGAGCCCGCGACCGAACTCCAGGCGCTCGTCGGCATGCAGCGCGAAGGCCAGCAGCCGCACCAGTAGGCGGATCTCGGTCTCCGACGGGTGCCGGGCCAGGGTGAGCGCATGGCTGGCGTAGTAGTGGCGATCCAGGTCGGTGACCTGCAACTCGATCTTGTAGATGGTGGCGTTGGCGGCCATGGCACGTCCCGGGCCACGGGGCCGGATCGGAAAGGGCTGCATTCTACGGACTCGCGGGCAGCGGGCGCCGGCACGGCCGTATCCTGCGCACCTGCGCGCAGAACAGGACCCGCCCGATGGCCAGCCACGAATACGATCCCGACGACACCTTCAGCCATGCCTTTCCCCGCCGCATCGAGGCGGACGACGAGGATGCGCTGGACGTGGTGGCGTGGCAGTTCCTGCTGCTGGTGAATCCGGACGACGAGGATGCGGCGCTGCAGCAGTTCGCCGCGTTCCGCGCCGCGCTGGAGGAAGCAGGCGAAGGCGCCGACCCGGCGTTGCTGCTGCGCGACACCATCGACTGGAAGGCCGGCTTCCACGTGGGCGAGGAGGACGCGGCGGGCCTGATGGAGGCGCTGGACGAACTGGCCTCGCGCTGGCGCCAGCGCATCGATTGGGGCATCGACGACGATGCGCAGGAGGCGCCCGACACCAGCGCGCTGCTGCAAGCCGCGTTCGTGCAGCTGCGCGAGCAGCATTACAGCCTGTGGACGGTGGAGACCGGCGAGGCCACGCTGGCCGGCTGGATCACCCACGAGCGCGACGAGGAGGCGATGCAACTGGTCGCCGGCGCGCTGGGCATGTCCGCGCGGCCCGGCGTCGGCTGACCGGGGCCGGACACGGAAACGCCGGCTTGCGCCGGCGTTTCGGAAGACCGCGGGGCGTCGACCTCAGTCGACCAGGTTGCGCCCGTGGTAGAGCTCTTCGATCTCGCGCTTCAGCCGCGCCTCGATCTTCATGCGCTCCTTGAAGGACAGGTTGCGCGCCTTCTCCTCGAACAGGTACTGGTCGAGGTCGAAGTCCTTCAGATGCATCTTGGTGTGGAACATGTTCTCCTGGTAGACGTTGACGTCGAGCATCTCGTACCGGGAACGCACGTTCTTCGCCAGGTAGTCCTGGATCGAATTGATCTTGTGGTCGATGAAGTGCTTGCGGCCCTTCACGTCGCGGGTGAAGCCGCGCACGCGGTAGTCCATCACCACGATGTCGGATTCCAACGACTCGATCAGGTAGTTCAGCGCCTTCAGCGGCGAGATCACGCCGCAGGTGGACACGTCGATGTCCGCGCGGAACGTCGCGATGCCGTTGTCCGGGTGGGTTTCCGGATAGGTGTGCACCGTGATGTGCGACTTGTCGAGGTGCGCGACCACCGCGTCGGAGATCACGCCCTTGGCGTCGGCCTTGTCGATGACCGGCTGCTCGGAGATCAGGATCGTCACCGAAGCACCCTGCGGGTCGTAGTCCTGGCGGGCGATGTTCAGGATGTTCGCGCCGATGATCTCCGCCACGTCGGTGAGGATCTGGGTGAGGCGGTCGGCGTTGTATTCCTCGTCGATGTACTCGATGTAGCGCCTGCGCTCGTCTTCCGACGCCGCATAGCAGACGTCGTAGATGTTGAAGCTGAGCGACTTGGTGAGGTTGTTGAAGCCTTGCAGCTTCAGGCGCGGCAGCGGTTTGACCACGGCATTTGCATCCGGCGGGAACGGGGACAGGGCGGCGATTATGCGGCAAAGCGCGCAACGGCGCGTGCAGGCGCGCCCGCGTGGCCCGGCGGACGGCAGCCCCGAAGCGGCTCCATAGTTTGCCCGCCGTCACGGTTCGGCCTAAGCTTGGCTATTCCAGAATGTCCGCCTGAATGAGCAGCAAAGCCCCCAAGACCGCCATGCCGCGCGCATTCAACCCGCTTGGCGCCGACGTCGAGACGATCGAGCGCTTCATTGCCAGCTGCCATCGGCGCAAGTACCCGGCGCGCACGGAGGTGTTCCATCCGGGCGATCCCGCGAGCACGCTCTACTACATCATCTCCGGCTCGGTGAGCATCACCACCCGCGAGGATGATGACCGGGAGCTGGTGCTGGGCTACGTGGGGCCGGGCGAATTCGTCGGCGAAATGGGCCTGTTCGTGGAGACCGAACAGCGGTTTGTGGCGCTGCGCACGCGCACCCCCTGCGAGCTGGCGGAGATCAGCTACGAGCGCCTGCAGGCGCTGCTGGCGGCGCAGGCCAACGACGCCACCCGGCTGCTGTATTCGATCGGCGCGCAGATCAGCCAGCGCCTGCTCGACACCAGCCGCAAGGCAGGCCGGCTGGCCTTCCTTGACGTCACCGACCGCATCTATCGCACCCTGTTCGACCTGTCGCGCGAGCCCGAGGCGATGACCCATCCGCTGGGTACCCAGCTGCGCGTGTCGCGGCAGGAGCTGGCGCGGCTGGTGGGCTGCTCGCGCGAGATGGCCGGTCGCGTGCTGAAGAAGCTGCAGGCCGACGGCAAGTTGCACGCCCGCGGCAAGACCGTGGTGGTCTACGGCACCCGCTAGAACCAAGGAGCAGTCCGCGCATGAGCCACGCATTCTCCCCCGGCCACCATGCCCTGGACGTCGATCTGCGCAACGCGGTGCCGGCCGATGCCGACGACGTCGCGCACCTGCTGGCAGAACTGGGCTATCCCTGCGACCTCGTCGACGCTTCCGAGCGGGTCAGCGCGATCCTTGCGAACGACCGTCAGGCACTGGTGCTGGCGCGCCGCAACGGCGCGGTATGCGGGTTGGTGGCGCTGGACTTCATGTATTACCTGCCGCTGGGCACCACCACCTGCCGCGTGACCGCACTGGTCGTGACCACCAGCGCGCAGGGCATGGGCATCGGCCGCCACCTGCTGAAGGAGGCCGAGCGCCGCGCCCGCGCCGGCGGCGCCGCGCGCATCGAGCTGACCTCGGGCGCGCAGCGCACCGAGGCGCACGCGTTCTACCAGGCCTGCGGCTACAGCGGCAGCTCGGTGCGTTTCGTCAAAGCCCTGGGCTCGGC
>DASWXO010000118.1:0-2588 GCA_036405455.1 Thermomonas sp. | reverse complement strand
TAGCGCGTCGACTTCGCATCGGCCAGCGCCACCCAGCCCTGCTCCGGGCGCAGCCCGTAGGCGGCCGACAGCGAGTCGCCCATGACCAGTACTTTCCGCTCACGTGCATCGGCCCCGGATGCGGCTAGCATCGCCAGCATGACGCACACGCCCAGCACCCACGACCGCACCGCCGACACCATCGCGCCCACTCCTGTTCCGGTTGCCGCAAACGCTAGCACGCCCGGACCGGGCAGCCTGCGTGCGCGCGACGTCGGCAAGACCGTGGCGCTGCCGGACGGCGCGCTGACTATCCTCGATGCGATCAGCCTGGACATCGCCGCCGGCGAGCGCGTCGCCATCGTCGGCGAGTCCGGCTCCGGCAAGACCACCCTGCTGTCGCTGCTGGCCGGGCTGGACCTGCCCAGCCGCGGGGAGGTGTGGCTGGACGGCCAGCCCATCCACGCCACCAGCGAGGACACCCGCGCCGCGCTGCGCGCACGCGCGGTCGGCTTCGTGTTCCAGAACTTCCAGCTGATGCCGGCGATGAGCGCGCTCGACAACGTGGCGCTGCCGCTGGAACTGCGCGGCGAGAGCGGCGGCGCGGCGGCGCGCGCGCTGCTGGAAAAGGTGGGCCTGGGCCAGCGCCTGCATCACCTGCCGCGCCAGCTGTCCGGCGGCGAACAGCAGCGCGTGGCAATCGCCCGCGCATTCGCCACCCGGCCGCGGATCCTGTTCGCGGACGAGCCCACCGGCAACCTGGACCGCAAGACCGGTCTGGCCATCGAGGACCTGCTGTTCGGCATGGACGACGCCCGCGCCACCACGGTGGTGGTGGTGACGCACGATGAACGCCTGGCCGCGCGCTGCGACCGCCAGCTGCGGCTGGACGCCGGGCGGCTGCTGCCGTGAGCCGGCTGGCGCGGATGGCCGCGCGCCAGGCCTGGTCGGGCTGGCGCAACGGCGAATTCGGGGTGCTGCTGGCAGCGCTGTTCGTGGCGGTGCTCGCACTGGCGGGCGTGGGCAGCATCGCCCAGCGCACCACCGATGCACTGACCGCGCAGAGCCGCCGGCTGGTCGGCGGCGATGCCGCCTTCAGCAGCGACAACCGCGCGGTCGACGCCGCGCTGCGCGACGCGCGCCGGCTGGGCCTGCGCAGCTATCGCAGCGTGGAGCTGGCCAGCATGGTCGGCCTGCAGGGCGGCGCGCCGCAGCTGGGCACGCTGAAGGCGCTGGCCGGCGATGCGCCGCTGCTGGGGCCATACACCGTGCGCACCGAGCGCGGCGTGCAGCGGCTGCCGCGACCGGCGGCCGGCACGCTGTGGCTGAGCGAAAGCGGCGCGGCGCGCCTGCAGGCCAAATTGGGCGCGACGGTCGAAGTCGGCGGCCGGCCGCTGCGGCTGGCCGGCATCGTGATGGAAGAACCGGATCGTCCGATCGGCGGCGTGGAGCTGGGCCCGCGCGCGATCCTGCCGCTGGCCGAGGTGGAGGCCGGCGGCCTGCTCGGCCCCGGCGCCCGCGCCTCGTGGCGGGTGGCGGTGGCCGGCCCGCCGGCGGCCATCGCGCCGTGGGTGAAGGCGCGCGAGGCCGACCGCAGCCCCGGTGCGCGGGTGGAAACCGGCGACGACCTCAGCCCGCAGCTGCGCAACGCGCTGGAGCGCGCGCAGCGCTTCCTGTCGGTCTCACTGTTGCTGACCGCGGCGCTGGCGGCGGTGGCGATCGGCATGGCCGCGCGCCAGCACGCCGAGCGCCATCGCGCGATTGCCGCCACCTTGCGCGCGCTCGGCGCCGGCCAGCGCGCCATCGTCGGCCTGTACATCGGCCAGCTGGCGATCCTGGGCAGCGTGGCGATCGCGTTGGCGCTGCTGGCGGCGACGGTGCTGCAACAGCTGGCGGGCGTGTGGATCGCGCGCGAGCTGGGCACCGCGCTGCCGCCGGCCACCGCCTGGCCGCTGCTCAAGGGTGCGCTGGTGGGGCTGTGGATCCTCGCCACCTTCGCCCTGCCGCCGCTGCTGGCGCTGCGCCGGGTCAGCGCGCTGGCGGTGCTGCGCAGCGACCTGCGCACGCCCTCGCCGCCGGCGCTGCTGCTGTTCTCGCTGGCGCTGGGCGGCCTGCTGGCGCTGTTCTGGCAGGCCGCCGGCAACGCCACCACCGGCGCCATCCTGCTGGGCGGCCTGCTGGTCACCGCCGCCGTGCTGGGCGTCGCCGGCTGGGCACTGGCGGCGCTGGTGGCGCGCGCTGGGCGCGCCGGCAGCGGCATCGTGCGCTACGCCCTGCTCAATCTTTCGCGGCGGCGGCGGCTGACCATCGCGCAGGTGGTGGCGCTGGGCACCAGCCTGATGGCGCTGCTGCTGCTCCTGCTGGTGCGCACCGACGTGTGGGAGCAGTGGCAGGCCACGGTGCGCGGCGATGCGCCCAACCGCTTCGTCATCAACGTGCAGCCGGACCAGCGCGCCACCTTCAGCGCTGTGCTCGCGCGGCTGGACTATCCCTCGGTGGGACTGTCGCCGATGATCCGCGCCCGCTACGTCGGGCCCAGTGCCGGCGAGCGCGGCCGCCCTGCGCCGCAGGGCCGCGGCGAGCGGCTGATGGACCGCGAATTCAACCTG
>DASWXO010000117.1:0-4508 GCA_036405455.1 Thermomonas sp. | reverse complement strand
CGACTTCATCCGCCAGATCGTCCGCGACGACCTGGCCAGCGGCAAGCACGCCGCCATCCGGACCCGCTTCCCGCCGGAGCCCAACGGCTACCTGCACATCGGCCACGCCAAGGCGATCTGCCTGGACTTCGGCGTCGCCGCTGAGTTCGGCGGCGCCTGCAACCTGCGCCTGGACGACACCAACCCGGCCAAGGAAGACCCCGAGTACGTGCGCGCCATCCAGGACGACGTGCGCTGGCTGGGCTTCGAGTGGCAGAGCCTGCGCCACGCGTCCGACTACTTCGACGTGTTCTACCTGGCGGCGGAGAAGCTGATCCGGCAGGGCGACGCGTTCGTCTGCGACCTCAGCGCCGAGGAAGTGCGCGCGTACCGCGGCACGCTGACCGAGCCGGGCCGCCACTCGCCGTACCGCGAGCGCAGCGTCGAGGAGAACCTGAACCTGTTCCGCCGCATGCGCGCGGGCGAGTTCCCGGACGGCGCGCGCACCCTGCGCGCGAAGATCGACATGGCCAGCGGCAACATCAACCTGCGCGACCCGGCGCTGTACCGGATCAAGCACGTCGAACACCAGAACACCGGCAACGCGTGGCCGATCTACCCGATGTACGACTACGCGCACTCGCTGAGCGATGCGATCGAAGGCATCACCCACTCGCTGTGCACGCTGGAGTTCGAGGACCACCGCCCGCTGTACGACTGGTGCGTGGACAAGGTGGACCTGGCCGGCAACCCCGAGCTGCTGGAGCCGCTGTTGGCCAAGGGCCTGCCGAAGGAAGCCGGCAAGCCGCGCCAGATCGAGTTCTCGCGCCTGAACTTCAACTACCTCGTGATGAGCAAGCGCAAGCTGCTGGCGATGGTGGAAGACAAGCTGGTGGACGGCTGGGACGACCCGCGGATGCCCACCCTGCAGGGCATCCGACGCCGCGGCTACACGCCGTCGGCGTTGAAGCTGATGGTGGAGCGCGTGGGCATCAGCAAGCAGAACTCGCTGCTGGACATTTCCATCCTCGAGGGCGCGCTGCGCGACGACCTGGATGCGCACGCGCCGCGCCGGATGGCGGTGATCGACCCGCTGAAGGTCGTGCTGACCAACCTCGATGCCGGCTTTGATGAAACGCTGACTTTTTCCAACCACCCGAAGGACGCGGCGCAGGGCGAGCGTGGCATCCCGTTCTCGCGCGAGCTGTGGATCGAACGCGAGGACTTCGAGGAAGTGCCGCCGCCGGGCTTCAAGCGCCTGACCGTGGGCGGCGACGTGCGCCTGCGGGGCGCCGGCATCATGCGCTGCGACGAAGTCGTGAAGGACGAGGCCGGCCGCATCGTGGAACTGCGCTGCACGCTGGACCCCGACTCGCGTCCCGGCATGGCCGGCTCGAACCGCAAGGTGAAGGGCACCATCCACTGGGTCAGCGCGACGCACGCGGTGGCCGCGGAAGTGCGCCTGTACGACCGCCTGTTCACGGTGCCCAATCCGGACACCGACGAGGACGGCAAGACCTACCGCGACTACCTGAACCCGGAGTCCCGCCGCGTCGTTACCGGCTACGTGGAACCGGCCGCGGCGCAAGCCGCACCGGAACAGGGCTTCCAGTTCGAACGCCTCGGCTACTTCGTGGCGGACCGCTACGACCACGCGCCGGGCAAGCCGGTGTTCAACCGCAGCGTGACCCTGCGCGACACCTGGTCGCAGAAGGGCTGACCGGTGCCGATGCCCCTGCCCGCGCAGCTGCACCTCACCCTGCCCGTCTGGGTGATGGAACTCGACGTCGCGGGTCGCGACTTCACCACCGACGACGCCAAGGTGGCGTTCGCCATCGAGCTGTCGCGCCACAACGTGGAGCGCCAGAGCGGCGGTCCGTTCGGGGCCGCGGTGTTCAGCCCGCAGCACCAGCTGGTGGCGGTGGGCGTGAACCGCGTGGTGCGCCAGAGCTGCTCGGTGGCGCACGCCGAGATGATGGCCTACATGCTGGCGCAGCAGCGCCTGCAGCAGTTCCGCCTGAACGCCCTGGGCGGCCCGGTGGTCCTGGCCACCTCGGCGCAGCCCTGCTGCCAGTGCTATGGCGCCACGATGTGGGCCGGGATCGACCGCCTGCTGATCGGCGCACGCGCCGAGGACGTGATGGCGCTGACCGAATTCGACGAAGGTCCGCTGCCGGCCGACTGGGCGGGCGAACTCACCAGGCGCGGCATCGAGGTCGTGCGCGACGTGCAGCGCGACGCCGCCTGCGCGGTCCTGAAGGCGTACGGCGAACTGGGCGGGCCGAATTATTGACGGGTTGCTGGGCTACTGCCGCCAGGGCTTCGAGCCGGAACTGGCCGGCGAACTGACCGACCGCGCCGGGCGCGCCGGCATTGCGGGCTACGCACGCACGGAGCGCGACAGCGGCTACGTGGTGTTCGCCTGCGATGACGCGGACGCACTCAACCGCGCATTGCCCTTCTCGACGCTGGTGTTCGCGCGGCAGAAGCTGCGGCTGGTCGCCGAACTGCGTGGCCTGGACCCCACCGACCGCATCGCGCCGATGCTGGCGGCGCTGCCGGCGGCCCGCACCGCCAGCCAGGCCCCGCTGTACGGCGAGCTGGTGATGGAACATCCCGACAGCGATGCCGGTAAGCCGCTGGCGGGGCTGGCACGCAGCCTCGGCAACGCGTTGCGCCCGGCGCTGCGCAAGGCCGGCCTGCTGAGCGCGCAGGACAACCCCCGCCTGCCGCGCCTGCACGTGTTCTTCGTGGCCGGCGACCACGCGTTCCTCGCCACCAGCCTGCCCGCCGACAGCGCGCCGTGGCCGCTCGGCGTGCCGCGGCTGCGGATGCACAAGGACGCCCCGTCGCGCTCCGCGCTGAAGCTGGAGGAGGCACTGCTGGTGCTGCTCACCGACGAGGAGCGCGCGCGCCTGCTGAAGGAAGGCATGGTGGCCGCCGATCTGGGCGCCGCGCCCGGCGGCTGGACCTGGGTGCTGACCCGGCACCGCCTGCGGGTGACCGCCATCGACAACGGCCCGCTGCGCCAGCACGTGCTGGACACCGGCATGGTGCAGCACCTCCGTGCCGACGGCTTCTCCTGGCAACCGCCACACCCGCTGGACTGGATGGTCTGCGACATGGTGGAGCAACCGCGGCGGGTGGCCGAGCGGATGGCCACCTGGTTCCGCGAGGGCTGGTGCCGCCACGCGATCTTCAACCTCAAGTTGCCGATGAAGAAGCGCTGGCAGGAAACGGAGCTGTGCCTGGCGCAGTTCGCCGAGCAGGCGGGACGGCCGCTGTCCATCCGCGCCAAGCAGCTCTACCACGACCGCGAGGAAATCACGGTCTTCGCGACGCCACGCACCCCGGGGTCGTAAGCGCCTCGTCCGTGGGCACGCACGCCATGTCCGACGTGCCGCTGCGGGCGCTCAGGCGCCCGCGGCGTGCCGCCACAAGGCGCGCACCAGCGGCGGCAGGCGCCCGGCCATGCCCAGCACGTGGCCGCGCAGCAGCGTCGGCAGCAGGGCGTCGTTGCTGAAGGCGCGGTTGATCGTCTCGAACGCATACGCGCCGACGGCGTTGTCGCTGCGCCGCGCGCGCGCCCAGCGCGCCAGCCGGGCCGGCGACGCGATGTCGCCGCCGTTCGCGCGGGCGTCGCGCAGCATCGTCCGCAGTGCGGACACGTCGCGCAGGCCGTGGTTCACGCCCTGTCCCGCCAGCGGGTGCATGACGTGCGCGGCGTCGCCGGCCAGCAACACCCGGCCAGCGACCTGCTTGGCCGCCAGCTGGCGGCGCAACGGGAACGCGGCGCGCGCCGACTGCAGGGTGATGTCGCCCAGCTCGCCGCCGAAGGCGGCCGACAGCTCGCGCTCGAACTGCGCGGGCGGCGCGTCCAGCAGGCGCTGCGCCTCCGCGTCCGGCAGGGTCCACACGATGGATCCCAGATGTCCGTCCAAGGCGGCATCGCCGTCCGCGGCGAACGGCAGCAGCGCGACCGGGCCGGTCGGCAGGAAGCGCTGCCAGCAGGTGTCGCGGTGCGGCGCCTCGCTGGCCACGAAGGCCACCACGCCGCGCTGGTGGTACTCGTGCACGGGGGCGTCGATGCCGGCCAGCGCGCGCAGGGCGGAGTGCCCGCCATCCGCGGCGATGGCCAGCCGCGCTTCGAGCATCCGCCCGTCGTCCAGCCCCAGGCGCACGCCCGCGGCGTCCTGCGCCAAGGTCGCCACCTTGGCCGGGCACTCGACGCGCACGCCGGCCGCGGGCAGCGCGCGCCAGAGCGCGTCCACCAGCAGACCGTTCTCCACGATCCAGCCCAGCTGCGGCTCCCCCAGCGCATCCGCATCGAACGCCAACGGCGCGCCGCCGGCGGCATCCCAGACCCGCATGCCGCGGTAGGGCTGCGCGCGGGCGTCGGCGATCGCCGGCCAGACGCCGAGGTCGCGGAGCAGCGCGGCGTTGTCCGGCGCAAAGGCGTAGACGCGCAGGTCGCGCTCGCCGCGCCGCCACGGCGTCGGCGCACGCGCCTCCACCAGCGCCACCTGCAG
>DASWXO010000116.1:0-17640 GCA_036405455.1 Thermomonas sp. | reverse complement strand
TCCGGCTCCAGCAGGTCGTTGATGCCGACGATCTCGATGTCGTCGCCGAAGTTCTGCACCGCCGCGCGGAACACGCAGCGCCCGATGCGACCGAAACCGTTGATGCCGACCTTGATGGCCATGGAACGAGACTCCTGACGGGGTTGGGCAAACCCGCATTCTACCGGATCGCCCCGGCGCGCCCGCCGGGGCCCATTTGATCCCGATCAATACCGGCGCGGAGGGGCAGGCGGATCATTTGTTTCAGCTGAAACAAACCCGTTCCCACAACAGGAGTCCTGCCATGCAGCTGTCCCGCCTCGTCCTCGCCAGCGCCCTCGCCCTGGCCGCCAGCCCCGCCCTCGCCCAGTCCGCCGGTACCTGGACCGTCGGCGTCGGCGTCCACAACGTCGCCCCCAAGTCGAACAACGGCACCCTGGTCGGCACCCCGCTGGGCGACCTGAAGATGGATGTGGGCAACAACGCCCGTCCGACCGTCACCGCCGAGTACTTCGTCAAGGACAACCTGGGCGTGGAAGTGCTGGCCGCGCTGCCGTTCCAGCACGACATCGACGTGGTGGGCGTGGGCAAGGTGGGCTCCACCAAGCACCTGCCGCCGACCGTGTCGCTGCAGTACCACTTCGGCAAGGGCAAGGTGCGTCCGTTCATCGGCGCCGGCGTGAACTACACCCGCTTCTTCAGCACCAAGACCGAAGGCGCGATCGCCGGCACCTCGCTGTCGCTGTCGAGCTCCTGGGGCCTGGCCGGCCATGTCGGCGTCGATTTCCAGCTGAGCGACAAGGGCGCGCTGCGCATCGACTACCGCATGATCGACATCGACACCAAGGTCAAGCTGAACGGCGCGAACCTGGGCACCCGCAACACGGTCAACATCGACCCGTCGGTGTACGGCGTCGCCTACGTGTTCTCGTTCTGATCCAGTCATCCGGTGGCAACCATGCCGGGGTATCCTCCCCGGCATGGCCATCCGACTCCGTTTCCGCCCGCTGCTTGCCGTCGCCCTGCTCTGCCTGGGCGCCACCTCCACCGCGCTCGCATGGGCACCCCTGGGCCACGCCCTGGTCGGCGAACTCGCCCAGCGCCACCTCGATCCGAAGGCGCAAGCCGAGGTCGCCCGCCTGCTGGCCGGCGAGCCCACGCCCACGCTGGCGGGCGTCGCCTCGTGGGCGGACGAGCTGCGCAACACCGATCCCGAGCGCTTCAAGGCGACCTCGCGCTGGCACTACATCAACGCCAAGGGCGGCGGCTGCGGCTTCGACCTCGCGCGCGACTGCCCGGATGGCAACTGCGTCACCGGCGCGCTGGCCAACCAGCTGGCCATCCTGCGCGACCGCAGCCAGCCGCTGGCGGCCCGCCGCGACGCGCTGAAGTTCGTGGTGCATCTGGTCGGCGACGAACACCAGCCGATGCACGCCGGCAACCGCCCCGACAGCGGCGGCAACCGCTTCCAGGTCAGCCTGCGCACGTCCATCGTGCCGGAAGCCTACGCCCGCAAGAGCTACGTCGACGGCGTGATGGGCACCAACCTGCACTCGGTCTGGGACTACTACCTCCTCGCCAGCCGCGGCCTCGACCTGCAGGCCTATGCCGACGCCCTCGACACGCCCCCGTCGCCCGCGGACGTCGGTCCGGTAGGCACCGGCGTACTGCTGGCCTGGGCGGAGGATTCCTGCGCGCTGATCGACCGCGCGGGCCTGTACCCGGCCGACGACCAGCACGTGATGGACCACGCCTACCTGGACCGGTTCCGCCCGCTCGCGGAAACCCGCGTGCAGCTGGCTGGCGCCCGCCTGGCCGCCCTGCTCAACCAGGCCCTCGGCGATGCGCCGCAGGGCGCGGCCCCGGCGGGGCACGCGCCCTGAGCCACCTCAGGCGCCCGCGCCCAGTGCGCGGACGTCGAACCGCACCGTGACCCGCCCGCCGCGCTGGAACACCAGCGTGGCGTCGAAGTGGTCGCCCGGTGCCAGCGCGCGCCGCGGCTTGATGAGCATCAGGTGGTAGCCGCCGGGCTTGAGCTCCAGCCTGCCGTGCGCGGGCACTGCCACGCCGTCAGGCAGCGCGCGCATCCGCATCACGCCGCCGTCGTTGCGCATCTGGTGGAGTTCCACCCGTTCGGCGATATCGCTTTCCACGCGCAGCAGGGTGTCGGGCTGGTCGCCGTCGTTCACCACGGTCAGGAATCCGCCCGCCACCGGCGCCACCGCGGGGGTGGCGCGGGCCCAGGCGTCCTGCACGCGCACGCCGGGCGTCCCGGCGAATGCGGCACCGACCGCCAGCAGCAGCGCGGCGAGAGACAGTCGTCGTTGCATCGTCGTTCTCCTCGTCGTCGGAGTCATGGAGCCAGGATGTCGTCGCGGTCCAGCAGGTGCAGCGGCCGGCAATCGCCGCCCGGCCGGCACAGCCACGCCATGCCCAGCACCACGAACCAACCCAGCAGCCAGAACGCGACGGCGCCCAGAAAGTACAGGAAGTCGTGCATCGCACCCGCTCCGTTCAGTACGTGACATTCAGCTTCAGCCAGAGGGTGCGGCCCGGCTCCGCGATGCGCACCGGGTCGGCCGGATAGCCGAAATCGGCGCTCCCGGCCAGGTTCAGGTGCTCGCTGTAGGCGCGGTCGAACACGTTGTCCACGCCTGCGGTGAGCTGCAGGCGCTCGCTGAGGCGGTAGCCAGCATTGAGCGCCAGCGTCGCGAACCCGGCGCTGGGGCCCAGGTCGCGTCCCACCACGTTGCCTTGCCCGATCGCCACCCGGTCCTGGCGGGCGACGACCCGCAGCAGCGCACCCGCACTCCACTGCCCGTTGTCCCAGGCGGCGGTCAGGCGCCCCTCCAGCGGCGTCATCTGCGGCAACGGCGTGCCGGCCGTGGTGTTGGCACCCCACGCCCATGCCAGGCTGCCCCCCACCGACCAGTCGGTGGCCGGCCGCAGGTCGAAGCCGGCCTCCGCACCATGGATGCGTGCATCCACGTTGGACGCCATGCTGGTCATGCCCATCATGCCGCCGGCCTGGTAACGGAACAGGATGAAATCATCGATGCGCCCGGCATAGGCCGACACCCAGGCGTCCACGCGCTTGCCGCGGTACTGCCCGCCGACATCCAGCTGGGTCGTCTTCTCCGGCCGCACGCCGGCGAACGCGTTCATCGTGCCCATCGGCCCCATGTTGGGCGAAATGAGTTCCCAGTAATCGGGCATGCGCGCGGTGTGGCCGAGGCCGGCGTACCAGCCGAACCCGCTGCCGGCGATGTCGTGCTCGAAGCGCACGAAGCCGGCGGGCAGCGTCTCGCTGCGGGTCAAGCCGAAGGTCGGGTTGGGCATCGCCATGCCGCCCATGCCCATCGCGCTGCGGATGGCGCGCTGGTCGGTGGCGCGGGCACGGTCGCTGCGCAGGCCCGCCACCCACCGGCGACCGGCATCGAGCGTCCAGGTGCCCTCGGCGAACACGCCGGTGTTGCGCAGCGTCGCATCCGGCGACCAGGCCACCGTCTTGTACGCATCACGCCCCATCGCGTTGCGGGTGCGGTGGCGGCTGCGCTGCGCATCGATGCCCGCCGTGAGCGCCAGCTCGCCCCACCCCCACTCCGCCGCGACCCGGCCGCCGTCGGTGGTGCGATCGACGTTCGACGCCATCGGCATCGGCATCGGCCCCATCGGGTTCGGGTCGCGCAGGGTGTAGTTGTCCATCACGTGGTCGGCGTCGTTGCGGTACAGGCTGGCCTGCACCTTGCGCAGCGCGCCGTGGAAGGTCTTTTCGAAGCGCAGGCCCAGGCTTTCGCGCTTGAACTGCGCGCCGTCCATGCCGCGGCCGGCGTAGCGGGCCTGGCCGTCGCCGATGCCGGCGGACACCTCCACCACCGTGTCCGCATCCGGCGTCCAGCCCAGCGCAAGGTCCGTGTTCCACTTCTTCCACGCCGACGGGACGCGATCGCCGTTGCCGTCGCGGTAGTCGCCGGATTCGGAGCGGTTGGCGGTGAGCCGCGCATAGCCCGTCGCGTTGCCGGCGGTGGCATCCAGCAGCTGGTCGTTGCGGCCGAAGCTGCCGCCCAGCAGGCTGCCCTGCACGCGCACGCCGGGGGCGTCGAACCGCGGCGTCTCGCGCTGGAAGCGCACCGTGCCGGCGGAGGCACCCGGCCCCCACAGCACGGTCTGCGGGCCCTTCACCACGACCAGCGCGTCGTAGGTCTCCGGGGCCACGTAGGACAGCGGATTGTCCATCCGCGCCGGACAGGCGCCGGGCATGCTGCCGTCGTTGGAAAGCAGGTTGAGGCGCGAACCGAACATGCCGCGCAGCACCGGGTCGCCGTTGGTGCCGCCGTTGCGCAGCGCGGTGAAGCCGGGAATGGTCTTGAGGTAGTCGGCACCGTCGCTGGCCGGCACCGGCTGGCGCGGGAGCTTGGTGTCGGTGACGAAGGTCAGCGGCTGGGTGGGCGTGCCGATCACCACGACGCGATCAAGCGTCCTGGCATCGGGCGTGCCATCGGCGGCAGCGGCGGCGAAGGGGAACAGCGCAAGCGAGAGCGCGCACGCAAGCGCGCGGCGCGACGGACGCACCGTCGCGGAACGGAAGGAAGACATGGTGGCTCCAAAGCACGAGAGGACGGGGCACTGCCCCGCGGGAAGGCGTCGTGGTTCAGAGCAGGATCGGCGGCCCCCGTGCCCCGAGGCCGCGCAGGCGCGGCGGCGCGTGCGGCATCGGGCGTGCGCCCGATGGCAGCAAGGCACGTGGCTGCGCCGGCAGCAGGAACGCCAGCACTGCCAGCACCAGCGGCGCGAGCGAGGCCAGCAGCGGGCAATAGGCGCAATAGTCGCCCGGCAGCGTGCCGCCGGCCGGCGCAGGCACCTTGCCCGCGCCGTCGTCCAGCAGGCTGGCGGGCTTCGACCACGCCAGCCCGTCGGTGGTGCACAGGGCCAGCACCGTGTCCGGCAGCGTCTGCGCCCGGCTCTCCAGCCAACGGCTGACGGTCGGCATGGCCGACAGCAGCAGGACGGCCGCCAGTGCAAGGCGGGCCATCCAGGCGTGGAACGGGCGGGAGCGCAGGAGCATCACGCGGACAAGGTTACGCCCGTTTTCAGAGCGCGTTGATGACGTCGATCAAGCGCTCGACGGTGATCCCGAAATGCGGGAACAGTGCCTCGGCCGGGGCGCTGGCGCCGAAGCTGTCCACGCCGACCACCGCGCCGTCCAGCCCCACGTACTGGCGCCAGAACCCGGTCACGCCGGCTTCCACCGCCACCCGCTTGCGGCAGGCCTTCGGCAGCACCGCTTCGCGGTAGGCGGCGTCCTGGCGCTCGAAGACGTCGGTCGACGGCATCGACACCACGCGCACCTTGTCACCCAGTTTCTCCGCCGCCTGCATGGCCAGCCCGACCTCGCTGCCGGTGGCGATGAGGATGGCCTCCGGCGCGCCCACGCTGTCTTTCAGCACGTAGCCGCCGCGTGCGACATCGGCCAGCTGCGCGTCGGTGCGCGCCTGGTGCGGCAGGTTCTGGCGGCTGAATACCAGGCAGGAGGGGCCGTTGGCGCGGGCGATCGCCGCCTTCCAGGCCACCGCGGACTCGACCGCGTCGCAGGGACGCCAGACGTCGTTGTTGGGGATCTGGCGCAGCGAGGCCAGGTGCTCCACCGGCTGGTGGGTGGGACCGTCCTCGCCGAGGCCGATGGAGTCGTGGGTGTAGACGTGGATCGCGCGGATATCCATCAGCGCGCTCATGCGCACCGCGTTGCGGGCGTAGTCGCTGAACACCAGGAAGGTGGCGTCGTACGGAATGAAGCCGCCGTGCAGGGCCAGGCCGTTGCCGATGGCGCTCATGCCGAACTCGCGCACGCCGTAGTACACGTAGTTGGCGTCCGGGTCGTTGCCGGCCACCGACTTGCTGCCCTTCCACAGGGTCAGGTTGGAGTGGGCCAGGTCGGCCGAGCCGCCCACCAGCTCCGGCAGCAGCGGCGCGAAGGCCTCGATGGCGTTCTGCGACGCCTTGCGGCTGGCGATGACCGGGCCGTCCTGCTGCAGCTTGGCGATGAAGGCGTCGGCCGCGGCGTCGAACCCGGCTGGCAACACGCCGGACAGGCGGCGCTCGAACTCGGCGGCAGCCTCCGGGTGCGCGGCCTTGTAGGCGGCGAACCGGGTGTTCCACTCGGCCTCGGCGGCGGCGCGGTCGCGCCCGCGCCAGCCGGCGTAGATGGCCTGCGGGATCTCGAACGGCGCGTGCGGCCAGCCCAGCGCCTCGCGGGTGGCCTGCACCTCGTCCTTGCCCAGCGGCGCGCCGTGGCTGGATTCCTTGCCGGCCTTGGCCGGGGAGCCGAACCCGATGGTGGTGCGGCAGCAGATCAGGGTGGGCTTGCCCTCGGACTTCAGCGCGGTCTCGATGGCGGTCTTGATCTCCACCGGGTCGTGCCCGTCGACGCCGCGGATCACGTTCCAGCCGTAGGCCTCGAACCGCTTCGGCGTGTCATCGGTGAACCAGCCGTCGGTGTTGCCGTCGATGCTGATCTTGTTGTCGTCCCAGAACGCCACCAGCTTGCCCAGGCCCCAAGTGCCGGCCAGCGAGGCCGCTTCGTGGCTGATGCCCTCCATCAGGCAGCCGTCGCCCAGGAACACCCAGGTGCGGTGGTCGACGATGGCGTGGCCGTCGCGGTTGAAGCGCTGCGCCAGCAGCTTTTCCGCGAGCGCGAAGCCGACCGCGTTCGCCAACCCCTGGCCCAGCGGGCCGGTGGTGGTCTCGACGCCCGGGGTCACGTGGTTCTCCGGGTGGCCCGGGGTGCGGCTGCCCAGCTGGCGGAAGCGCTTCAGCTCGTCGATCGGCAGGTCATAGCCGGCCAGGTGGAGCAGCGCGTACTGCAGCATCGACCCGTGGCCGTTGGACAGCACGAAGCGGTCGCGGTCGGCCCAGCCCGGGTTGGCCGGGTTGCACTTCAGGAAGTCGTTCCACAGCACCTCGGCGATGTCCGCCATGCCCATCGGCATGCCCGGGTGGCCGGAATTGGCGGCCTGCACCGCGTCGATGGCGAGGAAACGGATGGCGTTGGCGAGATCGCGGCGGCTGGGCGCAGTCATGGCGTGGGGCGAGGCGGAGGGAACGCCTATTGTCCCATCCCGGGCGTGCCGCTGTCGCGCGGCCCGCCGGGCGGCACCTCCGGCGCGGCTCAGCCGGTGGCGTCGTCCAGCGCGGGGACCTTGGCGTCCTCCAGTTCACTTTCGCCGCTGCGCTTGGCCACGACCACCGCCATCGCCAGGTCGCCGGTGACGTTCAGCGAGGTGCGGCACATGTCGAGGAAGGTGTTGACGCCGAGGATGATGCCAATGCCCTCGGGCTTCAGGCCGACGATGCCGCAGATCATCGCGATCACCGGCAGCGAGCCCGACGGGATGCTGGCGGTGCCGATGCCGCCGAGGATGCACAGCACCAGCACCAGCACCTGCTCGCCCAGCGGCAGGTGCATGCCGTAGACCTGCGCCAGGAACAGGATGGTGATGCCCTCGAACAGCGCCGAGCCGTGGTGGCTGGCCGACGCGCCCACCGTCAGCACGAACCGGCTGACCTTGCGCGGCAGCTTGAGGTTCTCCTCGGCCACGCGCAGCGTCACCGGCAGCGTCGCCGCCGACGAGGCGGTGGCGAACGCGGTCAGCGAGGCCTCCTGCGAGCCGCGGAAGAACTCGCGCACGCCCATGCCGCCCATGAACTTCACCCACAGCGGCAGCACCACGAAGCCGTGGATGGCCAGCGCCAGCACCACCGTGACCACGAACCAACCAAGCCCGACCAGCACCTCCCAGCCCATCTGCGCGCACAGGATGAACATGAAGCAGGCCACCGCGTAGGGCGCCAGCTTCACGAACATGCCGATCAGGTGCATGCACACCTCGAACAGCCCATGCATGGCGTTCTTGAACGCCTGCGTGCCGGGGGTCGGCCGCATCACCAGGCCGATGCCGAACATCAGCGCGAAGAACACGATGCCCAGCTTCTTGCTGTCGTCGCCCATGGCGCCGACGATGTTGTGCGGCACGATGTCGACGATGATGTCGACGATGTGCAGCTCGCGGCCCTTCTCGACGATGGCGCCGGTCTTCGCCGCGTTGCTGCTCAGCGCCTGTTCCACCAGCGCCGGGTCCATGTGGGTGCCGGGCTGCAGCAGGTTCGCCATCACCAGGCCGATCAGCACCGCGATGCCGGTCACCACGGCGGTATAGACCAGCGTGCGCCAGCCCAGCCGGCCGAGGCTGGCGACGTCGCCCAGTTCCGCCACGCCGAGCACCAGCGCCGAGAAGATCAGCGGCACCACCATCATGAACAGCAGGTTGAGGAATACCGTGCCGAACGGGCGCGCCGCGTACTCGATGACGTCGCTGACCCAGGTCGCACCGGGCGCCACCACGTGGACCGCCAGCCCCAACAACGTGCCGAGGAGGAAGCCGATCGCCACCTTCAGGTGCAGCGGGATACCCTTGGCGGGCGCGGGGGTCGCGGTCTCGATCGTGTGCATGCGGTGCTCGCGGGACGTGCAAACCCGCAGCTTAGCAAACGCCGCCCCTCACCTCTCCGGGTAGAGCGGCGGCAGCATGGACGTCGTGCCATGCCCGGCGTGCTTGCGGCGAAGGCCTCCAGCAAACGCTGTGCGCAGCTGCCGCACTGCCGCCTGCGGATCACCATCGCCCCAGCGCGCGGCCTGCAGCGCCCGCACCGCGGCAACCTGCGCGGGATCCGCCAGCGCGGCGCACAGGGCATCCAGGTCACGCCCGCCCTCCGCGACCAGTGCCTGCGCGATTGTCCCAAGATTCTCGCCGCGCAGCGCCACGGACAGCGCGGGGGGCTGTGTGCGAACGGTGGGCTCGGACCGCGCCCCGGCCGTCGCGGATGTTGGGCGACGGACCCGCCGCCACGCCACGAGAGCCACCACGGCGGCGAGCACGACGAGCGCGGCCAATGCCACGGGCAGGAACGCCCGTGCGGCCGGCCACGCGGCGGGCCTCGCGTCGGCCGCGGCCGGAGCCGGGGGCGGTGCCGATGTCGCGGGATCGGCGACCGCGGGCGATCGCGCGCCCGGTGCGACCTGCAACTGCAGGGGCGGCAGCGCGGCGGTGCGCGGCTGGCCAGCGACGGCGTCCCACCAGGCCATCCGCAGGCCGGGCACCACCTGCGTCCCGGCCCGCGACGGCACCAGCGCGACACGGCGCCGCACCACCGTGCGCGGCCGCCCCTCGACGAACTGCTCCTCCACCTGCGGCGGATCGGCGAAGGCCTGCACGCCAGGAACGTCGGGCAAGGTGATCGCCGGAACCTGCGCGGCGGTCGCGCCATCGGCCACCAGCTCGATCTCGACCTCGGCCGCCTGCCCCGCGAAGGCCTGCCGCGGCGCCTTGAGATAGCGCAAGGACAAGCCCCGCAGCGGCAGCCACGGCTGCGGCGCGGCGGCCGGGATCGGCTGCACGTCCAACCGCACTGCCGGCGCCGCCGCGGACACCGGACGGCGGTCGTCCTCGAACATCGGGCCGCTGTAACCGCCACCAGTGATGCCATTCAGCCGCGCGCCCGGCAGCACCAGCGGCCCGCTGCGCTCGGGCACCAGCAGGAAGCGCCGCTCCACCACGTTGTAGGGCCGTCCCCCCAGCAGGCGCTGGTAGGTGATGTCTTCGCCAACGCGCTGCAGGCTGGCATTGGGCGGGCTGTCCAGGTCCAGCTGGCCGGACAGCAGCGGGATCGCATAGTGCAGCCGCACCGTCACGCCCACCGCCTGCTGCACGTAGGGGCGCCGGGCATCGACGGTCGTCTCCACGAACACGTCGGCGTCCGCGCTGGCCGGCCGCACCGCGGGCTCCAGCACCACCAGCCGCAGCGGCGCGGTGCTGGTGGTGCCCACGCGCAACGCGGGCACGCTGGCCAGGCCGGGCGCACGCGGCCGCAGGCCGACCGAGAACAGCGAGGTGCGGCGTGCCTGTCCGTTCACCAGCTGGAAACTGCGTCGGACGCTTTGCCCGCCGATGTCGAACTGCGCGCGCAACGGGGCATAGTCGATCTCGGCCACGTCCTGGTCGGTGCTGATGTTCAGCGCCACCGTCTCGCCGTAGGTGATCTCGGCGCGATCCAGCCACGCACGCGTCTGTGCCGACGCGGCCGGGGCGACCAGTGCGAGCAGCAGACAGGCCAGCACGGCAAGGCGCCACCTCATGGCGAACCGCCCTCGCGGCGGCGCTGCGCCTCCAGCTGAAAGCGTGCGCGCAGCAGCGCGCCCGGATCGTCCGGCACCCGCTGCAACCAGGCCTCGTTGGCCAACCGGCGCTCGCGTTGCGCTTCGGTTTCCTGCGGTTGCCCACGCGCCTGCGGGGTCGCGTCCAGCTTGTACCCCTGCTGCCGACGCAGCGCCTCCTGCATGCGCCGGCGCTGCTCGGCATCCGCTTGCGCCTGGCGCGCCGCGGCATCGGCTGGCGCCTGCGGCGGGGGCGAGGGCGATCCGGCTTGGCGGGAATCGGGGCTTGCCGGCGCGGGCGGCGGCGCCTGCCGCTGGCCCGCATCCTGCGCACCCGGCGCCCGACCGCCGCCTTGCTGGTTCTGCTGGTTCTGCTGGTTCTGCTGGTTCTGCTGTTGCTGTTGCTGTTGCTGCTTGCGCGCCCGCGCCACCAGCGCACGGTTGGTCAGGGCATCGCGCATGCCCGGCTGTTGCCGGAGCGCGCGGTCATAGGCGGCGATCGCCTCGTCGTAGCGCCCCGACTGGGCCAGCGCATTGCCAAGGTTGTACTGGCCGTCGGCATCCGGCACGGTGGCAAACTGCTCGATCGCGCGCGCGTAATTCCCCTGCCGGTAGGCGGCGATGCCGGCCTGCAGGCGCGCATGCGCCAGTTGGTCGGCGCGCTGCCACAGCGTGCCGGCCTGCGGCACCCCCGCCTGCGCGGCTGCCGGCCGCGCCGGCAGCCACAGCGCACCCGCGAGCAAGAGTGCGAACGCACCGCCGCGCCGGAACAACGGCAGCAGGCACACCAGCACCAGCGGCAACAGCCAGCCGCCATCGTCACGCCACTTCACGCTGCTGCTGCCGCGCGCCACGGCGCCCCCGGCGTCGACCGGCGCCAGCACGTCCAGCGCGAGCAGGTCGGCATCGTCCGGCGCCAGCGCCCGGTAGGTGCCGCCGCCGGCCAAGGCCAGCGCGCGTAGCGACGGGGCGTCCAGCCGGGCGCGGGCCAGCCCCGTGGGCGTGTCGTAGACGCCGCCCGCGGCCGTGCCCAGCCCGAGGACGGAGACGCGATAGCCGGCCGCGGCCGCGCGCGTCGCGGCGGCGGCGGCCGCCGTATCGGCATGGTCGGTGAGCAGCAGGATGTCGCCGCGCGGGAAGCCGGCCTGTACCAGCAGGCGCTGCGACCAGGCGATGGCGCGGTCGGCACGCTGGCCATCGGCCGGCATCACGTCGGGTGCCAGCGCATCGAGGAACAGGGCGACATTGCCGGCATCATCGGTCAGCGGCGCCACCGTGAAGGCGTCGTCCGCGAACGCCACCAGTGCCACCTGTCCGCCCGTGCGTTCGCGCAGCAGCCGCGCCAGCTTGGCCCGGGCCTGCGCCAGCCGCGTCGGCGGCAGGTCCCGCGCCTGCACCGCCTGCGACAGGTCCAGCGCCACCACCAGCGGCCGGCGGCTTTCCCACAGCGGTTGCGGCTGCTTGCGGAACGCCGGGCCCGCGAGCGCGAGGATGGCAAGAATCGCCCCCAGCCAGGCCAAGCGACGCGCCCACCCGACCTGCGCAGCACGCGGCAGCGCGCCGTCCAGCAGGTAGGGCAACAAATGGGCATCAACCGCATCCGCCCACGTCGGACGGGCGGACGCGCGCCGCCGCAGCCGCCATGCCACCAGCAGCAAAGCGGGCAACGCCAACAACCACCACGGGCGCAGGAAGTGGAACTGCAGCAGCGCCGACGACAGCCCGCTCATGCCCGGCGCCTCCGCCAGGCCAGCGCCAGCAGGCCCAGCGCCAGGCCGGCGCCCAGTGGCCACGGATAGCGCTCGATGCGCGGCCGAACCGCCTGCCCCGCGCGCCGGGTGGGCTCGAGCCGGTCGATCTCGGCATAGATGCCGGCCAATTCGTCCGATGCGCGAGCGCGGAAGAAGCGGCCACCGGTCAGCGACGCGATGCGCGCCAGGCCGGCCTCGTCCACTTCGTCGCCGCCGCCCACCGGCAGGCGGAAGCCGAACACGGACACGGCGCTGCCGTCGCCGCCGAACGCGATGGTGTGGATGCGCACGCCGGCATCGCGGGCGATCGCCGCCGCTTTCTCCGGCTCCAGCGTACCGGCCGTGTTCACGCCATCGGTCAGCACCACCAGCACCCGCGGCGAAGTGCCCGCCGCGGGCGTGGCCGACGGCTGGGCCTGCAGGCGCTTGACCGCCAGCGCGATGGCGTCGCCCAGCGCGGTGGCGCGCCCGGCCAGACCGACCACCGTCGCGTCCAACTGCTGGCGCACGCTGGCGCGGTCGGCCGTCAGCGGCGTCAGCGCATAAGCGCGGTCGCCGAAGACGATCAGCCCGATGCGGTCGCCGACGCGGCGTTCGAGGAAATCGGCCAGCACCGCCTTCGCTGCCGTGAGGCGATCCACGATGCGGCCACCCAGCTCCATGTCCTCCTCGCCCATGCTGGCGGACAGATCCACCGCCAGCATCAGCTCACGGCCCGCCTGCGGCGGTGCCACCGGCGGCCCCAATACCTGCGGCCGCGCCGCGGCAACGCACAGCAGGCTCCAGGCCAGGAAGGCGAGCCACGGAAACCCGCGCGGCCGGGCAGGTCCTTCGCCACCGCCGGCGACCTGGCGCAGGCGCTGCCGCCACGGCACGCGCAGGGCCGCGGCGTCGCCGTCGCCCGGCGCGGGCCAGGCCATCCGCACCAGCCAAGGCAGGGGGATCGCCAGCAGCCACCACGGCCAGGCAAAGCCGTCCAAGCCGGGAATGGCATCCAGGAGGCTCACGCGCGCCGCATCCAATCCAGGAACCGGCGGCGCGCCACGTCGCGCAGCGCCGCCACCTCGGCGGGATCGACCGTGGGCCGGAACGCACCGTCACGCAGCAGCGCCCCCGGCCCCTGCAGGAACGCGGGCGATGGCAAGCCGGCATCGAGGAAGCGCAGCCAGTCGTCGCCCTCCAGCCGGTCGGCGCGGGGATCGACGCGGCGTGCCGCGCGTCGCAACAGCTCGGACATCGCCGCCACCTGCGCGACCGGCGTCGGGGCCGCCGCCAGCGTCGCGTCGAATAGCGCCACCGCCGCCC
The DNA here is from genome assembly GCA_036405455.1 of Thermomonas sp. Taxonomy (GTDB): domain Bacteria; phylum Pseudomonadota; class Gammaproteobacteria; order Xanthomonadales; family Xanthomonadaceae; genus Thermomonas. The sequence goes on along the minus strand of DASWXO010000116.1, from coordinate 4,398 downwards.
GCCGGCGCCGCTGCCGAAGGCGCCACCACCCCCCGAGCGCCAGCGACAGGACCAGCACGACAGCCGCCAGCGCCCACCAACCCGGCGCCGGCGGCCACCAGCCGGGCGCGATCCCGGGATGCAGGTCCTTCAGCGGCAGCGCAGGGGCGAATGCCAAGCTCATCGCGTGGCGCCTGCCTGCGGCCGGTCCAGCACATCGAGCCATGCCTCGCTGGGCGCATCGCTGGACAGGGCCATCGCGCGGATGCGCTGGCCCCGCAGCAGGGCCAGCGCATCGTCCAGCGGCGTGTCGAAGGCTTGCCGCCAGCGCTGCCGCACCGCGGCCGTGTCCAGCCCCAGCACCGTGCGCTCGCCGCCCGCGGAGAATGGCAGGCGCGCCCGCGGCGGGTCGCGCTCCAGCGGGTCGCTGAGCAGCAGCACGCAGGCGTCATGGTGCTGGCCCAGGCCCGCCCACGACGCAACCGGCACCGCCATCACGCTGGCCGGATCGGCCAACACCACGACGCGGGCACCGGGCCGCAGCAGCCGGCGTGCGTGCTCCAGCGCCACGGACAGGCCGGCGTCGTCCTCCGGCGGCCGGGCATACCAGCGCATCAAGGCATCCAGCACGCGCAGCGCACCGCGTGGACCGGAGGCCGACGGCACCGACGCCTCCCGGCCACCCCCACGCAACGCGGCGATGCGGTCGCCGTCGCGGGCGGCCATCCACGCCGCCAGTGCGCCGGCGCGCGCGGCCTGCACCGACTTGAAGCGCGTCCGGGTGCCGAAATACAGCGCGGGCGCGGTGTCGGCGACCACGAGGGTCAACCGCTCGCGCTCGGCCTGGAAGAGCTTCGTGTGGGCCTTGCCGCTGCGTGCGGTGAGCCGCCAGTCGATGTGGCGGGCGTCGTCACCGGCGGCGTACTCCCGCGACTCGGCGTATTCCATGCCGCGCCCGCGCAGGTTCGACAGCGCATGGCCCTGCACGCCGTGGCGACCCCGGCGCGGCGGACGCCGGCCCTGCACCAGCGCGCGCAGCGCCACCAAGTCGGCCAGGCGCGGGGCGACGCCGGCATCGACCGGCGTGGCTGCCACCTCCATCGGGGGACGCGCGCGCTCGACCATGGCGGTTCCGGGGGGTCCCGACCTCAGGGCAGCGGCACCAGCCGCAGCAGTTCATGCACCAGGCGCTCGCCGTCCCAGCCTTCCGCCGTGGCTTCGAAACTGGGCAGCACGCGGTGCCGCAGCACGTCCGGCGCCACCGTGCGGATGTCCTCCGGGGTGACGAAGTCCCGCCCTTCCAGCCAGGCGCGCGCACGCGCGCAGCGCTCCAGCGCGATCGAGCCGCGGGGACTCGCGCCCCACGCGATCCGGCGCGCCAGGCCGGCGTCGTAGCGGGCGGCGTCGCGCGACGCCAGCACCAGCTCCACCAGGTAGCGCTCCAGCGCCGGCGCCAGGTGCAGGTCGAGCACTGCGCGGCGCGCGGCGAATACATCGGCCTGTGCGATGCGTACGGCAGGTGCCGCCGGTGCACGCAGCGCGTCGCGCGCACGCTCCCGCGCCAACCGCAGGATCTCCGTCTCGGCCTCCGCCTGCGGATAGCCGATGCGGACGTGCATCAGGAACCGATCCAGCTGCGCCTCGGGCAGCGGGAAGGTGCCTTCCTGCTCGATCGGATTCTGCGTGGCCATCACCAGGAACAGCGGCGACAGCGGGTAGGTCGCGCGTCCCACGGTCACTTGCCGCTCGCCCATCGCCTCCAGCAGGGCCGACTGCACCTTCGCCGGCGCACGGTTGATCTCGTCGGCGAGCAGGATCGAGTGGAAGATCGGCCCCGGCTGGAATTCGAAGCGGCCGTCCTGCGGGCGCCAGATGTCGGTGCCGGTCAGGTCTGCAGGCAGCAGGTCGGGAGTGAACTGGACGCGCGCGAAATCCGCGTCCAGCCGCGCGGCCAGGGCGCGGATCGCGGTGGTCTTGGCCAGTCCGGGCGCGCCCTCGACCAGCAGGTGGCCGTCGGCCAGCAGCGCCACCAGCAGGCGATCGACCAGCGTGGCCTGCCCGACGATCTCGGCGGCCAGCGCATCGTGCAGGCTGCGAAAAGCGGCGTGCAGGCGCGTATTGCCGGGCGGCAGGGATGTCGTCTCCATCGGCGATTCCTCAAGCACGGGCGCGTTCGACCCGGATCAACGGGAAAGGTTCGCACGGACGTCGACGACGCGCATGAACACCGCGCCGCCATTTCCGCAGCCACGATCTCGCTCGGCACAAAGCGGAACGGGAGCCTCGCGGCTCCCGTTCCTTGTACTGCAACCAACCGACGGCATCAGTGCTGCGCGACGCGCATCACCTTCGGCGTCACGAAGACCAGCAGCTCGGCCTTGCTCTTGGTGCGGTTCTTGTTGCGGAACAGGTTGCCCAGCAGCGGGATGTCGCCCAGGAACGGCACCTTCGAAATCTCGGAGGTGTCGCTGAACTCGTAGACGCCGCCGATCACCACGGTCTGGCCGTCCTCGACCAGCACCGCCGTGTTCACTTCGCGCCGGGCGATCTGGGGCACTTCACCGAAGCTGCCCAGGCTGATGAAGCCATCCAGTTCGTCCTTCTTCACGCCCATGTTTAGGAACACGCGACCGTCGTTGGTGATGGTCGGGGTGACCTTCAGCTCCAGCAGCGCTTCCTTGAACTGCACGGTCGGCACGTTGCCGCCCTGGCCGCCGGACACGGTGAGGTAGCCGATTTCCTTGCCCTGCCGGATCACCGCTTCCTTCTGGTTGCTGGTGACGATGCGCGGGTTGGAGATCACTTCGCCGCGACCCTGGGTCTGGATGGCCGACAGCTCGACGTCCAGCGCATAGCCCGCATTGAGGATCGACAGCGCCAGCGAACCGGCAGTGGCGCCGGTCAGGCTCGCCGGCAGGTTGCTCATCAGGCCGCGCGTGATCGTCGGGACGGCCGGCGGCGTCGGCGGGGTCGTGCTGTTGTTCTGCTGGTTGGCCTCGACGATCGAGTTCTGGTTCGCGATGTTGTTGCTGATGCTGTTGCTGTAGAACACGTTGTCCTTGTTGCCGGTGATGCCGAACTTGGCACCCAGCTCGCGGGCCACGTTCTCGTTGGCGATCACGATGCGCGCCTCGATCACCACCTGGTCGACCGGCTTGTCGAGCTGCTGGACCAGGTTCTTGATGTTGGCCACGCGCTGCGGGATGTCGATCACCAGCAGCGTGTTGGTGCGCTTGTCGAAGCTGATGCTGCCACGCCCGGACAGGAAGCCGCGGTCCTGGGCGCTCTGCCCGCCCTGCTGGCCGCCACCCTGCTGGTTGCCCTTGCTCTCCTCGGTCAGCAGGCGGGCGATGTCCTCGGCGTTGGCGTAGTTGACCGGGATGTACTCGGTCACCTTCTCCGCACGCTCCTCGAGGTTGATGCGGGCGTCTTCCTTGGCCTGCTCGAAGTCGGCGATTTCCTTCTGCGGGGCCACCCACACCACGTTGCCGCTGCGGCGCTTGTCCAGCGACTTGGCCTGCAGCACCAGGTCCAGCGCCTGGTCCCACGGGACGTTGACCAGGCGCAGGGTGACGTTGCCCTGCACGGTGTCGGCGGCCACGATGTTGAGGTTGGATTCGTCGGCGATCAGCTGCAGGACGGTCCGCACCGGGACGTCCTGGAAGTTGAACGTGACCGGCTTGCCGGCATAGCGGACCGCGGCATCGCTGCCCGTCGCCCCCATGCCGGTGGCACCCACCGCGGCAGGCTTGCCCTGCGCCTTGGCGACCGCCGGCGCGGCGACGCGCGGGACGATCTCGACGATGTATTCGTTGCCGCGCTGGTAGGCCATCGACTCGAACAGGCCACTGGTCCCCAGCACCAGCTGCGCACCGTTGCTGGTGGCCCGCGCATCGATGCGCTGCACCGGGGTGGCGAAATCGGTGACGTTGATCGGACGCTGCAGGGCGGCCGGCAGCTGCGCATTGCCGATGTCGACGACCACGCTGGAGCCCATGTTGCGCAAGTCCGGCGCGGCGCCGTCGCCGGAGAAGCGCAGGATCAGCTTGCCGGCTCCGCCGTCGCCGCGCTTGAAGTCGATCGCGGACACCGTGACCGCATCGGGCGTGCGCTTGGCCGGATCTGCCATGGCGCCGGTCGCGGACTGGCCCATGCCGGCGAGCACGGTGGTCGCGGGCAGCGCGCCCGCGCCGGCTGCGTAAAGGCTGGCCGCAAGGCCGGCCGCGAGGGCCCCGAGGGGCAAGGGACGCCGGATGGACAGCGTTTGCTTGGCGTTGGTGACGGTCATCGGTCTATTCCCCAAATCAATTGTCTTCGAGCGCCAGCTTGGCGGGACGTTCCAGCCAGCCGCCTGCGCCATCCGGAACCAGTTCGACCAGTTCGATCCGGTCTTCGTAGACGCCGGTCACCCGGCCGTCG
>DASWXO010000115.1:0-21316 GCA_036405455.1 Thermomonas sp. | reverse complement strand
GGTCGGCGCGCGTCCGCGCGGCCCGGGCATGGAGCGCAAGGACCTGCTGCTGGAGAACGCCAAGATCTTCACCGCCCAGGGCGCCGCGCTGAACAAGGTCGCCAGCCGCAACGTGAAGGTGCTGGTGGTCGGCAACCCGGCGAACACCAATGCCTACATCGCCATGAAATCGGCGCCGGACCTGCCGGCGAAGAACTTCACCGCGATGCTGCGCCTGGACCACAACCGCGCGCTGTCGCAGCTGGCCAACAAGGCCGGCGTGGCCGTGGCCGACATCGAGAAGCTGGTGGTGTGGGGCAACCACAGCCCGACCATGTACCCCGACTACCGCTTCGCCACGGTCAACGGCCAGTCGCTGAAGGACAAGATCAACGACGCCGACTGGAACGCCAACACCTTCATCCCGACCGTCGGCAAGCGCGGCGCCGCCATCATCGAGGCGCGCGGCCTGTCGTCGGCCGCCTCGGCCGCCAACGCCGCCATCGACCACATGCGCGACTGGGCGCTGGGCACCAACGGCAAGTGGGTGACCATGGGCGTGCCGTCCGACGGCAGCTACGGCATCCCGGAGGGCGTGATGTACGGCGTGCCGGTGACCTGTGCCAATGGCGAGTACACCCGCATCGAAGGCCTGCCGGTGGACGAGTTCAGCCGCGCCGCCATGGACAAGACCCTGGCCGAGCTGGAGGAAGAGCGCGCGGGCGTCGCCCACCTGCTCTGATCGGGCTTCGCGCCCTGCGGTGCGATGGAAGGCGGCCTTCGGGCCGCCTTTTCCATGTCGGGGGTGCTTGCATGTGCCGGCCGGACGGCGTTAAGTGGCGCCATGGGGGACACCAAGACCAGACCGGATGCGCCCGGGGTGCAGGGGCGCCACCCGCTGCTGAAGCTGGCGGCGAACCGGGCACTATTGGTGGCGCTGGTCTACCTGCTGCTGGGCATGCTGTGGATCCTGTGGTCGGACCGCCTGGTCGAGGCGCTGTTCCGGGACCCGGCGCACCTCTCGCACGCGCAGACGTGGAAGGGCTGGCTCTACGTCGGCATCACCGCCATCCTGCTGTATGCCGTGCTCTACCGGCTGCTGCGCAGCGAGGCGGCCCAGCTGCTGCGTCAGCGCCAGCAGCGCGATGACCTGGACCTGCTCAACCAGTTCCGCGAGAGCATCATCGACAACGCCAACATCTGGATCAACGTGCTGGACGCCGACGCGCGGATCACGGTGTGGAACAAGGCCGCCGAGCAGATCAGCGGCTACCGGCGCGAGGAGGTGGTCGGCGGCGACGCGGTGTGGGCCTGGCTGTACCCGGACGAGGCCTATCGCCGGGACATCGGGCGGCGCGTGCGCACCATCCTCGACGACGGCGCCGAAATCGAGGGCTTCGAGACCCGCATCCGCTGCAAGGACGGCCAGGTCAAGACCATGGCGTGGAACCAGCGGCGCTTCTTCAGCGAACGCGGCGAGATCGGCTCGATCGCGATCGGCCAGGACGTCACCGAACGCAAGCGCCTGCAGGACGAGCTGGAACGGATGGCGGTGCACGATGCGCTCACGGGCCTGCTCAACCGCCGCGAGTTCGAGGCCCGGGCGTCGCAGCGGTTGGCGGCCTGCGCGCGTGAGGGGCGGCCCTGCTGCCTGCTGTGGGTGGACATCGATGACTTCAAGTCGGTCAACGACCGGTTCGGCCACCAGGTGGGCGATGACGTGCTGCGCGGAGTCGCGAGGGTGATGCACGAAGCGGTCGGTGGGCGTGGCATCACCGCGCGCTGCGGCGGCGACGAGCTGGTGGTGGCCTTGCCGGACTTGGCGCTGGACGCGGCGTGCACGGTCGCGGAGGCCATCCGGCAGCAGGTGGAGGCCGCCGCGCTGCTGGCCGCCCATGCCGATGGCGCGGTGCTGACCGTCAGCATCGGCGTGGCCGACCGGACCGGCGATGCCGGTGGGCTGGCGGCACTGGCCAGCGCCGCGGACCAGGCGATGTACCGGGCCAAGGCCGCTGGGCGCAACCGCGTCTGCCGCGTGGCCGATGCCGTCGAACCCGGGGGGCGGCTGGGCGGGTAGCGGGGCGGCTTGGGCTAAAATGGCCTTTTGCCGGAGTTCGCATGAGCCAAGTCTCCGCAGGCACCCGTTTCCGGGCCGCCGTCCAGGAAGAAGCCCCGCTGCAAGTCATGGGCGCCATCACCGCCTACGCCGGCCTGATGGCCAAGCGCGTCGGCTACAAGGCGCTGTACCTGTCCGGCGGCGGTGTCGCCGCCAATTCGCTGGGCGTGCCGGACCTCGGCATCAGCACCATGGAAGACGTGCTGACCGACGCGCGCCGCATCGTGGATGCCACGGGCATGCCGCTGCTGGTCGACATCGACACCGGTTGGGGCGGGGCGTTCAACATCGGCCGCACCATCCGCAACTTCGAGCGCGTCGGCGTGGCCGCCGTGCACATGGAGGACCAGGTCGGGCAGAAGCGCTGCGGCCATCGTCCCGGCAAGGAAGTGGTGACGAAGGACGAGATGGTCGACCGGGTGAAGGCGGCGGTGGACGCACGCAGCGACGCCGGTTTCGTCATCATGGCGCGCACCGACGCGGCGGCGGTGGAGGGCATCGACAGCGCCATCGAGCGCGCCGTGGCCTACGTCGAGGCCGGCGCCGACATGATCTTCCCCGAGGCGATGAAGACGCTGGACGACTACCGCAAGTTCAAGGCGGCGGTGAAGGTGCCGATCCTGGCCAACCTCACCGAGTTCGGCAGCACGCCGTTCTTCACTACCGACGAACTGCGCGATGCTGGCGTGGACATCGCCCTCTACTGCTGCGGCGCCTACCGCGCGATGAACAAGGCGGCGCTGCATTTCTACGAGACCGTGCGCCGCGAGGGCACGCAGAAGAACATCATCGACACCCTGCAGACGCGCGCCGAGCTGTACGACTTCCTGGGCTACCACGCCTACGAAGACAAGCTCGACAGCCTGTTCGCACAGAAGAAGTAAGCGGAGATAGACATGAGCGAGACCGCCACCCCCGGCTTCAAGCCGAAGAAGTCCGTCGCCCTGAGCGGCACCGCCGCCGGCAACACCGCGCTGTGCACCGTCGGTCGTTCCGGCAACGACCTGCACTACCGCGGCTACGACATCCTGGACCTCGCCACCACCAGCGAGTTCGAGGAAATCGCCCACCTGCTGGTGCACGGCAAGCTGCCGAACCAGGCCGAGCTGCGCGCCTACAAGGCCAAGCTGAAGTCGCTGCGCGGCATCCCGGCCGCGGTCAAGGCGGCGCTGGAGGAGCTGCCGCCGTCGGCGCACCCGATGGACGTGATGCGCACCGGCGTGTCGGTGCTGGGCTGCGTGGCCCCGGAAAAGGACGACCACAATCATCCGGGCGCGCGCGATATCGCCGACAAGCTGATGGCGTCCCTGGGGTCGATGCTGCTGTACTGGTACCACTACAGCCACAACGGCCGGGTCATCGACGTCGAAACCGATGACGATTCCATCGGCGGCCACTTCCTGCACCTGCTGCACGGCGCGCCGCCGCCGCAGTCGTGGGTGCGCGCGATGCACACCTCGCTGATCCTGTACGCCGAGCACGAGTTCAATGCGTCCACCTTCACCGCGCGCGTGATCGCGGGGACCGGCAGCGACATGCATTCCTGCATCGCCGGCGCGATCGGCGCGCTGCGCGGGCCCAAGCACGGCGGCGCGAACGAGGTCGCGTTCGAGGTGCAGAAGCGCTACGAGACGCCGGACGAGGCGGAGACCGACATCAAGGCCCGCGTCGAGCGCAAGGAAGTGGTGATCGGCTTCGGCCACCCGGTCTATACCGTGTCCGATCCGCGCAACAAGGTGATCAAGGAGGTTGCGCGCCAGCTGTCCGCCGAGCAGGACAACATGAAGATGTACGACATCGCCGAGCGCCTGGAATCGGTGATGTGGGACATCAAGAAGATGTTCCCCAACCTCGACTGGTTCAGCGCGGTCAGCTACCACATGATGGGCGTGCCCACCGCGATGTTCACCCCGCTGTTCGTGATCGCCCGCACCAGTGGCTGGAGTGCCCACATCATCGAGCAGCGCATCGACGGCAAGATCATCCGTCCGTCCGCGAACTACACCGGGCCCGAAGACCGCACGTTCGTGCCGATCGATCAGCGCTGAGCCCCGCGCGATCCACGGAAAAGGCCGCGTTTCCACGCGGCCTTTTTCATTGCATCGCGAACAGGATGGCGATGGCTCAGAGCAGGCCTTCGGCCCGCAGCGCGGCCTGTACGCCCGGATCGGCGGCCATGCGCGTGTCGAAGCGGGCGAGGTGGTCCAGGCCGTCCAGGTCCACGCCCGTCTTCTTGGCCCACTGGGTGACCACGAACAGGTAGGGGTCGGCGATAGAGCGGCTGCCGGCCAGCCAGTCGCGGTCGGCCAGGCGGGCGTCGGCACGCTCGAACAGGCCGCGCAGCTGCCGGCGGGCGGCGTCGTGCGACTTGGCGATGAGCGCCGGATCCTCGAGATAGGCGGTGGCGCCGAACAGCGGCTTGAACGCCGGGTGCAGGTCGGCGTTGACGAAGGCCAGCCAGCAATTGACCTCCGCACGACTTTCGGGCGTGCCGTCGCCGCAGAGGCCGGCCTCGGGGAAGCGGTCGGTCAGGTAATGCAGGATGGCCGAGTTCTGGGTCAGGACCCAGTCGCCCACCTGCAGCACCGGGACGGCGCCCGCCGGATTGAGGGCGCGGAATTCGGGGGTGGCACGCTGCTCGCGGGTGACCAGTTGCGCTTCGAACGGCGCGCCGATCCAGTGCAGGACGATATGGTCGGCGAGCGAGCAGGCGCCGGGCGAGGTGTAGAGCTTCATGGCGGGCTTCCGGTCAGGAGGGGCCGTCACTATCGGGGAGCAGCGCCCAAGCGTCGATGCCGCCACGCGCAACGCTGCGTGCTGCCGGCACGCTCCCGGGGATCAGCCGCGCCGCGGGCGCAGGGTCTGCACTTTATAGAAGGTGTGGTCGCCGATGGTCGCCACCTGGAACGCATTGCTCCAGCTGGGATTGGCGATGGCATGCGCGGCGAAGTGGCTCGCGCCGGGGACCACCAGCTTGCGCTGGTCGCGCGGCAGGGCCCAGTTCCGCTCGGACGCGAGCGCCACGCCCACGGCTTCCGTCCATGCGTCGATGTTGGACAGCCGGGTCTGGGGCGACAGGATGGTGGGCGCGAACTGCTTGCGCGCGGTGACCACCTGGCAGAGGTTCCTCCCCCACAGGCCGCTGTCGCGGCGACGGAGGGCGACCTCGGCGACGGCCTGCTGGCCGAGGACGGACTGGTCGCGGGCTTCCAAGTAGACGGTGGTGGACAGGCACAGCGAATCGGCGGCCGGCTGCGGCAGGACGTGCGACAGCCAGAGGATCCAGGCGAGCTTCATGTTGGGGCTCCTTGCTCCGTTGCGGCGCAGGGCGGTGCATCGTCGGGAACCCGATGCCGCGCGCATGCGTCATGGCGTACTGGGGAGGGCGGCTGCTCTGTGGCGGCCTTTGCCCGGGCAAGCCGCCTACCGGGAAGGGGCAGGGCGGGGTGCCGGTTCACCTGAGGGATTACGCGAAGGCGCGGTCAGTCAGGCCAAAAGTTGGCGCAAGGTAGGGGGTGGTTCCCGAACGTAGCCTGAACGTGAAAATAGGAAATATTTGATTCGATTGGGGTTTTTGTTTTGGCAGGGCCTCGTTGCCGGTGGCTCAGAGCGCCGCAGCCAGTCGGCTGCCCTCGTCGATGGCGCGCTTGGCGTCCAGTTCCGCGGCCAGTTTGGCGCCACCGATCAGGTGCACGCGCCGGCCTTGCGCCTGCAGGGCATCGAACAGTTCTCGGCGGGGTTCCTGGCCGGCGCAGACCACGACGTGGTCCACCGGCAGGGTCTGCTGCGCGCCGCCATCCACCCGGATGTGCAGGCCCTCGTCGTCCACGCCCAGGTACTCGACGCCGCCCAGCATCTGCACGCCCTTGGCCTTGAGGGTGGCGCGATGGATCCAGCCGGTGGTCTTGCCCAGGCGGGCACCGGGCCGGCCGGGCGAGCGCTGCAGCAGCCAGACCTGGCGCGCGGCGGGCTCGGGCGAAGCTTTCACGAGGCCGCCCGGGGCCTCGAAGGCCGGGTCCACGCCCCATTCGGCCATCCAGCGCGCGGGGTCGAGCGCGGGGGAAGTGCCCGCTTCGACCAGGAATTCCGCCACGTCGAAGCCGATGCCGCCCGCGCCAATGATCGCCACCCGTGGACCGACCTGCACCCGGCCTTCCAGCACGTCGATGTAGCGGACGACCTTGGCATGGTCGGCGCCGGGGAGGTCAAGCGCGCGCGGGGTCACGCCGGTGGCGACCACGACGTCGTCGAACCCGGACAGCGCCGCCGCGTCCACCCAGGTGTCCAGCCGCAGGTCCACGCCAGTCTCGTCGATGCGGTGGCGGAAGTAGCGCAGCGGTTCGTGGAATTCCTCCTTGCCCGGGATCCGCTTGGCCAGGTTGAACTGGCCGCCGATCTCGGCCGCCCCGTCGAACAGCACCACCCGGTGCCCGCGGCCTGCGGCCTCGGTGGCGCAGGCCAGGCCAGCCGGTCCGGCGCCGACCACGGCGATGGATTTCGGCGCCGCCGTCGGCGTGAAGGCCAATTCGGTCTCCGCACAGGCACGCGGGTTGACCAGACAGCTGGCGCGCTTGTTCTCGAACACGTGGTCCAGGCAGGCCTGGTTGCAGGCGATGCAGGTGTTGATGGCCTGCGTCCGGCCGTCGCGGGCCTTGTTCACCCATTGCGGGTCCGCCAGCAGCGGCCGCGCCATCGAGACCAGATCCGCGTGGCCCGCCGCCAGTACGGCCTCCGCGACGTCGGGCATGTTGATCCGGTTGCTCGCCACCAGCGGCACCGCGACATTGGGCTTCAGCTTGGCGGTCACGCCGGTGAACGCCGCGCGCGGCACCGAGGTGGCGATGGTGGGGACGCGCGCCTCGTGCCAGCCGATGCCGCTGTTGATGAGCGTGGCACCCGCGGCTTCCACCGCCCGGGCCTGGGCCACGATGGCGTCCCAGCCGTTGCCGCCCTCGACCAGGTCGAGCAGGGACAGCCGGTAGATCACGATGAAGTCCGGGCCGCAGGCCTCGCGCACGCGCTGCACGATCTCCACCGCGAAACGCATCCGTCGGGCGGCGTCGCCGCCCCACGCATCGTCGCGCCGGTTGGTGCGTGGCGCGGTGAACTCATTCAGGAGGTAGCCTTCCGAGCCCATGATCTCCACGCCGTCGTAGCCCGCCTCGCGCGCCAGCATGGCGGCGGTGGCGAAATCGCGGATCTGGCGCTCGATCGCACGTGCGCCCAGTGCGCGCGGTGTGAACGGGTTGATCGCCGCCTTCAGCCGCGACGGTGCGACCGACAGCGGGTGGTAGGCATAGCGGCCGGCATGCAGCAGCTGCAGGCAGATCTTGCCGTCTTGGTGATGCACCGCTTCGGTCACCTGTCGGTGCCGGCGCACGTGCCAGGGCAGAGACAGCCGGCCCGCGAACGGTTTCAGCCAGCCGACGATGTTCGGCGCGAATCCGCCGGTCACCATCAGGCCGACGCCACCGGCCGCGCGCTCCGCGAAATACGCCGCGAGCTTGGGGAAGTCGGCGGCGCGATCCTCAAGCCCCGTGTGCATGGAGCCCATCAGGACGCGGTTGCGCAGTCGGGTGAAGCCCAGGTCGAGCGGGGCCAGCAGGTGCGGGAAGGTGGTCGTCATCGGCGGAGCATACCGTTACGTATGGTGGTGCGCACCCGCCGTTGCGCCATCTATCGCGTCAATCTTTGCAGGGACAGCACGTTATGTTAGTGTTAACGCGGCTTTCACGTGCCCGGCCGTAATGTGCGCCTCGCGCAAGTACTGCCGTCTGGAGCAAGCGCTTTCCAACTCTGCGTCACGGTTTCTTCTACTGAATCAAGGAGCTGAACATGAACAAGAAACTCCTCTGCGCTGCCCTTCTGGGTGGTCTGGGTCTGGCGCAGGCTGCGTCTGCCCAGGAGTTTGACGATCGCTGGTACGTTTCCGGCTCGACCGGTATCAACTACCAAGATAAGGATCGCGGTACTCAGGATGCGCTTTTCGGCACGCTCGGTTTCGGCAAGTTCCTCTCCCAGCGTTTCTCGCTGGAAGCAGAACTGAACTACCAGAACCCGGACAAGAACATCAATCCGAATCTGTGGTGGAGCCAGTACGGCGTGTCGCTGGATGGTCGCTACCACTTCCGTAACGCCGATTCCAAGTGGTGGCCTTACGTCCGTGGCGGTCTGGGATGGCAGCGTCATGAGGAAGAGTTCAACGCTGTTCCGAACCCGGTGAGCCCGCAGGATCACAAGGACTCCAACCTGGCAGTCAATCTGGGCGCCGGCTTGCAGTTTGACCTCGGTCGGATGGATCTGCGTACTGAGATCGGCACCCGCGTCGATTTCGACGATCAGCAGGCCCGTATCGGCGATCAGCAGAGCAAGTTCGTCGACGTGCTCGCGTCGGTGGGTTTGACCGTGGCCTTGGGCCCGGAGCCGGTCGCCCCGGTCGCCCCGGCGCCGGCGCCGGTGCAGACCTGCGCCGACATGGATGACGATGGCGACGGCGTGAACAACTGCAACGACAAGTGCCCGGGTTCGCAGGCGGGCCAGACCATCGGTCCGGACGGCTGCCCGGTGCCGGTCTCGATCGACCTGAAGGGCGTGAACTTCGATTTCGACAAGTCGACCCTGCGCGCCGACGCGGTGGCGATCCTCAACGAGGCCGTCGAGATCCTGAAGCGCTATCCGGAGCTGAAGGTCGAAGTCGCCGGCCACACCGACCAGTGCGGTACCGACGCCTACAACCAGAGCCTGTCCGAGCGCCGTGCGAAGGCGGTCTATGACTACCTGACCAGCAACGGCGTGGACGCCGGCCGCCTGTCCGGTCCGACCGGCTACGGCGAGAGCCGTCCGCTGGAAGACAAGGGCCAGACCCTGCCGGGCTGCAAGAGCGAGACCAACCGTCGCACCGAGCTGAACAGCCTGTAATCCAGGCTCGACGCAAGCGTGACTCCGAAGCCCGGCCTCGTGCCGGGCTTCGTCTTTTGGTGCATCGTGCGGCGGCCACGCGTTGCGGTACGACGCGCGCTGGGCCTACACTTGCGCCACTTCACGGGGAGTTCCTGCCATGTCGTCCTTGCTGCGCGCCGCCTCTGCCCTGTCGCTGCTGGCCCTGCCGGCGCTGGCCCACGCGGGCGGAGATGCGTGCCGCATTGACATTGTCGCCGCCAGTCCGGTGCGTCCGACCCTGGTATCCAGCGTGGCTGCGGAACTGGCGCCCGCGACTACCCAGCTGGGTGGCGCCAGCGGCGTGCTGGCGCAGTCCTTCGACGAGGCGCTGTCGGTCGACAACGTGCTGGCACGGCTGCGCCTCGACGGTTGCCGCGCGATGGCGAAGTCGGCCGTGCCGGCCGCGGGCATGGTGGACGCGGCGGCGTACAAGCCGCAGACCGCGTTCGACAATACGCCGTGGCGCTTCAACATGACCCAGAACGGCAAGCGGATGACCGCCGACGAGTTCGATGCCTGGATGAAATCGCGTGGCGTCCGCGTCGTCGGGCGCAAGGACGGCGCCGACGCCGCAACGCCTGCTCCCGCGCCAGAGGCCAAGGCGGCCAACTGACTCGCCGTTGGCATCTCGCGTGAGCGTACGCCATGGGCTCGCGCGGGTGCTTTCCAAGCGCGGGCTGTGCTCGCGCAGCGAAGCCGAACGCCTGGTCCGCGAAGGCCGCGTCCGGTTGAACGGGCGCGTGGTCCGCGATCCCGAGCATCCCGCCGACGTGTCGGCGGCCCGCATCGACATCGACGGCGCCGGCACCGTCGCGGCGATCCCGCGCTACCTCGTGCTCAACAAGCCACGCGGCCTGGTGACCACGGTCCGCGACGAGCGCGGACGGGGCACCGTCTACCGCTGTTTCGACGGCGCTGACCTGGGGTGGATCGCGCCGGTCGGTCGCCTCGACAAGGCCAGCGAGGGACTGCTGCTGTTCACCAACGACCCGCGGTGGGCCGCGCGGATCACCGATCCGGCCTCGGGGCCCGACAAGACCTACCACGTGCAGGTGGACCGGATCCCCGATGACGCCACGCTGGCCGCGTTGCGTTCCGGGATCGAGGTGGATGGCGTGTGGCTGCGTGCGGTGTCGGTGGTCGTACTTCGCGCCGGGGAAAAGAACGCGTGGCTGGAGATCGTCCTCGACGAAGGTCGCAACCGCCAGATCCGCCGCCTGCTTGCGGCGTTCGACATCGGCGTGCTGCGGCTTGTGCGGGTGGCGATCGGGCCGTTGGCCCTCGGCGACCTGCCGAAGGGCCAGTGGCGCGAACTGGATCCCGGGGACGTCGCCGCCCTCGGCGGGTGAGCGTCAGGCCTTCAGCACGCCCAGTTCGTGGCCGATGCGGATGAACGCATCGATGGCGCGGTCGAGGTGCTCGCGGGTGTGCGCGGCCGAGATCTGCGTGCGGATGCGCGCCTGACCCTTGGGCACCACCGGGAAGAAGAAACCGATCGCGTAGATGCCTTCCTCCAGCAGCCGCTCGGCGAACCGCTGCGCCAGCGGTGCGTCGTACAGCATCACCGGGCTGATGGGGTGCACGCCCGGCTTGATGTCGAAGCCCGCGGCGGTCATGCGCTCACGGAAGTAGGCGGTGTTTTCGACCAGCTGCGTGCGCAGGTGCCCAGCGGCCGAGAGCATCTCGAAGGCCTTGATGCCGGCGGCCACCACGTGCGGCGGCAGCGAGTTGGAGAACAGGTACGGGCGCGAGCGCTGGCGCAGCAGTTCGATCACTTCCTTCTTCGCCGTGGTGAAGCCACCGAGCGCACCGCCCATGGCCTTGCCGAGGGTGCCGGTGAAGATGTCGATCTTGTCCATCACGCCCTTGACCTCGGCGCTGCCGCGGCCGGTCGCGCCCAGGAAGCCGGTGGCGTGGCATTCGTCGATGTGCACCAGGGCGCCGTACTTCGCGGCCAGCGCGGTGATCTCGTCGAGCGGGGCGATGAAGCCGTCCATCGAGAACACGCCGTCCGTGGTGATCAGGATGGTGCGCGCGCCGTCGGCCTTGGCCTGCTGCAGCTGCTTCTCGAGGTCCGCCATGTCGCAGTTGGCGTAGCGGTAGCGCTTGGCCTTGCACAGGCGCACGCCGTCGATGATCGAGGCGTGGTTGAGCGCGTCGGAGATGATCGCGTCCTGCTCGCCCAGCAGCGGTTCGAACAGGCCGCCGTTGGCATCGAAGCAGGCGGCGTAGAGGATGGTGTCCTCGGTGCCGAAGAAGTCGGCGATGGTCTTCTCCAGCTGCTTGTGCAGGTCCTGGGTGCCGCAGATGAAGCGCACGCTGGCCATGCCGAAGCCGTGGGTGTCCAGCGCGTCCTTGGCGGCCGCGATCACGTCCGGATGGTCGGCCAGGCCGAGGTAGTTGTTCGCGCAGAAGTTCAGGACCGTGCGGCCATCGGCCAGCGTGATCTCGGCCGACTGCGGCGAGGTGATGATGCGTTCGGACTTGAACAGCCCCTGCGCGCGGATGGCATCCAGTTCCTCGGCGTAATGCCGGGTGAGCGGGGAGGCGGTCTCGGAAGGCGTCATGACGGCTCGGCGGGGAAAAGGACTACAGATTCTAGCCGTCGGCCGTTATTGCATCCGTCGTCGCCTGTTCCAGCTGCGCATCCGGACTGCTTGCGCTGCGGGGCATTTTGTTAAAAAATCGTAATACAACACTGACCCGAGCCCACCATGACGCCTGCCCGCTGCTTCCTCGCCGCCGCCCTCCTCCTGTCGGCCCCGTTCGCCGCCACCGCCGGGGACGAGCCGTCCTCGCCGGTCAGCTGGGAGGTCGGCGCGGTTTCCGACTACCTGTTCCGCGGCGTGTCGCAGACCGATGAAAAGGCCACCCTGCAGGGCACCCTCACCTGGACGTCCGCCTCCGGCCTCTACGTGGGCAGCTTCGCCTCCGGCGTGGATTTCGGCGAGGGCAGCCCGGACGTCGAGGTGGATTACTTCGTCGGTTACGGCTTCGATGCGTCCGACAGCGTCAACCTCGACGTCATGCTCAACCGCTACACCTATCCGGGGGCCAGCGAACTGGCCTACAACGAGCTGATCACCACCGCCACCATCGCGGAGAACTGGGCGGTCAGCGTCGGCTATACCAACGACGTCTGGGGCAGTGGCACCGACGGCTGGTACTACGGCTTGAGCCACGACTGGGCCTTGCCGCGCGACGTCACCCTGTCGGCCAACGTCGGCCGCAGCGTGTTCGATGATGCCAACGTGGCCGAGGACTACACCGACTGGGGCGTGGCGATCAGCAGGAGCTTCGGCCCTGCCGCGGTTTCGCTGGGCTACTACGGCACCGACGGCACCGCCCGCGACAGCTTCGGCAAGGTGGCCGACAACCGCCTGCTGCTGTCGGTCAAGTTCGCCCGCTGAGGGCGACGCACCGTGCAACGAAAAAGGCGCCCTCGGGGCGCCTTTTTCATGCGGGCCGGGCGGGCAGGGGACTCACACCCAGCTGAGCACCACCTTGCCGGCCTTGCCCTGTTCCATCAGGTCGAAGCCCTTCTGGAATTCGTCGATCGGCAGCTGGTGGGTCAGCACCTTGCCCAGCGGGAAGCCGGACAGCACCAGCTGGGTCATCTTGTACCAGGTCTCGTACATCTTGCGGCCGTAGATCCCCTGCACGGTCAGGCCCTTGAAGATGATCTTGTCCCAGTCGCAACCCGCGCCCTTGGGCTGGATGCCGAGCATGGCGATCTTGCCGCCGTGGTACATGCAGTCCAGCATATCGTTGAAGGCGCGCGGGTTGCCGCTCATCTCCAGGCCCACGTCGAAGCCTTCCATGTGCAGGTCCGCCATCACGTCCTTCAGCGAGGTGTTGGCCACGTTCACCACGCGGGTGGCGCCCATGTCGGCGGCGAGCTTGAGGCGGTAGTCGTTGACGTCGGTGACGACGACGTTGCGCGCGCCGATGTGCTTGCAGATGCCGGCGGCGATGATGCCGATCGGGCCGGCGCCGGTGATCAGCACGTCCTCGCCGATCACGTCGAACTCCAGCGCGCAGTGCGCCGCGTTGCCGTACGGGTCGAAGAACGCGGCCAGTTCGGACGGGATCTGGTCGGGGATCGGCCACAGGTTGCTGGCCGGCATGGTCATGTATTCGGCGAACGCGCCGTTGCGGTTCACGCCGATGCCCACGGTGTTCGGGCACAGGTGGGGGCGGCCGCCGCGGCAGTTGCGGCAGTGGCCGCAGACGATGTGGCCTTCCGCGGAGACGCGCTGGCCGATCTCGTAGCCGGTCACGGCCGAGCCCAGCGCGGCGATGCGGCCGACGAACTCGTGGCCGATGGTCAGGCCCTGCGGGATGGTGCGCTGGCTCCAGTCGTCCCAGAGATAGATGTGGAGGTCGGTGCCGCAGATCGCGGTCTTCTCCAGCTTGATCAGGACCTCGTTCGGGCCCGGCACCGGCACCGGCACCTCGTCCATCCAGATGCCCTTGGTGGCTTCGCGCTTGACCAGCGCGCGCATCGTGTTCGCTTGCGACATGAGCAGGACCCGTCGGGAAAGACCGCCATTTTACCGCCGATCGCGGTCCCGGCCGGGGCCTGACCAAGGTCACGGGCCGGGCTCGGGCGGGGATGGTCTAATAGCTGCTTGCCGTTCCCGGAGTGACGACCATGCGCCAACGCACCTTGACCGCCGCCCTGGCCCTTGCCCTTGCGGGGGGCGCCGCCCACGCCGACGAAGGCATGTGGATGCCCTCGCAGCTGCCGCAGCTGGCCGCCCAGTTGAAGGCCGCCGGCTTCAAGGGGGATCCCGCCCAGCTGGCCGACGTGACCCGTCCGCCGCTGTCCGCGGTCGTCTCGCTGGGCGGCTGCACCGCCAGCTTCGTGTCCCCGGAAGGGCTGGTGGTGACCAACCACCACTGCGCGATGGGCGCCATCCAGCTGAATTCGACGCCGGAAAAGAACCTGATCCAGGACGGCTTCATCGCCGCCACGCGCGCCGACGAGGTCTCCGCCGGCCCGGCTGCGCGCGTCTGGGTGACGGTGGGCTTCGACAAGGTCACCGACCGCATCCTGGCGGGGGCCAAGGGCAAGACCGGCCGCGCGTACTTCGACGCGGTGGATTCGGCCAAGAAGGCCGCCGTGGCCGAGTGCGAGGCGGACGCCGGCCATCGCTGCAGCGTCGCCGACATGTACTACGGCAGCGACTTCTACCTGATCAAGCAGCTGGAGCTGAAGGACATCCGCCTCGTCTACGCGCCGCCGCGCGCCATCGGCAACTACGGCGACGAGATCGACAACTTCATGTGGCCGCGCCACACCGGCGACTTCACCTTCTACCGCGCCTACGTCGGGAAGGACGGCAAGCCGGCGGCGTTCAGCCCCGACAACGTGCCGTATGCACCGCCGGCCCACCTGGCCGTGTCCACGGCGCCGGTGAAGGCGGGCGACTTCGCGATGGTGGCCGGCTACCCGGGCGTCACCTTCCGCCACCGCACCGCCTCCGAGTTCGCCAACCAGATCGACTGGCTGCTGCCGACCCGCGTGGCGATGTTCGACGGCCTGATCCGCACCGTCGAGCAGGCGACCGCGGGCGACAAGGCCAAGGAGGTCCGCTATGCCTCCGCCGTGGCCGGTTACAAGAACACCCTAAAGCGTGCGCAGGGCGAGCTGGAAGGCCTGCGCCGCAGCGACGCGGTGCGCGTGCGTCGTGCCGACGAGGCGGCGATGCTGGCGTGGCTGGCCAAGCAGCCGGGCGCCAAGCAGTCGCTGGCGGGCATCCGTGCGATGCAGCAGCAGCTGGACGCCGGCGAGGCCAGCCGCGAGCGCGATTTCATCCTGCCGTTCCTGCGTCCGGGCCTGCTGGGCGCGGCCGTGCAGCTGCAGCGCCTGGCGCTGGAGCGCGGCAAGCCCGACGCGCAGCGCGAGACCGGCTATCAGCAGCGCGACGAGGCGCTGATCGAAGGCGGCCTGAAGCAGCTGCAGCGCCGCTATGACCCGGACGTGGAGAAGGCGACCCTGCGCTTCGCGCTGAAGCGCTACTTCGCGCTGCCGGCCGCGCAGCGCGTGGCCGAGTTCGACGCCGTGTTCGGCAACAACGAGGCCGAAGCCGCGCAGCGGCTCGACGCGCTGTATGCCGGCACCCGGCTGGGTGACGAAGCCACGCGCATGGCGGCGATGAAGCTGGATGCCGCGGCGTTGGCGGCGTCGGACGACACGCTGCTGAAGGCGGCCGCCACGCTGCAGCCCGCGTTGTTGCGCCTGGAGGAAGAGAGCAAGCAGCGCGCCGGCGAACTGCTGCGTTTGCGCCCGGCCTACATGCAGGCGCTCATCGCGTATCGGAACTCGCAGGGCAGGGCGGTCTACCCGGACGCGAACTCCACCCTGCGCGTGAGCTACGGCAAGGTCAGTCCGCTGTCGCCGCGCGACGGCATGGACTACCGCCCGCTCACCACGGTGGCCGGCATCGTCGAGAAGAGCACCGGCGTCGAGCCGTTCGATGCGCCGAAGCCGCTGCTGGACGCGATCGCCAAGGGGGATTTCGGCACCACCGCCGATCCGGAGCTGAAGACCCAGACCGTCGACTTCATGACCAACCTCGACACCACCGGCGGCAACTCCGGTTCCCCGGTGCTGGACGCCGAGGGCAAGCTGATCGGCCTGAACTTCGACAGCAACTGGGAGGCGGTCAGCGCCAGCTGGATGTTCGACCCGCGCTACAAGCGGGCCATCCACGTGGACATGCGCTACCTGCGCTGGCTGCTGGCCAAGGTCTATCCGGCCCCGCACCTGCTGAAGGAAATGCAGCTGCCGGCGGAATGAGCCTGTCGCCTGTTCCTCTCTTTTTCGACGAACCCTCTCCAAGGACATCGATGATGCGCAAGACCCTCCTCGCCGCGGCCGTCGCCGCGGCCACCGCCAGCCTCGCCCCGGTCGTGCATGCCGACGAAGGCATGTGGGTGCCGCAGCAGCTGCCGGAAATCGCCGGCCCGCTGAAGAAGGCCGGCCTCAAGCTCGACCCGAAGCAGCTGGCAGACCTTACCGGCGACCCGATGGGCGCCGTGGTGTCGCTGGGCGGCTGCACCGCCAGCTTCGTCTCGCCGCAGGGCCTGGTGGCGACCAACCACCACTGCGCCTACGGGGCGATCCAGCTGAACTCCACGCCCGAGAAGAACCTCATCCGGGACGGCTTCAACGCCCCCGCCCAGGCGGATGAGCTGTCCGCCGGCCCGAACGCCCGCATTTACGTGCTGGAAGCCATCACCGACGTCACCGCGCAGGCCAAGGCGGCGATGGCGACGGCGGGCAGCGACCCGGTGGCGCGCGCGAACGCGCTGGAAGCCTTCGAGAAGCAGGCCACCACGGCCTGCGAAGCCGAGCCCGGCTATCGCTGCCGCCTGTACAGCTTCATGGGCGGCAATACCTACCGCCTGTTCAAGAACCTCGAAATCAAGGACGTGCGCCTGGCCTATGCGCCGCCGTCCAGCGTCGGCAAGTTCGGTGGCGACATCGACAACTGGATGTGGCCGCGCCACACCGGCGACTTCTCGTTCTACCGCGCCTACGTGGGCAAGGACGGCAAGCCGGCGGCCTTCAGCAAGGACAACGTGCCCTACCAGCCGAAGCACTGGCTGAAGATCGCCGACAAGCCGCTGGGCGCGGGCGACTTCGTGATGGTGGCGGGCTACCCGGGCCGCACCGACCGCTACGCGCTGGCGGCGGAGTTCGAGAACACCCAGGCCTGGCGCTACCCGGCCATCTCGAAGGCGTTCAAGGACCAGATCGCGCTGGTCGAAGCCGCCGGCAAGGCCGATCCGGACATCGCCGTGAAGTACGCCGCCACGATGGCCGGCTGGAACAACACCAGCAAGAACTTCGACGGCCAGCTCGAAGGCTTCGCCCGCAACGACGTGCTGGGCTTCAAGCGCCGCGAGGAAGCGGCGGTGCTGGCCTGGTTGCGCGCGCAGGGTGATGCCGGCAAGCCGGCGCTGGACGCGCACGCGACGCTGGTGAAGCTGGTGGAGGACGCCAAGCGCACGCAGGAGCGCGACCTGGTGCTGGGCAGCTTCAACCGCAGCGGCGTGCTGGGCACGGCGGTCAGCCTGTACCGCCTCGCCCTCGAGAAGCAGAAGCCGGACGCCGAGCGCGAGTCGGGTTACCAGCAGCGTGACTTGCCGGTGATCGAAGGCAGCCTGAAGCAGATGGAGCGCCGTTACGTGCCGGCGATGGACCGCCAGTTGCAGCAGTACTGGCTGGACCGTTACGTGGCATTGCCTGCCTCCCAGCATGTCGCTGCGGTGGACGCATGGCTGGGCGGCAGCGACAAGGCCGCCGCCGACAAGGCGCTGGCCCGCCTCGATGGCACCGCGCTGGGCAAGCTCGACGAGCGGCTGAAGTGGCTCAACGCCGACAAGGCCGCGTTCGAGTCCAGCACGGATCCGGCCATCCAGTACGCGGTGGCGGTGATGCCGACCCTGATGGAGATGGAGAAGCAGGCGAAGGCCGTGTACGGCACCGCGCTGCAGGCGCGCCCGCTGTACCTGCAGGCGATGGCCGATTACAAGAAGAGCAAGGGCGAGGCGGTCTACCCGGACGCCAACTCCTCGCTGCGCATCACCTTCGGCACCGTGAAGGGCTACACCAAGCTGGACGGCAGCGTGCAGCAGCCGTTCACCCTGCTGGAGCAGGTGGCGGCGAAGGAGACCGGCGCCGAGCCGTTCGACAACCCGAAGGCGCTGCTCGACGCGGTGGCCGCCAAGCGCTACGCCGGCCTGGCCGACAAGCGCCTGGGCACCGTGCCGGTGAACTTCCTGTCCGACCTCGACATCACCGGCGGCAACTCCGGCTCGCCGGTGCTCGATGCGCAGGGCAAGCTGGTCGGTCTGGCCTTCGACGGCATCCAGGAAGCCGTGGCCAGCAACTGGGTGTTCGAGCCGGTGATGACCCGCATGATCTCGGTCGACCAGCGCTACATGCGCTGGATCATGCAGGAGGTCATGCCGGCGCCGCAGCTGCTGCGGGAGCTAGGCGTCGCGCCGACCAAGTAAGCGGTGCGGCAACGCGCGAAAACGCCGGCCTCGCGCCGGCGTTTTCGTCTGTCCGACGGGCCGGGTCAGTCCTCGCGGAAGCCGTAGTCGAAGGTATAGAAGTGCTTGCCCTCGACGATGTCGATGGCGATGCGGCCGTGCAGGCCGGTGAGCCCGCCGCTGCCGCTGTCGGGGATGACGGTGAGGTCCAGCGAGGGGCGGCCGCGATCCATGATGCCGTTGTGCTGGGCGAAGAAACTGCCGCGGCGTCCGTCCAGCGTGCCTTCGATGCGCTCGATCGCGACGTACGCGCCCGAGCCCGGCACCGGTGTCATCAGCGCCAGCATGTGCACCACGCTGGTCGCTTCCAGCGGGCCATGGAAGCGCTTGTCGAACCGGGAGTGGCCGATGGTCGCGCCGCCGCCGATATCCAGCTCGTCCTGCGGGATGCGCGTGACTTCGAATTCGCCCTTGGCCTGCATGTCCGGACTCCTTTGCGTGGGCAGTGCAGGGTACAACCCCCTCGCCGATGATGCGCGACCTGCTAGGCTTTTGCGCTGCACCAACGGGGAGTCGCACCGCGCATGAGGATCCTGCTTGCCCGCCACGGCGAGACGCCGTGGAACGCCGAGGGTCGTTACCAGGGTCAGGTGGATATCCCCCTGTCCGAAACCGGCATCGCACAGGCCAAGGCCCTGGGCGAGCGGCTCGCGACCCTGCGCATCGCCCGCGCCGTGGCGTCGCCGCTGGCGCGCGCCACCCTGACCGCCCAGCTGGCGCTGGGCCCGGCGCGCGCGCCGATGCTGGGCTTCGATCCGGGCCTGCTGGAGATCGCCCACGGGGAATGGGAAGGGCTGCTGGCCAGCGAGATCGCCCAGCGCGACCCGGCGCGCCTGCAGGCGTGGCGGGAGGCCCCCGAAACGGTGCTGATGCCGGGCGGCGAGTCGCTGCAGCGGGTGCTGGACCGGGCCTGGCCGGCGTTGGCACGTGCCTGCGAGGGGTTGGGCGCGGACGACACCCTGCTGGTGGTCGCCCACGACGCGGTCAACCGGGTGCTGCTGGCCCGCATCCTCGGCCTGCCGCTGGCGAAGCTGTGGACCTTCCGCCAGGCGCCGACCACCCTGAACCTGCTGGAAGGGCCCGGCGTCGATGCGCTGGAGGTGGTGCGCCTCAACGACTGCGCCCACCACACGCCGTTCTTCGGCGAAGCGAAGCATCGCGCGCTGTAAATCCGCGCGTTGTTACGGCACCGGGAAGCCGCGCGCCGCCTGCCACAGCGCATACCACGCATCCGTCGGCAGCGGCGCCGCGCAGGCGTTGGCGGCGGCGCGGATGCGGTCTGCGTTGGTACTGCCGATGACGACGCGGGTGTCGGGAATGGTCGCCACCCAGCGCAGCAGCAGCGAGGGGGTGTCCAACCCCAGGTCGCCGCCGATGGCGTGCAGCGCGTCGCGCAGCGGGAGCGGCGGTTGCAGCAGGCCGCCGCCGCCGAGCGGCGACCACGCCTGCACCTCGGCGCCGCGCGCGCGGCTGGCCTCCAGCGTGCCATCCGTGACCGCTGCGCTATTCGCCAGCGACAGTTCGACCTGGTGGGCGGCGATGGCGAGCCGGCCGTCGAACAGGCCCAGCGCATGCGGCCCAAAGTTGGAGACGCCAAACGCGCCGATCCGCCCCGCCGTCTGCTCCTCCCGCACCCAGTCGGCGATCGCCGCCGGCTCCAGCAGCGGGTCGAAGCGGTGCAGCATCAGCATGTCGACGTGGTCGGTGCGCAGGTCGCGCAGGCTGTCGTCCAGCGCCGCGCGCAGATGCCGCACCGACAGGTCGTAGTACTCCACGCCTCGCGCATTGCCGGGACTGTCGGCCTTGACGATGCCCACCTTTGCCAGCAGCCGCAGTCGCCGGCGCAAGCCCGGTCGCAGCGCCAGTGCCTCGCCGATCAGGGGATTGGTGGCATGGTCGCCATAGATGTCGGCCACGTCGACGGTGTCGATGCCGGCGTCGAGCGCGGCCTCCAGCAGCGTCGCCACCCCGGCCGGCGCCAGGTTCGCGCCCCAGCTGCCGAAGCGCATGGAGCCGAGGATGGGCGTGGGCAGGATCATGGCGGAGTATCGGCGGGCAGGGGCAAGGCCGGATAATAGCGACATGACCGCACGCACCCTCGCCGACTGGTTGGCGTTCATCGAGCGCCAGCACCCGACGTCCATCGCCATGGGCCTGGACCGCGTCCGCGCGGTCGCCGAGCGCTTGGGCCTCGGCCCGCCCGCGCGGCGCACCATCACCGTCGGTGGTACCAATGGCAAGGGTTCCACGGTGGCCTTCCTCGAGGCCATCGCCCGCGCGCAGGGGCTGCGCGTCGGCGCCTACACCTCGCCGCACCTGCTGCGCTACCACGAGCGCGTGCGCATCGACGGCCGCGAGGTGGACGATGCCGCGCTGGTCGCCGGCTTCGAGGCGGTGGAGGCCGCGCGCGGCGACGTGCCCCTGACCTATTTCGAGTTCGGCACGCTGTGCGCGCTGTGGCTGTTCCAGCGCGAGGCGCTCGACCTGGCGGTGCTGGAAGTGGGACTGGGCGGGCGGCTGGACGCGGTGAACCTCGTCGATGCCGACGCGGCCATCGTCACCACCGTCGACCTGGACCACCAGGACTGGCTGGGGCCCGACAAGGAGGCCATCGGCTTCGAGAAGGCCGGCATCGCGCGGCCGTTCAAGCCGCTGGTGCTGGGCGACGACGATCCGCCGGCCAGCGTGCTGCGCCATGCCTACGCCATCGGCGCCCCGGCCTGGCGCATCGCCAACGATTTTTTTGCCGAACCCCTCGACGACGCGCACTGGCGCTGGCGCGAGGTCGGCTACGAACTGGTGCTGCCGCTGCCGATGCGCGGCCTGGCCGCGCCGGTACAGCTGCGCAACGCCGCCTGCGCGATCGCTGCGCTGCGCGCGCTGGACCTGCCGCTCGACGATGCCGCCATCGTGCGCGGCGTGGCCGACGCCGCGGTGGCGGGGCGCCTGCAGCGCTTCGAACGCGATGGCGTGGAGGTGCTGGTGGACGTGGGCCACAACCCGCAGGCCGCGCGCGCGCTGGCCGCGTGGCTCCAGGCCCGGCCGCCGCGCCGCACCCTGGCGGTGTACGCCGCGCTGGCAGACAAGGACGCCGCGGGCGTGGTGGCCGCGCTGGGCGATGCCGTGGCCGGGTGGCACCTGGCTGGCACCCGGGAGGCCGGGCCCCGCGGCACGGACGTGGACGCCCTGGCGGCGCGGCTGCACGGCACGGCG
>DASWXO010000114.1:0-2182 GCA_036405455.1 Thermomonas sp. | reverse complement strand
TCGCGCAGCAGGTGGCGCAGCTCTTCTTCCTGCACGCTGCCGCGCAGCAGCGCCACCCGCAGGTCGGCCAGGTCGGGGAACGCCCGCACCACCAGTCCGCGATGCTTGTAGACCTGCGACCAGGAATGCGCCACCGGCACGGCGTGGAACTCGAACAGGCGCCCGCGTTCGGGCGTGTAGGCCACGTCGGGCATCAGGTCCAGCTCGCCCGCTTCCAGCCGCGCAAGGCAGTCCGACCATTCACAGGGCACGTACTGCACGCGCCAGCCCTGTTTGCGGGCGATCGCATCGAGCAGTTCCACGAACAGCCCGGCCGGGTGGCCGTCCTTGTCGCGATAGACCTTCGGCGCGTTCTCGTACAGCCCCACCCGCAGCGTCTGCGCGGCGTTGGCATCGTCACCGCGCAGGAAGCTGATGCCCCACCATGCGCAGGCGGTGATCAGCAGTGCAGACAGGACGAACCAGGCGGTGCGTGCGCGCATCGTCGCGATCCCCGGAAGACGGCCGCAGGATAGCGCGCCGGTCCGCCAATGCCGCGTGAGTCAGCCGGTCCCCGGCGGCGGCCGGCGCCCCCACGTCATGGCCTCGAACACGCCGTCGCGGCGGATCCACGCGTGGTGCAGCGCGGCCGCCACGTGGCCCAGCACGGTCGCCAGCAGCAGCCAAGCCAGCAGGCCGTGGGCAGCGCGCAGCCACGCGTACAGTACGGGGTCGTGCGGCGCGATCGCCGGCAGCGCGACGTCGCCGGGCACCACCACCACATTGCCCGCGGCCGAGCTCAGCGCCCAGCCCAGCAGTGGCAGCACCAGCATCAGCGCGTACAGCACCAGGTGCGAGGCGCGTGCGGCGGCGGCCTGCCAGCGGGGCAGGTCGGCCGGCAGCGCCGGCGGCGGATGGCGGCGGCGCACCCACAGCCGCACCAGCACCAGCACCAGCAGGGCCAGGCCCAGCGGACGGTGCAGCGCGATCAGCGTCGGCCGCAGCGTCAGCGAGGCCATCATCGCCACGCCGACCAGCAGCTGGGACAGCAGCAGCGCCGCCATCAGCCAGTGCAGCAGGCGGGCGAGCGGAACGAAGCGCGCGGCGGGGTTCATCGCGGGCCTTCCTGGCCGGTGGCCTCCGGCGCCTGGCCGCGGGCGATCTCGCGTTCGCGGCGGTTGAACGAGTGCGCATACACCGCCGCGCGCGCGGCCAGGATGGGATCGCCGGAGCGCTCGATGCCTGGCGGCAGCACGGTGGGATCGAAGTTGACGTCGCGGCAGACGCCTTGTGCCTGCGCCGCCATCGTGTCCAGCCACAGCGTGCCCAGCGTGCGGGTGGGCCGCTGCGCAGGCCAGGGCTGCGAGGGGTCGTCCAGTGCGTCGCCGAGTGTCGGCAGCGTCGCCACCAGGTCCCAGGCCACCGGGCCGGCGGCCAGCCGGCGCGCGAACTCCGCGGCCAGGTAGTCTGGCGTGGCCGCGGCGCGCGCGGCGGCGTCCATCGCCACCAGCGGCACGCGCGGGCGCAGCGACCAGCGCAGCGGCTGGCGGCGGCCGTCGGGCGCGACGAACACGAAGGTGTGGATGCCGTTGTAGGTCGTATTGGCCCAGCTGTTCGGCCACGGCGCGCTGGCCGCCCAGTCGCGGAAGGCGCGCGCGCTGGGATATTTCGCCAGCACCGCGGCCATCCGCGCCGGGTCCGGCTTGCCGGTGGCCGGGTCGGGAGTCTGCGCGCGGGTCTGCTCGAGGAAGGCCTCGGCGCTGGGTACGGCGAAGAACGGGAAGCTGTTCATCGCCAGCCGCCAGTCCGCGCCGTCGTCGCTGCGCAGCTGCAGGGCCAGGCTGCGCACGCGTGCGCCGGCCTCGGCGCCGTGCGGGTCGCCGCCTCCGATCGACAGCCGGCCCAGCACCGGCACGCGGTCCTGCGCGAACACCCGCGCCGACGAGAGCGCGGCGCCGTCGGCCGTGCCCTCGAACCAGCCACCGACGCAGACGCCGCGGCTGTGCGCGCGGCGGTAGCCGGGGTGCGGGCCGGCGGCGGCCTCGATCGCGCCGATCAGCGTGCGCGCGGAGGGCGGGGTGTCGCCCAGGCGGCCGGCGACGTACAGGAAGCCGATGCCGGCCACGGCCACCACCGCGGCGATGGCGGCCAGCGGCGCCAGCGGCAGGCGTTTGCGGGGCGTGGCAGGGGGTGTGGACATCGC
>DASWXO010000113.1:0-52709 GCA_036405455.1 Thermomonas sp. | reverse complement strand
GCGCACGAAGCCCGCGCCCTCCGCCACGTTGCTGGTGCCGGGGCCGCGGTGGCCGCCGAGGAAATACTGCAGCGCGGTCTTCACCTCGCTGAGGCGGTCGTAGCTGATCGGCTGCGTGCAGTGCTGCAGGGTGGTGACGTCCAGGTGGTCCTGCAGGTTGGCGCCGACGCCGGGGGCGTCGTGCAGCACGTCGATGCCGAGCCGGCGCAGGTCGTCGGCCGGACCGATGCCCGACAGCATCAGCAGCTGCGGCGAGTTGATCGCGCCACCACTGAGGATGACCTCGCGCCGCGCCTCGAAGTGGAAGCCCTGGCCGCGGAGCGCGCAGACCACGCCGTTGGCGCGGCCTTTGTCGAAGGTGATGCGGTTGACCGCGGCATGGGTGCGAACGGTGAGGTTCGGCCGCGCCTTCGCCGGCGCGAGGTAGGCCACCGCCGCCGAGCAGCGGGCGCCGTCGCGCTGGGTGACCTGGTAGAGGCCCACGCCGTCCTGATGGGCGCCGTTGAAGTCGTCGTTCACGGGCAGGCCGGCCTGCTGGCCCGCCTCGATAAAGACGCGGGTGAGCGGGTTCACGTGGCGCAGGTCGGACACGCTGAGCGGGCCGTCGCTGCCGTGGAAGGCGTCGCCGCCGCGCGCGTTGCTTTCGGATTTGCGGAAGTAGGGCAGCACGTTGTCCCAGTGCCACCCTTCCGCGCCGGCGGCGGCCCAGCCGTCGTAGTCGCCGGGGACGCCGCGGATGTAGCACATCGCGTTGATCGAACTGGAGCCGCCCAGCAGCTTGCCGCGCGGACACCACAGCACGCGGCCGCCCAGCTGCGGCTGCGGAGTGGTGGCGTAGTCCCAGTTGATCGACTTGAGGCCGGCGATCTTGGCCAGGCCTGCTGGCATGTGCACGAAGGGGTGCCAGTCGCGGCCGCCGGCTTCCAGCAGCAGCACCTTGACCGTGGGATCTTCGCTCAGGCGGTTGGCCAGCACGCAGCCGGCCGAACCGGCGCCGATGATGATGTAGTCGTACACGTGCCGTCCCGCTGCCATGATCCAGCGAACCTATGCGGCACGGTTAGAGCAATTGCTCTCCTTCGGGCTGGCGCCGCGCCCGGCCTGCGGTTACCGTTGCGCATCGCTGCACGCCCCCGGCTCCCATGTCCACACGTCCCGCCGCTTCCGGCAGTTTCGGTCGCTTCAACGCCGCGCTGCGCGAGTCGCCGCCGCTGCTGTGGTCGTTCCTGTACTTCTTCTGCCTGCTGACCGGCTACTACGTGCTGCGGCCGGTGCGCGAAGCGATGGGCGCGTCCAGCGACGTCACCGCGCTGTTCCCGCCTTCGATGATCGCCTTCTTCGCGGAGCGTGGCATCGCCCTAAAGGAACTGCAGCTGCAGGTGCTGTTCACCTGCACCTTCCTGATCATGCTGGCGCTGCAACCGGCCTACGGTTGGCTGGTGAGCCGCTGGCCGCGGCGCGTGTTTCTGCCCGCGGTCTACGGGTTCTTCATCGGCACGCTGCTGCTGTTCTACGTCGCCTTCGACAGCGGGATGCCGGGTCGTGGCATGGCGTTCTTCCTGTGGATCACCGTGTTCAACCTGTTCGCGGTGGCGGTGTTCTGGAGCTTCATGGCGGATGTCTTCAGCGACGCCGAGGCGCGCCGCTGTTACGGCTACATCGGTGCCGCCGGCACGGTGGGCGCGATCCTGGGGCCCACGCTGACCCGCATGCTGGTGGAGCGCATCGGTATCGCCAACCTGATGCTGGTGTCGGCCGGGTTCCTGGTGCTGTGCGTCGTCTGTCTGCTGCGGCTACGCCAGCATGCCGTGCGGCGTGAGGCGCAGCGCCAGCTGGCCAGCGGCGAAGTGCCGATGGGCGGCACCGTGCTGGCGGGGTTGCGCCTGGTCGCCAAGGAGCCGCTGCTGCGCTGGATGGCGGTGCTGTGCGTCTTCGGCGTTGGCGTGGGCACGCTGCTGTACAACGAGCAGGCGGCGATCGTCCGCCAGTTCTACCCCGACCCGCAGGCGGCCACGGCGTATTACGCCGGCATCGACCTGGCCGTGAACGGGTTGACGCTGGTGGTGCAGCTGCTCGTCACCCGCGCGCTGCTGTCGCGCTTCGGCATCGCGCCGGCGCTGCTGGTGCCGGCCTTCGCCATCCTGCTGGGCTATGCGGCGCTGGCCGCGTCGCCGCTGCCGCTGCTGGTGGCGACGGTGCAGGTGCTGACTCGTGCGAGCGAGTTCTCGCTGTCCAAGCCGGCACGCGAGACCATCTACACCCGGGTGGCGCGCGAGTGGCGCTACAAGGCCGGCGCGGCCATCGATACGGTGGTCTACCGCGGCGGCGACCTCACCTTCGTCTGGGTGCACAAACTGTTGTCGGCGTTCGGCTCGCAGGCGGTGTTCGGCGTCGGCGTGCTGGTGGCCGGCTGCTTCGCGTTCGGCGCCTGGCGGGTGGTGGGCGAGGCCAAGGCGCTGCCGGAAGGCCGCGGTGGACGCGAGGGCGCGGCATGAGCCTGCTCGCGCTGGCGCTGGTGGCGGTCGTGGCGCTGCTGCACCTGTGGTTCCTGGTGCTGGAGATGGTGCTGTGGACGCGCCCGCTGGGGCTGAAGACGTTCCGCAACACGCCGGCGCACGCGCAAGCGACGCGCGTGCTGGCCGCCAACCAGGGCCTTTACAACGGCTTCCTGGCTGCGGGCCTGCTGTATGCCGCCGCCATCGGCGCGCGGCCGTTCATGGTGTTCTTCCTGGGCTGCGTGCTGGTGGCCGCGCTGTACGGCGCCTACAGCGTGAGCCGCCGTATCCTGCTCGTGCAGGGCGTTCCCGCGCTGGCGGCCCTGGTCGCGGTGCTGCTGTCCTGATCAGCCGCGCGGCGTGACCCACATCGCGATGGTCGCCCGGAACACCGCTTCGCCGGCGGCGTTCTCCACCACCACCTCGAACGGCAGGTCGTAGCCGTCCTGCGAGGCATGGGGCGGGATGGCCGGGGTCGCGGTCGCGCGCAGCGTGCCGACGGCCTTCTTCAGGTAGGCCACCGTCATGCCCTTGGGGATCCAGCGCATCGACGGCGGCAGGCTCGCATCGCAGCCCAGGCCGCCGGTGAATTCGGCGAGGTTGCACAGCGCGATGGCGTGCACGGTGCCGAGGTGGTTGGTCACCGCGCGGCGGTGCCGGAGGGTGGCCACGCACCGGCCGGGCTCCAGCACCTCGATGCGCGGCGCGATGCTGGCGAAGTACGGGGCTTTCCAGCAGACCAGCCGCGAAAACAGCCAGCGGCCAGCGGGCCAGCGTGCGAGGCGGCGATAGGTGGCGAGGACGGACATGCGCGAGGAGCCCTCCCGGTGGCGTGCCGGGAGGGCGTCGGGGTCAGGCGACCGCGCGCCGGCCCGCGGCATCCGCATGGCCATCGTAGTAGCTGGCCGCGCGGAGGTCATGGGCGTCGAAGTCGTCCACCGTGATGGTGTCGAGCGTGATCGCGTGCAGCTCCTCCAGCTGCTGGCGCTCCTCGATCGTGATCCAGCCTTCGCGGACGCCTTCGTCCAGCTGCGAGGCGAAGTCCAGGGCTTCGATGTCCTTGGTCTTCAGCGCCTTCTGGAACTTGCGCTCGACCGGCTCGGCCAGGATCGCCTTCGCCAGGTAGCTGTTGATGCGGCCGCCCGGGTTGTGCTCGCCCGGGGTCAGGAACACGCCGTCGGCGAGGCGGTCGCGCGCTTCGTTCGGCGCCATCAGCAGCATCGCCACGCGATGGCTCAGGCGGTCGCCCGGGGCCACCGCGCGGCGGCCCAGCGGGAACACCAGCGGCCACAGCAGCCAGCCCAGCGGCTTGATCGGGAAGTTGCGCAGCGCCTGCGACAGCGCCAGCTCGATCTCGTAGGCGCTGTTGTGGAAGGCCCAGGCCAGCAGCGGCTTGTCGGCGTCCGGGCAGCCCTCGTCATGGTGGCGCTTGAGCACCGCGCCCATCATGTAGAGGTGGCTCAGCACGTCGCCCAGGCGGCCGGACAGCGACTCCTTGAACTTCAGCCGGCCGCCCAGCGCGCCCAGCGACACGTCGGTCAGCAGCGCCAGGTTCGCGGCGTAACGGTTGAGCTTGCGGAAGAACTTCTTCGTGTAGGCATCGCCCGGCACCGCGCCGATGCCGGCGCCGGTCAGGCCGAACCACAGCGAACGCACCGCGTTGGAGATCGCGCCGCCGATGTGCGGGTACAGCGCGCCGTCCAGCGCGTCCAGGCCGGCCTTCGCGTCCGGGTCCTGCGCCGCGCGCATCTCCTTGAGGATGTAGGGATGGCAGAGGATCGAGCCCTGGCCGAAGATCAGCAGGCTGCGGGTCATGATGTTCGCGCCTTCCACCGTGATGGCGATGGGCGCCGCCTGCCACGAACGACCGGCGAAGTTGCGCGGGCCGAGGATGATGCCCTTGCCGCCGATCACGTCCATGACGTCCTTGGACACTTCCCGGGCGGCGGTGGTGCAGTGGTACTTGGCGATCGCCGACGGCACCGACGGCACGTCGCCGCGGTCCACCGCCGCGGCGGTGGCCTGCGACAGCGCGCTGATCGCGTAGGCCTTGCCGCCGATGCGGGCCAGCGCTTCCTCGACGCCCTCGAAGCGGCCGACCGACAGGCCGAACTGCTTGCGGATGCGCGCGTAGGCGCCGGTCACCACCGCACCGGCCTTGGCGCCGCCGCTGGCGGTGGAGGGCAGGGTGATGGAGCGGCCTACGGCCAGGCACTCGTTGAGCATGTTCCAGCCCTTGCCGGCCATCTCCACGCCGCCGATGAGCTGGCTGAGCGGGATGAACACGTCCTTGCCGCGCACCGGGCCGTTCTGGAACGGCGAGTTCAACGGGAAGTGGCGGCGGCCCACGTCGACGCCCGGGGTGTCGCTGGGCAACAGCGCCAGGGTGATGCCGATGTCGCGGGTGTCGCCCAGCAGGCCGTCCGGGTCGTTCATGCGGAATGCCAGGCCGATCAGCGTCGAGACCGGCGCCAGCGTGATGTAGCGCTTGTCGAAGGTCAGCCGCACGCCCAGCACGTTGGCGCCGTTCCACTCGCCCTTGCAGACGATGCCGAAGTCCGGGATGGAGGTGGCATCGGAACCGGCGAACGGGCCGGTCAGGCCGAAGCAGGGCACTTCCTGGCCGCTGGCCAGCCGCGGCAGGTAGTGGTCCTTCTGTTCGGTGGTGCCGTAGTGGTTGATCAGCTCGCCCGGGCCCAGCGAGTTGGGCACGCCGACGGTGGCGCTGACCACGCTGGAAATGGACGCGATTTTCTGGATCACCTTGTGGTGGGCCAGCGCGGAGAAGCCCAACCCCCCGTACTGCTTCGGGATGATCATCCCGAAGAACCTGTTCTGCTTGATGAAGTCCCACAGCTCGGGCGGCAGGTCCGCGTGGACGTGGGTGATCTCCCAGTCGTTGATGCGCTTGCACAGCTCCTCGACCGGGCCGTCGAGGAAGGCCTGCTCCTCCGCGGTCAGCTGCGGCTTGGGGTAGGTCAGCAGCTTGTTCCAGTCGGGCTTGCCGGTGAACAGGTCGCCTTCGAAGCCCACCGAGCCGGTTTCCAGCGCGATGCGCTCGGTCTGCGACAGCGGCGGCAGCGCCTTGCGCAGGAAGCGCAGGGCCGGAGCGGTGACCAGCGGCTTGCGGATCGCCGGGACCAGCAGCGGCACGGCCACCAGCGCGACCAGCGCGGCGGCCACGGCGGTGGCCATGGGGCTGGCGCCCAGCAGCCAGCAGGCGACCAGCAGCGTGGCGGTGAGCGCGGCCCAGACGGCAAGCCGCAGGCGGTGGTACGCGGCGAACGCACCGGCGAGGAGAAGGGCGAGGAAGGGCAGCACGGCACTCATGGCGGGAACTCCCGTTGGAGGGTGGTCATGGGGCGGCAGGCATTGCGCGCAGGCGGCGCCCTGCTTACCATACGGTCTAGTATGGCGTTTGCGCAGGCGCTGTCAACGCGCAAAATCGAGTGAAAACTCAGCATACTGCGTCCCGCCGATACCGTATGGAACCCGCGCCACCATGACCGGAACCGCACCCCGCAGCGGGCGCCTGAGCGCCGACGACTGGGCCCGCGAGGCGCTCGACCAGATCGCCGAGCAGGGCGTCGCATCGGTCGCCGTGGAGCCGCTGGCGCGGCGCCTGGGCGTCACCAAGGGCAGCTTCTACTGGCATTTCCCCTCGCGGGACGCCTTGCTACAGGCCGCCCTCGAGCGCTGGGAGCGCGACGAGCAGACCGCCTATGGCGCGCTGGAGGCGATCGACGATGCCACCGAGCGCCTGCGCACTTTGTTCCAGCTGATCGCACACCACAACAAGACACACATTATTTACTCCGAGCTGCTCAAGGCCGCGGGGCATCCCGCCGTCGACGCGGTGCTGGGGCACGTGCTGGACCGCCGCATCGGCTTCCTGTTCAAGTCCTTCCGCCAGGCCGGCCTGAGCCAGAAGGATGCGCTCAACCGGGCGCGGATGACCTACGCGATGTACGTGGGCGTGCTGCAGTTGGAGCTGCCCCGCTTCCAGGCCCGCCAGCCGATCGAAGGCTTCGACGGCTACATCGAACACATGATGGCGACGCTGGTGCCGCAAGGCTGACCGCCGCCGCGCGGCGCATCGTATCGGCGTGCCGCGGACTGCAAACGATTTCAAGAACCGCCGCACAGGCCAAGGACTTCGACCCCATGACCAGCACGCTCGAATCCCTCAACCACTGGGTCGCCGAGGTGGCGCGCCTCACCCGCCCCGCCGCCATCCACTGGTGCGACGGCAGCGACGCCGAGAACGCGGCGCTCATCGAGGCGATGCTGGCCGACGGCACGTTGCGCCGGCTCAACGAAGCGACGCATCCCGGCAGCTACCTGCACCGCTCGCATCCGGACGACGTCGCCCGCGTCGAACACCTGACCTACGTGTGCACCACCCACCACGAGGATGCCGGCCCCAACAACCACTGGATGGCCCCCGACGAGGCCCACGCCGAGATCGATGCGCTGTTCGACGGCTGCATGCAGGGCCGCACGATGTACGTCATCCCGTACTGCATGGGCCCGATCGACTCGCCGCTGTCGCGCTGCGGCGTGGAGATCACTGATTCGCCCTACGTGGTCGCCAACATGCGGATCATGACCCGCATGGGCGCCCCGGCGCTGGCGCGGATCGAACGCGATGGGACGTTCGTGAAGGGGCTGCACTCCATCGGCGAGCTCGACCCCAACCGCCGCTTCATCATGCATTTCCCCGAGGAGCTGACGATCAAGTCGTACGGCTCCGGCTACGGCGGCAATGCGCTGCTGGGCAAGAAGTGCCACGCGCTGCGCATCGCCAGCCACCAGGCGCGCCAGGAGGGCTGGTTGGCCGAGCACATGCTGATCCTCGGCATCGAGAACCCGCAGGGCCAGACCCATTACATTGCCGCCGCGTTCCCCTCGGCCTGCGGCAAGACCAACCTGGCCATGCTGATCCCGCCGGAAGGCTATCGCCGCGACGGCTGGAAGGTCTGGACCATCGGCGACGACATCTGCTGGATGCGCCCGGGGCCTGACGGCCGCCTGTACGCGATCAACCCCGAGGCGGGCTTCTTCGGCGTCGCCCCCGGCACCTCGGCCAAGTCCAACCCGAACGCGCTGGCCTCGATCCAGTCCAACACCATCTTCACCAACGTGGGCGTCACCGCCGACGGCCAGCCGTGGTGGGAAGGGCTCGACAACGGCCAGGTCCCGGCCATCGACTGGCAGGGCCATGCCCATGACCCCGCCGTGCGCCCCGCCGCGCACCCGAACTCCCGCTTCACCGTCAGCGCGAAGCAGTGCCCCTCGTACTCGCCGATGGCGGAAGACCCGCAGGGCGTGCCGATCTCCGCGATCGTGTTCGGCGGCCGCCGCGCCTCGCTGGTGCCGCTGGTGTTCGAGGCCCGCGACTGGACCCACGGCGTGCTGGTGGGCGCCGCCATGGGCTCGGAAACGACGGCGGCGGCCACCGGTGCGGTCGGCGTCATGCGTCGCGACCCGATGGCGATGAAGCCGTTCTGCGGCTACAACTTCGCCGACTACTTCGCCCACTGGCTGTCGTTCGACAAGCCGGGCGCCCGGTTGCCCAAGGTCTTCCACGTCAACTGGTTCCGCAAGGGCGAGGACGGCAAGTTCCTGTGGCCGGGCTTCGGTGACAACCTGCGCGTGCTGGAGTGGATGATCGGGCGCGTGGAGGGGCTGGCCGGCGCCGTGGAGACGCCCATCGGCCACCTGCCGTCGGAAGCCGACCTCAACTTGGCGGGCGTGCCGTTGTCCAACGAGGCGCGCGCGAAGCTGTTCGGCCTGGACCGTGCCGGCTGGCAGGCCGAGTTCCACGGCATTGGCGAATACCTCGCCGAGTACGGCCCGCGCCTGCCGCAGGCGCTGCTGGAGGAGCAGCGACGGATCGCCGCGGCCTTGATCTAGCACGCCAGTCCGACCGAGTCTGGCTCCTCGAAGCCCCGCATTTGCGGGGCTTCGCCGTTTGCGGGAGAGATAGCTCCCGGTGTCCGGGCCGGCGATGCAACCCTACGGCTGTCATGAAACTGAATACGCGTTCTGCTAGGTGAATGCGCCCTGAGGGGCTTGTTAAAGAAATGTTGACTGCTCTATAGTCGGTCGGTCAGGCCGTCTCAGGTCGGGCGTACTTGCACACTTAGTCACTTCGTCCCAATGGGGGTTACAAACAATGGCTTCTAACTATCTTGCCAAAGGCCTGAAGCGGAGCGCGCTGACCGTCGCTCTGGGTCTGTGCTTCGCCGGCGGCGTCCAGGCGCAGAGCACCACCGGTGGTATTTCCGGTTCCGTGCCCGCCGGCTCCACCGTCACCATCAGCAACAACAGCGGTCTGACCCGTACCCTGACCGCCGATGCGAACGGTCGCTACAACGCCAGCAACCTGCCGGTCGGTAGCTACACCGTCGTTTCGGGCGACAACAAGCGCGAAGTCGTCGTGACTGTCGGTTCGAACACCAACGTGTCGTTCGGCGGCGGTGATGCCACCACCCTGGGCACCGTGACCGTGACCGGCGCCACCATCGCGTCGATCGACACTGCTGCGGTCGACACCCGTTCGGTGCTGACGGCGCAGCAGCTGGAGCGCCTGCCGCTGGCGCGCTCCGCGGAAGCCATCGCGCTGCTGGCGCCGGGCGCCGTGTCCGGTGCAGCCGGCTTCTTCGGCGGCCTGGTGTCGTTCGGCGGCTCGGGCGTGTCCGAGAACGCCTACTACGTCAACGGCTACTTCACTGGCGAGCCGCTGTCCAACCTCGGTGGTTTCTCGCTGCCGTACGGTGCGATCGAGCAGCAGGAAACCTTCATCGGTGGCTACAGCGCGAAGTACGGCCGCTCCGATGGCGGCGTGATCAACCAGATCGGCAAGCGCGGCACCAACGAATGGCACTTCGGCGGTCAGGTGACCTACACCCCGAAGAACATGCGCGGCAGCGCCACTGACCTGTACCTGCCGAACATGGACTTCAGCCAGTACAACGAGGGCCTGCCGGCCACCTGCGGTGACAATGGTGACGAGCAGTGCGAGTACAAGTACGAGGATGCGACCAAGGCGGGCAAGCTGTACTCGCGCGGCAAGGAGTCCAATGCGTGGAGCCACTCCTACAGCGCGTATGTCGGCGGCCCGATCATCCAGGACCGCCTGTTCTTCTACGGCGCCGGTGAGTGGACCACGAACGAGTCCTCCTCCGCCCCCAATGTGCTGGCCACGCCGCGCCTGACCCGTTCCACCACCAAGGTGCCGAAGTTCTACGGCAAGTTGGACTGGACGATCACCGACAACCACTTCCTGGAACTGACGTACCTCCAGCAGAAGACCGAAACGTCGGGCAGCTTCTACGACTACGACTTCAATGCGGCCACCACCGGTGCCTTGCAGACGGCGTCCGCGCCGGACAGCTCGTGGCAGAAGAACCAGTACGCCATCCTGAAGTACACCGGTTACCTGACCGACAGCCTGACCCTGAGCGCCACCTATGGCCAGGGCAAGCTGCAGGTGCTGAACCAGCCGTTCCTGATCGGCGACATGCCGCTGCTGAGCAACCAGACCCTGCAGAACCCCGCCCTGAACGGCGGCACCCCGATCCGCAACCCGATCGCGGGCTACCAGGGCCGTGACGCCCAGGACGACACCCGTGGCCTGCGCGCTGACCTCGAGTGGGTGCTGGGTGACCACACCCTGACCTTCGGTATCGACAACATCAAGTTCGAGGCCAAGAACGAAGGCGTCACCCAGTTCGTTGACCGTTGGATCTACGGCCGCAGCAGCGCGTCGAACATCGTCAGCGGTCACGTGGGTTCGGCGGTTTCGCCCACCAACCCGAACGGTTACTACGCCTACAAGTACTACCTGAACACCGCCACCAGCATGACGCTGGACCAGAAGGCCTGGTACATCGAGGACCGCTGGCAGGTCACCGACAACCTGCTGCTCTCGCTGGGTATCCGCAACGACCAGTTCGCCAACGCCAACAACGTGGGTGAGAAGTACCTGGACGCCAAGAACCAGTGGGCCCCGCGTCTGGGCTTCGCTTGGGACGTGAACGGCGATTCGTCGATGAAGATCTTCGGTAACGCCGGTCGTTACTACCTGGCCATGCCGAACAACGTCGCCATCCGCGGCGCCTCGGCCTCCACCTTCACCCGCGAATACTTCACCTACACCGGCATCGACGCAAACGGCGTCCCCACCGGCCTGACCCCGATCCCGCGCGTGGACGGTGGCTCCGGCCCGTACTCCGCCAACGGCGAGTACGGCCAGCCGATCGACGTGCTGTCGTTCGCGCCGAAGGATCTGAAGAACATGTACCAGGACGAGTTCATCCTGGGCATGGAGACCATGCTGACCGACAAGTGGATGATCGGCGCCAAGCTGACCCATCGTTCGCTGAAGTCCGCCATGGACGACATCTGCGATCCCGCCCGCATGGCCGCCAAGCTGGAGACCATCGAAGCCGGCCTGTCCGACAAGGTGGAGATCCCGGGCTGCTTCATGTTCAACCCGGGTGGCACCAACACCTTCAGCCTCGCTGACATCGACGAGGACGGCAACCGCACCGGCACCCGTACCGAGGTCGTGATGACCGCCGCCGACTGGGGCTTCACCGACAAGATGAAGCGCACCTACTCGGGCCTGGACATCTACCTGGAGCGTCCGTTCGATGGCAAGTGGGAAGCCCGCATCGACTACACCTACAGCAAGAGCAAGGGCAACATGGAAGGCCAGGTGAAGTCCGAGTTCGGTCAGGACAACATCTCCAAGACCCAGGACTGGGACGCGGCTGAGATCATGGCCTATGCCTACGGCTATCTCGCCAACGATCGCCGGCACCAGCTGAAGATCCGTGGCAGCTACGCCATCACGGACGAGTGGATGATCGCCGGCAACTACCGCATCAACTCGGGTAGTCCGTTCAGCTGCCTCGGCTACTTCAACCCCGGTGGCTACGACGAGAACTCGGGTGCGTCCGATCCGATCGGTTACGGTGCGT
The DNA here is from genome assembly GCA_036405455.1 of Thermomonas sp. Lineage (GTDB taxonomy): Bacteria > Pseudomonadota > Gammaproteobacteria > Xanthomonadales > Xanthomonadaceae > Thermomonas. The sequence goes on along the minus strand of DASWXO010000113.1, from coordinate 41,224 downwards.
CCTACCACACCTGCTTCGGCCAGATCGCAACCCCGGGTTCCGTGCGCAACCCGTGGAACCGTACCCTGGACCTGGGCCTGAGCTACACCCCGGCGTTCCTGGACAAGAAGCTGACCCTGGGCGTCCAGGTCCGCAACGTGTTCAACGAAAACGCGGTGCTGCAGTCGAACGTGACCTCCGAGTCGTCGCCGTACACGGTCTCGAACACGTTCATGCTGCCGCAGGGTCGCCAGACCCCGCGTACCGTGGTGTTCACCGCCTCGTACGACTGGTAATCCCGGCGCTCTCCGGGTGGCTTCAGGGCCACCCGGAACCCGGCGTATTGAGCCGGCCCTCGCAAGAGGGCCGGTTTTTTTTTGTGCTGATTAAACGTTCCGCCTGGATCCTGCATCACACGGTCTATGCTCATGCAGACCATGCCCCTGCAACTCCCGCCAGACAGCCCGGATGCGGTGGACGATGACGTTGCCCTCGCGCGACGCGCCGGGCGGGCGGACGTGCACGCCTTCGAGCAGTTGTACCGTCGCCACCACCGGCGCGTGTACGGGGTCATCGCGCGGCTGGTGGGCCATGCGGGCGCACGGGCGGAGGACCTGACTCAGGAGGCGTTCGTGCGCGCCTGGCAGGCCCTGCCCAGCTTCCGCTTCGAGAGTGCGGTGTCCACCTGGTTGCATCGGTTGGCCGTGAACACGGCCCTGATGGAGCTCCGTGCCCAGCGCAGCCGGCCCGGGCTGGACGATGACGAAGAGGCGCTGGCCAGTGCGGCCACGCCCGACACCTCGGGGCAGGCCCTGCTGGGCCGGGACCTCGGGCGCGCCGTGGCCACCCTGCCGCCGCGTGCCCGCGCCGTGCTGGTGCTGCACGACGTGGAAGGCTGGAAACACGAAGAGATCGCCGAGGAACTTGGCATGGCGGTGGGCAGTTCCAAGGCCCAGTTGCATCGCGCGCGCGGCTTGCTGCGTATGCGCATCGGAGACGCCCTATGAACGACATCCATGACATCGGCGAGGCGGAGCTGCGCCTCGCCCTGCGAGGCCTGCGCCGCGACATCGAACCGTCCCGCGATCTCTGGCCCGGGATCGAGGCGCGCCTGCCCCCGCAGCGACCCGTCGCGCGGCCGGCGCGGATCTGGCCATGGGCATTGGCCGCGTCGATGACGCTCGCGCTGGGTCTGGCCTGGCAGGGCGGCGGTCCGGTCGCACCCCGGCCGGTGCCGGTGGCAACGCCGGTGGCGGGAGCCCAGCCGATCACGAACGAGGCGGACGCGCTGACCCTGCACTACGAAGCGGCGCTGCGCGAACTCGACGTCGGCAGCGTGCCGGCCAGCTGGCAGGCCGGCCTCGAGGCGCTGGACCACAGCGCCGCGTTGGTCCAGGCCGCGTTGCGCCAGCACCCCGACTCGCCGCAGCTGCTGGAGCAACTGCGCCAACTCTATGCGCGCCGCATCGCCCTGTCACGGCGCGCGCTGTTCACCTGAGGACCCCGAAATGCGCATCCATGCCAAGTTGCTGTTGACCACGCTAGCGATCGCCGTCGCGCTGCCCGCGACCGCGGGCACGCCCATCAGCCAGGTGCGTCCGCTGGACGCGCGCGGCCGCGTCGAGATCGAGAACCTGAAAGGGCGCGTGGAAGTCATCGCCTGGGATCGCCCGGAAGTGAAGCTGGGCGGCACGCTGGGCGATGGCGTGGAAAAGCTGTCGGTCGAGGGCGATGGCCGCGTGCTGCGGATCAAGGTGCAGTACCCCGCGCGCAACCGCAGTGCCGAAGCCAGCCACCTGGTCGTGCAAGTGCCGCTGCTGGCGGACCTGGACGTCGAGACCGTGTCCGCCGACATCAACGTGCAGGGCCTGGCCTCGCGCGAGCTCGCACTGGAGTCCGTCAGCGGCGACATCGTCGCCAACGGCGCTCCGCGCCGCGGCAGTATCAGCTCGGTGAGCGGCGATATCCGGCTGGCGATGAACAGCCCCAGCTTGCGGGTCGAGACGGTCAGCGGGCAGCTGGCGCTGCAGGGCCGCCTGGACGGCGAAATCGCGCTGGAAAGCGTGTCCGGCGACGTGCGCCTGACCACGCTGGGCGAGCGCGTGCGCAAGCTCACGGCCAGCTCCGTGTCCGGTGACATGGACCTGGCCACCGGCCTGGCCGAGGACGGGGAGATCCGGATGGAGAGCGTCAGCGGCGACCTGCTGCTCCGGCTCCCGGCGGGCCTGTCGGCGCAGGCGCAGGGCGAGAGCTTCAGTGGCGACCTCGCCGCACCGGGGGCGAAGATCAAGAAGGAGGAGTTCGGCCCGGGGTCCAGTTTCCGCGTCCGCTATGGCGCCGGGAAGGGCGATATCCGGTTGCAGACGTTCTCGGGCGATGCGCGACTGGTCCTGCCCTGATCCGACGTCCGGCGTTGGTTCCATTGCGCTTGAAAACGCGAAGGCCGCATCCCGGGATGCGGCCTTCTTGCGTTGGGGGTCGCTGTCCGGCGGAATCGATGCCGGAGCGGACGCTCAGAGGTCTTGCTGGTAGCGCACGTAGGGTACCGTGCCCTCGTCGCCTTGGTCGCCCTTGAGCGGGAACGGGTTCTTGCCGCGGGTGACCACGTTGTCCGCGCCGACGCTGAGCTGGCCGTTCCACGGCGTGCGCCAGGTCAGGCCCAGGCCGAGGCCCTTCCAGACATCGCTCTCGCCCGGCACGTTGACCACCCGGCCGACGATATTGGCGCCGAAGGCGCCGTAGCCGCCGCCGATGCTGAGACTGCGGGTGTTCCACTGGTCGGCCAGCTGCGGCACGTCCGCGGCCGGCACCAGGCGGGCGCGGGCAACGGTGCCGCCCACGCTGACGAAGCCTTCGCGGCTGATCGACTTTTCCGCGAACAGCGAGAAGTCGTTCTGGCTGTAGCGCGCGCCGCCCAGCTGAGCGGGCGAGAGCCAGGCCGGCAGGGTATCGCGGCCGTTGCCGAAGCTCATGCCCAGCTTGCTGCCGTTGCGCGACAGGCTGACGCCGGCGCTGCCGTGGCGGCTTGCCGTCCCCGGCTTGTCGCTTTCGAGCGAGGCCAGCACGCAGTTGCTGGCCAGCTGGCCGATGGCCGGCGCCATGCCGCTGCGGCGGTCGCACAGCAGCGCCAGCGAATCGCCCGACTGCAGGCCGAACGTGGCTTCCAGCGTGGTGTTGCCGAACCGCCACCGCGCGCCGGCACCGGTGCCGCCGGTGGCGGGTTCCAGCAACAGCACGGCCTCGAGCTTGCCGCTGTCGCGGTTCAGGACGGGGACCACCTTCGAGTCACCCCGGCGGGCCTTCTTGGCCTGCGCGTGCACGTTGCCGCTGGCGAAGGCCAGGGCAAGCACGGCGGCGGCAAGGGGCAGGACGCGGAAGGACATCGTTGGCTATGACCGGCCCGGATGGGCCAAGTTCCCCGGTGAAAGCGGTGTTTGTACGCGGAACAGACTAGCCGGTTTATGTTTCTTTAACAATATCCGCCGCCGCCCGAGGGCGTGACGGACGCCTCATTGCAGGCGCGGCGCGGCCGGCTGCGCGCTGGCTTCCTGAGCGAACAGGGTGGCGATCTGGCTGGCATCGAACCCGTAGCCCTGCCCGCAGAATTCGCACAGCACCGAGGCGGTGCCGCCGCCTGCGTCCACCGCGGCGTCGGCTTCCTCGCGGCCCAGCGAGACCAGCATCCCCTCCACCCGCTCGCGCGAGCAGGAGCAAGCGAAGCGCAGCGGCTTCTCGCCCATCAGCTGCGGGGCCTCCTCGTGGAACAACCGGTGCACCACCTCGGCCGGCGGCAGGGCCAGCAGCTCCTCGCCGCCGAGGGTGTCGAACAGGGCGCTGGCGCGCCGGAAGCCGTCCTCGTCGCCTTCTTCGCCCGGAAGCTTCTGCAGCAGCAGGCCGGCGGCGCGCTGGCCGTCGCAGGCCAGCAGCAGGCGCGTCGGCAGCTGCTCGGACTGGCGGAAATAGTCCTCGAACGCCTCGTCCAACCGCGCCGCTTCCAGCGCGACCAGGCCTTGGTAGCGCACGGGCTCGCCGCCGCCGAGGCCGGGGTTCTCGATGGTCAGGGCGAGCAGGGCGTCGGCGCCCAGCGCGCGCAGGTCCCGGACGGGCGCCTCATCGGTGTCGCCCAGGCGGACGATGCCGCGCAGCGTGCCGGCGGCCGTGCATTCGGCGAACAGGGTGCCGATGGCGCCGCGGCTGCGCAGCTGCACGGACAGCCGCCCGTCCACCTTGGCATGGCCGGTGAACAGCGCGGCGGCGGCGGCGGCTTCGCCCAGCAGTTCCGCGGCGGGAGCGGGGTAGGCGGCGCGGTCCGCGATGCTGCGCCACGTCTCGTCCAGGTGGACGGCCACGCCGCGCACGCCGGCGGCCGGAAGCAGGAAGCGCAGCTGCGCGTCGGGGATTCGGGACATGGTGGATACCGGGAAGGAGGCCGCCCGCGGATAATGCGCGGACAGGCAGGGGGAGGGAATGATGGACCGAAATGGGGCGCACCGGCGCGGATCGCAAGGTGGGCGGGCATGAGCGCTACCGGGCGCAAGCGCCGCCTGCGTGGCTGGTGGTGGAAGCTGCCGCTGGCGTTCGTGCTGTTCAGCATCGTGCAGGTGCTGGTGCTGCGCGTCGTCGACCCGCCGTTTTCCGCTTTCATGGCCGCGCGCTGGGTGGATGCGGCGCTGGCCGGGAATCCGGGGTTCCGTCTCTCGCATGACTGGCGCGACCTGCGGGCGATGTCACCCCAGCTTCCGGTGGCGCTGGTGGCCGCGGAGGACCAGCGCTTCGCCTTCCACCACGGCTTCGATTTCGCCGCCATCGAAAAGGCGCAGGCGCACAACGAGAAGATGCGGGCCCGCGCCGAGAAGCGCGGCATGCCGGTGAAGCGCATCCGCGGCGCCAGCACGATCAGCCAGCAGACCGCCAAGAACCTGTTCCTGTGGCAGGGCCGCGGGCCGACCCGCTGGGTGCGCAAGGGGCTGGAGGTCTGGTACACGGCGTTGATCGAGACGCTGTGGCCCAAGCGCCGCATCCTGGAGATGTACGCCAACGTCGCGGAGTTCGGCGACGGCGTGTACGGCGCGCAGGCGGCCTCGCGCCGCTACTTCGGCAAGGACGCCGCGCGCCTGACCGCATCCGAGGCCGCGCGCCTGGCCGCGGTGCTGCCCAGCCCGAAGCGCTACAGCGCCGCGCGACCGGGCCCCTACGTGCAGCGGCGGGCACAGGCCATCCAGCGCCAGATGGGCGCGATCGGCGGCACGGGCTATTTGCGCACGCTGGACTGAGGCAGGGGCTGGGCGGCTGGCATACTTCCGCCATGCATGCGATTCCGCCCGAGCACCGCTGCCTGACGCTGGTCGTTGCCGCCTTCAATGAAGCGGAGGCCCTGCCGCGCCTGCAGCCGCGGATCCACGCCGCATTGGACATGGCCGAGGCCGAGGGGCTGGAGGCGCGGGTTCTCTATGTCGACGACGGCAGCCGCGATGGGACCTGGGACCTGCTGCGGCGCTTCGCCGGCAAGGACCGCCGGGTGGCCCTGCTGCGGCTGTCGCGCAATTTCGGCAAGGAGGCCGCGCTGACCGCGGGCCTGGACCACGTCGACCGCGGCGCCGCGCTGATCCTCGACGCGGACGGGCAGGATCCGCCGGAACTGCTGCCCGAGTTCGTCGCCAAGTGGCGCGAGGGCTACGACGACGTGCACGGCACCCGCCTGGCCCGCGAGGGCGAGGGGGCATTCAAGCGTGCGAGCGCGCACGGGTTCTACCGCGTGATCGGCGCGCTCTCGCGGACGCCGGTGCCGCGCGACACCGGCGATTTCCGCCTGCTGTCGCCGCGTGCGCTGGCGGCGCTGCGCCAGCTGCGCGAGCGCCACCGGTTCATGAAGGGACTGTTTGGCTGGATCGGCTTCAATGCCGTGTCGATTCCCTACCAGCGCGGCCCGCGCATCGCCGGGCGCAGCAAGTTCAACGCCTGGAAGCTGTGGAACTTCGCGCTGGAGGGCATCACCAGCTTTTCCACCGCGCCGCTGCGCCTGGCGACCTACGCCGGCCTGGCCACCGCGGTGTTCGCGTTCGGCTACGGCGGCTGGGTGGTGGTCAAGGCGCTCCTGTGGGGCGACCGGGTCGCCGGCTGGCCGTCGCTGATGGCGGTGGTGCTGTTCCTCGGCGGCGTGCAGCTGATGGCGCTGGGAATGATCGGCGAATACCTCGGCCGGCTCTACGAGGAATCCAAACAGCGTCCGCTGTACCTGGTGGACGCCTGGCAGCCGGCGGAGGGAGTATCCTCGGCCCAGCATCCCGATCTTGTTCCCGAGACGAGAGGAGTCCGCCATGCGCACGGTGCGGCAGCTGCTGGAGGCGAAATCGCCTGAGGTCATCGCGATCGGCCCGGACGCCCCGGTGATCGACGCCATCCGATTGATGGCCGAGCGCCAGATCGGTGCCCTGCTGGTGATGGAGGGGCCGCGCCTGGCCGGCATCCTCTCCGAGCGCGACTACGCGCGGAAGGTGGTCCTGCAGGGGCGCTCCTCCAAGGACACCCCCGTGCGCGACATCATGACCGCCGGGGTGGTGACGGTCGCGCCGGGCGACAGCATCGACCACTGCATGCAGCTGGTGACCGATCGCCGGATCCGCCACCTGCCGGTGCTGGACGGCGGCGCCGTGGTCGGCGTGCTGTCGATCGGCGACCTGGTCAAGACGGTGATCGAGCTGCAGCGGCAGGACATCGACCAGCTGCAGCGCTACATCGCGTCGTAGCCCGGTCGGAACGGGGAGAGGCCATGCGCAGGATCGTCCGGGACGTGCTGCAGGCCAGGGCCGATGCCGTGTTGCCCACGGTCGCGCCGGACGGTACCGCCAGCGATGCCGTGCGGGTGATGGGCGAGCACGACGTGGACGCGGTGCTGGTGATGGACGGCGACCGGCTGCTGGGGCTGGTCTCGGAGCGCGACCACGCGCGCAAGGTGACCTTGAAGGGCCTGTCGCCCTACGCCGTCCGCATCGTGGACATCATGACCCGCGACGTGGTGACGGTGTCGCCATCGGCGACGCTGGACGAATGCCGGCAACTCCTCGCCAAGAACGGGTTCCGCCACCTGCCCGTGGTCGACGGGGAGCAGGTGGTCGGGCTGCTGTCGCTACCGGAGCTGTGGTGACCAACCGGCTTCAGCGCGTTTCCGTGGACTGCGCGTGCTCGCGGGTGGCCAGGAACGCCACCGCCGGCGCGCGCTCCTGCGCCAGCTGCAGGTTGACCCGGCTGGGCGCGAGGTAGACCAGCTCGCCGGCCGCGTCGATGGCCAGGTGCAGGGCGTTCTTCTCGCGGAACTCCTCGAGCTTCTTCGCATCGTCGCAGCGGATCCAGCGGGCGGTGGCGACCTGCACCGGCTCGAACGTCGCCTCCACGCCGTACTCGTCCTTGAGCCGGTAGGCGGCCACGTCGAACTGCAGCACGCCGACCGCGCCCAGGATCAGGTCGTTCGACATCAGCGGCTTGAAGAACTGCGTGGCGCCTTCCTCGCTCAGCTGGGCCAGGCCCTTCTGCAGCTGCTTGAGCTTGAGCGGGTCGCGCAGGCGCGCGCGGCGGAACAGCTCCGGCGCGAAGCTGGGGATGCCGGTGAAGCCCAGCACCTCGCCCTCGGTGAAGGTGTCGCCGATCGAGATGGTGCCGTGGTTGTGGATGCCGATCACGTCGCCGGGGAACGCGCTCTCCGCGATCTCGCGGTCGCTGGCCATGAAGGTCAGGGCGTTCGCCAGCTTGACCTCCTTGCCGCTGCGCACGTGGAAGGCCTTCATGCCGGCGCTGAACTTGCCGGAGCACACCCGCATGAACGCCACGCGGTCGCGGTGCATCGGGTCCATGTTGGCCTGGATCTTGAAGACGAAGCCGGTGAGCTTGCCTTCGCTGGCTGCCACGTCGCGCGTGGTGGTGGCGCGCGCGCGCGGCGGCGGCGCGTGCTCGACGAAGAAGTCCAGCAGCGGCTGCACGCCGAAGTTGTTCACGCCCGAGCCGAAGAACACCGGCGACTGCTTGCCGGCCAGGTAGGCGGCCTGGTCGAACGGAGACGAAGCGCCCTGCACCAGTTCCAGCTGGTCGCGCACTTCGGCCAGCAGCTGCGGGCCGATGGCCGCGGCCACGCCCGGATCGTCCAGCGACGGGAAGATGGTGGAATCCTGGCGGGTGAAATTGCGGCCCGGCTCGTACAGGTGCACTTCGCCCGTTACCAGGTGCACCACGCCCTTCAGGCGCTGGCCCATGCCGATCGGCCAGGTCACCGGCGCGCACTGGATGCCGAGCACGGATTCGATTTCGTCCAGCAGCTCGATCGGGTCCTTGCCCTCGCGGTCGAGCTTGTTGACGAAGGTCATGATGGGGGTGTCGCGCAGGCGGCACACCTCCATCAGCTTGATGGTGCGCTCCTCCACGCCCTTGGCGACGTCGATCACCATCAGCGCGGAGTCCACCGCGGTGAGCACGCGGTAGGTGTCCTCGCCGAAGTCGGCGTGGCCGGGCGTGTCCAGCAGGTTGACGATGCGGCCCTCGTACGGGAACTGCATCACCGAGCTGGTCACGGAGATGCCGCGCTCCTTCTCCAGCGCCATCCAGTCGGACGTCGCGTGGCGCGCGGCCTTGCGGCCCTTGACCGAACCGGCCATCTGGATCGCGCCCCCGAACAGCAGCAGCTTTTCGGTGAGCGTGGTCTTGCCGGCGTCGGGGTGGGAGATGATGGCGAAAGTGCGACGACGCGCAGCTTCAGTGGCGACTTCTGACATTGCGAAATTATACCGGCGGGGGCAGCATGGCCGCAGCGGGGCCGGCCACGGCCGCTTCCCGCGTTCCGTGGAAGGCGTGGCGGCCGGACATTTGGGGGTGGCGAAGCGGGCATGCCTGCCGGTCGCCGCGGAGCCTGCCGCTGGGAAGACCTGCTGAAAGGGTGGCGTAGTGCGCATAGTCATTGTGGGTGAGGATGCGGCGCGGGCCGCGGAGTTCGACCAGGTGCTGGGCGACTTCGGCTTGGACTGGACGATCGAGTGGCTGCCGGAAGGCGCGGCCGTGGAAGCGGGGATGCCCGCGTTCGACGTGTTCGTGTGCGGGCTCACGCCCGGCCCCGTCGGCGGCCCGGAGCTGCTGGCGCGGGTGGCGGCGCTGTACCCGCAGGCGGTGCGCATCCTGCTGCTGGACCAGGACCCTGACGAGGCCAGCGTCGATATCGCCCAGGGCCTGGAGTCCGCGCACCGCGTGCTGGGCCGCCCGCTGGATCCGGTAGAGCTGGTGACCGCGGTCGAGAGCGTGGTGGACCTGCGCGAACTGCTGGACAACGAGGTGCTGAAGCGCACCCTTGGCAGGATCAGTTCGCTGCCGCCGCCGCCGCGACTGTACCTGCAGTTGACGCGCCTTCTGCGCGACCCCGAGGCCAGCAACCAGGCTATCGCGCAGGCCCTGTCGCAGGACCCGGCGATCGCGGCCAAGGTGCTGCGCCTGTGCAACTCCGCGTATTTCTCGGGCGGGCGCGAGATCAGCGACATGCGCTCGGCCGTCATCCGCCTGGGGCACCAAGCCTTGCTGCGGCTGGTCCTGACCATCGAGGCGTTCGGCGGGTCGGGCTTCGGCACCGGCAAGCTGCGCGAGGAAGTGCAGGACCGCGCGCTGCGCGCCAGCAACCTGGCGCGCAAATTGTTGCCCGGCCCCAGTGCGGAACTGGCAGCGACTGCCAGCCTGCTGGCCGAGGTCGGGCGCCTGCTGCCCGGCGTGGCGACGGCCGAGGCCGGCGACGCGGCCGCGGTGGAGGGCGAGGAAGCGCCCGATTTCGCCGAGGCCGGCGCGTACCTGCTGGGCCTGTGGGGCCTGCCGATGCCGATCGTCGAGGCGGTGGCCTACCAGCAGCGGCCCGGCCAGATGCGTTCGGGCGGCTTCTGGGTGACCGGTGCCGTGCACGTGGCCACCGCGCTGGTGGCTGGACAGGAGCCGGACGAGGCCTACCTGCGCGCGGTCGGCATGCTCGACAAGCTGCCGCAGTGGCGGGAACTGGTGGAGCCGTCGCTGCTGGACGACCAGGCCGCCTGATCCGGCGCGGGCACCGCGCCGGGCATCCGGAAGGGAATCGCCTCCAGTTGCTGGTCGCGGTTCACCTGCACGGCGAAATGCAGGTGGGGCCCGCTGCTGTAGCCCGTGTTGCCTGACATCCCGATGACCTGCCCGGCCGCCACGCGCTCGCCGGGGCGGACCCGCGCGCCGTCCTTCCCCAAGTGCGCGTAGAGCGCCATGCTGCCGTCGTCGTGCAGGATGCGGACGAGGTTTGCCCGGTCGATGTCGCGGTTCCGGTCCAGCCCGCCATGGTCGAACCCGTCCCGCACCTGCATCACCACGCCCGCGCGCGCCGCCAGCACCGGCGTGCCTTCCGGTACCGCGAAATCGATCGCGTAGCGATTGGCCCTGTCGCGGTGGCTGAAGCCGCCCTCGAACCCTTGGTCGATGCACGCCTCCGCGGCTGCGACCGGTAGCCGGTAGGCGACGTCCTGTGGGCGGGCGTTGGCGCTGCCGGGGATGCCCCGCAACCGCAGCCGCAGCCAGCCTTCGCGTCCTTCCGGCGCCTGCAGCAGTGCCACCAGCGTGCTGCCGCCGGCGGGCACGCTGGCGCGCGCGGGCAGGGCGGGCTGGCTGGCGGGCACGGGGCCGCTGGCCATGTCCAGCCGCACCTCGATGGGGCCGGCGAGCAGGTTGTCCGCCCATGCCTCGTAGCCGGCCGCGCCGGGTTCGATCCGCAGGCGCGCGACCGGGTCGGAGGTGTCGACCTGCGCCGCCGTCGGGCGTGCGAGGGCCAGGCAGGCCAGCATCAGGAGGGGGCGCATGCGCATCGCCGCAGTATGCCGCGGTCGCTTTCCCGCGGGCATCGTCATGATGTTTGGTTATTTAATCGCTTCATGCGGATAAAGCGATTGACAAGGGCTGCCCCGACCGGCAGACTGCGTCCATCCATCGAGACCGGCGGAGGGACAGGCCCTTTGATGCCGGGGCAACCGGACGATCGCGCAAGCGGTCGTCGAGGTGCCAAATCCTGCGGGGACCTGTGCGTCTGCCGGAAGATGGTTGCGAGGCCGCCGGATGCGGTCCGCGACGCCGATCTGGTCGGCCTTCCGCTCCCCGTGCGACTCCGATGGGCCGTCCATCCCCGGAGTCCGCCATGAACCTTGCCGAACGCATCGCCCCCGACCGCCGTCCCCCTCCCCGGGCGCCGGGGGCGATGCGGCCGGCATCCACCCATGCGGATGCCGCCTGCCGCGGCAGCGTGGATGCGGTGCTGGCCACCCGCCACGCCGGCCCGCGTGCGCTGCGCCTGGACTACGAGCTGGTCGGCCCCGCCGACGCGCCGGTGGTGTTCGTCGCCGGCGGCATCTCCGCGCACCGCCACGTCGCCGCGAATGCCCTGGACGCGACACCCGGCTGGGCGCCCGGCCTGCCGGGCTCCGGCCGCGCGCTGGATCCGGCGCGACTGCGTCTTCTCGCGTTCGATTACGTAGGGGCCGATGGCAGCCTGGATGCCCCCATCGACACTGCCGACCAGGCGGATGCCGTGGCCCTGCTGCTGGACGCGCTGGGCATCGACGCGCTGCACGCCTTCGTCGGCTACTCCTACGGCGCCCTGGTCGGGCTGCAGCTGGCGGTGCGTCATCCCCGGCGCTTGCGCCGGCTGGTCGCCGTCAGCGGCGCGCATCGCCCGCACCCGTACGCCGCGGCGTGGCGCGCCCTGCAGCGCAAGGCGGTGGCGCTGGGCCGACTGCAGTGCGCGGATGAGCCGGGGCTGTCGCTGGCGCGCCAGCTGGCGATGCTGAGTTACCGCACGCCCGAGGAGTTCGCCGAACGCTTCGACGCGCCGCCCGTCCTCAGCAATGGCCGCGTGCGCGTGGCCGCGGAGGACTACCTGGATGCCGCCGGTGCGAAATTCGTCGCGCGCGTGCCGGCCACCGCGTGGCTGCGCCTGTCCGAATCCATCGACCTGCATCGCGTCGATCCGGCCGCGATCGGCGTGCCGGTGTCGCTGGTGGCGGTCGAAGGCGATCCGCTGGTGCCACTGGCGGATGCGGTGGCGCTATTGGAGGCCCTGGGCGATCGCGGTCGCCTGCGCGTGCTGCGCTCGCGCTTCGGCCATGACGCCTTCCTGAAAGACACCGACCGCATCGATGCCCTGCTGGCCAGCGAGCTGGCCCTGGTCGAGGTCGCCTCCCCGTCGCCGTCTCCCGCTTCCGGAGTGCCCGCATGAACCACGTCATTCCCGTCCCGTCCGGCCGTCCGGCCACCCGCGCAGTGCGTGCCGGCATCGACCGCGACACCGCCTTCGGCGCGGTGACACCGCCGCTGGTGCTGTCGTCGAACTTCAGCTTCGCCGGCTTCAACGAAAAGCGCACCTACGACTACACCCGCAGCGGCAATCCCACCCGCGACCTGCTGGGCGAAGCGCTGGCCGAGCTGGAAGGCGGCGCGGGCGGCGTCGTCACCGCCACCGGCATGGCCGCGATCACGCTGGTCCTGCATGCGCTGCTCCGGCCCGGCGATGTGCTGGTGGTGCCGCACGACTGCTATGGCGGCAGCTGGCGGCTGTTCAACGCGCTGGCGGCGAAGGGCGCGTTCGAGCTGCTGACTTGCGACCTCACCGATCCGCAGGCGGTGGCCGCGGCGCTGGCGCGCCGGCCGGCGCTGGTGTGGATCGAAACCCCGTCCAACCCGCTGCTGCGGATCACCGACCTGCGCTTCGTGGTCGGCGCCGCGCAGGCGGCCGGGGCGCGGGCGGTGGTCGACAACACCTTCCTCTCGCCGGCCCTGCAGCGGCCGATCGCCGACTTCGGCGCCGACGTGGTGGTGCACTCGACCACCAAGTACATCAACGGCCACAGCGATGTCGTCGGCGGCGCGGCGGTGGCGCGCGATGCCGAGGTCCACGCGCAGCTCACCTGGTGGGCGAATGCGCTCGGCCTCACCGGGGCGCCGTTCGACAGCTTCCTCACCCTGCGCGGGCTGCGCACGCTGGATGCGCGCCTGCGCGTGCACCAGGAGAACACGCAGGCGCTGGTGGCGCTGCTGGACGGCCACCCGGCGGTGCGTGCGCTGCACTGGCCGGGGCTGGCCGCGCACCCGGGCCACGCGCTGGCGGCGCGCCAGCAGCACGGCTTCGGCGCGATGCTGAGCGTGGAACTGGAGGGCGGCGAAGCCGCGGTGCGCGCCTTCCTGGACGGCCTGCGCTGGTTCACCCTCGCCGAGTCGCTGGGTGGCGTGGAAAGCCTGGTCGCGCATCCCGCCACCATGACCCATGCGGCGATGAGCGCGGAGGCGCGCGCGCAGGCCGGGATCTCCGACGGCCTGTTGCGGCTGTCGGTGGGCATCGAGCACGCCGACGACCTGATGGCGGACCTGACCGATGCCCTGGCGCGCGCGCAGGCCGCATGTCCGCGCAAACGGCAGGCGCTGCGATGAACGCCCGGGTTGTCGCGCTGCCGTTGCCCGACGCCGTGCCGGCCCGGGTGGCGCTGCTGGGCACCGGCACCGTGGGGCGGGCCGTGTGGGCCCGGTTGGCCGGCTGGCAGGGCACGGCGCTGGGCGCGCGGCTGGCGCTGGACTACGTCGCCAACTCGCGGGTGGCGTCGCTGGCGGCCGCGCCGGTGGCCGGCGACGTCGGTGCGCTGCTGGCGCGAGCCACCCGCCCGCATGCGCTCGAGGCGGTGGACGCCGCGCTCGGTGGCGCCGGCACCCGCATCGTCATCGATGCCACCGCGTCCGAGGCCGTGGCGGACCGGCACCCGCACTGGCTGGCGCGCGGCATCCACGTGGTCACCGCCTGCAAGCTGGGGCAGGGCACGTCGCTGGCGCGCTGGCGGGCCATCCAGACGGCGCGTGAAGCCGGCGGCACCTGCTACGGGGACAGCGCCACCGTCGGTGCGGGCCTGCCGATCCTGCGCTCCCTGCGCGCGCTGCAGGCCGGCGGCGACCGCATCCACGCGATCGCCGGCGTGCTGTCCGGTTCGCTCGCATGGCTGTTCCACCAGTACGACGGCCTGCGGCCGTTCTCCGGTTTCGTGCGCGAGGCGCACGCGGCGGGTTACACCGAGCCCGACCCGCGCGACGACCTGTCGGGCGAGGACGTGCGCCGCAAGCTGCTGATCCTGGCCCGCGCCGCCGGAGTGCCGCTGGCGCCGGCCGACGTCGCCGTGGACTCGCTGGTACCCGAAGCGCTGGCGGTGCTGCCGCGCGCGGCGCTGTTCGACGCCCTGCCGCAGCTCGACGCCCCGCTGCGCGCGCGCTACGCCGCCGCGTGGAAGCAGGGCGCGCGGTTGCGCTTCATCGCCCGGCTGCAGGCGGACGGGCGCGCGCGGGTGGGCTTGGAGGCGTTGCCCGCGGACGATCCGCTGGCGGGCGGCGGCGGCACCGACAACCGGGTGGCGATCTGGTCCGATCGCTATCGCGCGCAGCCGCTGGTGCTGCAGGGGCCGGGCGCCGGCGCCGAGGTCACCGCGGCGGCATTGCTGGACGACGCCCTGGCCATCCAGCTCGCGGCGGCTCAGGGACCGACGCCGAAGAACGCCGCGATCGGCGCCGGCCGCTGGAACACGTAGCCCTGCGCGTAGTCGACCTGCAGCGCCTGCAGCCGGCGCAGCTGTTCCTCGGTTTCCACGTGCTCGCCCACCGCACGCATCTGCAGCAGGTGGGCGATCTCGGTGATGGAGCGCACCACCGCTTCCGACAGCGGCGAGCCTGCGAGGTCGCGCACGAAGCTGCCGTCGATCTTGAGGTAGTCCACCGGCAGGTCGCGCAGGTAGCTGAAGGAGCAGAAGCCGGTGCCGAAGTCGTCCAGCGCGAACCGGCAGCCCAGGTCGCGCATGCGCGAAATGAAGCGGCGCGCGCGGACCAGGTCGCGCACCACGTTGGTCTCGGTGATCTCCAGGCAGAGCTGGCCGGGACGCAGCACGCTGCGGCGCAGGCGCTCGGCGGCGTAGTCCGCGAACTCCTCGTCCACCAGCGTGGCGCCGCCCAGGTTGAGGTTGCACTGGGTGACGGTCGCCGCCGTCGCGGGGTGGTGCTCCATCCATTCCAGCAGGGCATTCAGCACGTAGCGGTCCAGCCGCGGTCCCATCCGGAACCGCTCGGCGGCGGCGATCAGGTTGGCCGGCGGGCGCAGCTGGCCGGAAGCATCCCGCCAGCGCAGCAGCACCTCGAAATGGGCGCCGTGGGCACCCGGCGTGCGCAGGTCCACGATCGGCTGGCACCACAGTTCGAAGCGGCGCTGGTCCAGCGCTTCGTGCGCGTCCAGCGCATGCCGCATCATCCGGCTGCGGGTGCGCAGGCTCTCGGCGTTCTGGCCCGCTACCAGCAGGCGGTTGCCGCCCAGCTCCTTCGCCTCGTGGCAGG
This sequence comes from Thermomonas sp., assembly GCA_036405455.1. GTDB lineage: Bacteria > Pseudomonadota > Gammaproteobacteria > Xanthomonadales > Xanthomonadaceae > Thermomonas. Next base: position 25,864 of record DASWXO010000113.1, on the reverse strand, counting down.
CGGTGTCCACCTGCGAGAGCAGTTCGTCGAAACTGGCATGCGGCGGCACGCTGGTCGCCAGCCCGATGCTGGCGGTCGTGCGCAGGTTGCCGCCCTGCCAGGCGATCCGCACCGCTTCGATCGCGGCCAGCAGCTGGCGGCCCTGGGCCGCGGCGGCCTCCGCGTCTTGTTCGACCAGCAGGGTGAATTCGTCGCCGCCGCTGTGCGCCACCAGCGTGGTGCCGTTGAAGCTCTCCCGTACCAGCCCGGCGACCCGCCTCAGCATCTCGTCGCCGGCGGCGTGGCTGGCGGAGTCGTTGACCAGCTTGAAGTTGTCGAGGTCGACATAGAGCAGCGACAGGGGCCCGTCCGAGGTGGCGAGCCGGGCACGCGCCTGTTCCTCGAAGGCGTCGCGGTTGAGCAGGCCGGTGAGGGGATCGAAGGTCGCCCGCACCTGCAGTGCCGTCATCGTCTGGAAGCGCTCGTGGTAGGACGCGACCAGCAGGATCGGCACCACCGAGTTCACCACCAGCGTGCCCATCATCAGCGCCGTATCGTGCAGGCTCTCCGGCCGCACGAACCCGCCGAGCCCGATGCCCAGGGTGACGCCCAGCAGGACAGTGACCACCATCGAGGCCGCCGCCGTGAACAGCGGCGGATAGCGCGCGGCCGACCACAGCAGCAGCGCCAGCGGCAGGGTGGCGATGGCCAGCGGGTACATGCTGCCGTCGCGGATCACCATCATGCCGCCGGCCAGCACCACCACCATCGTCAGCATCCACAGCGGACGTTCGTGGCGACGCGTTTCGATCGGCAGCAGCTGGCCGATCCGCATGCCCTTCGCGACAAGCAGCAGGAGGGTCGGCGTGACGGACGTGATGCCCAGCAGGTCGCCCAGCGTCCATTGCAGGTAGACCCGCCCCAACTCCCCAGACGGCACCATCCCGGCGTAGACCATGCCCAGCGTGCCGATCAGCGCACTGACCAGGCACAGCAGCACGCCGCCGCGCATCAGCAGGAAGCCGTCCGCGATGCGCAGCTGCAGGCGCGGGCGCCGGCGCAGCACGTAGGCGCAGGCCACCAGCGTGCCGATGAAGTTGCTCGATGCCGAGAAGGGCAGGAAGGCCATCGGCACCGGCACCATCACGAGGTGCAGCAGCAGCTGGGCGATGGGAAGGGTGATCGCGTAGCGCAGGCCGTAGCGCAGCACCAGCGCGTAGCCGATGCCGGCGGCCGGCCAGAAGAGCGTGACGTCGGCGGGGGTGCGCAGGTAGAGCACCGCGATGACCGCGCCCGCGAAGTACAGGGCGGTCAGCAGGGCTCCCCTCAGTACGTTCGCGATCGCGTCCGGCATGTGCTCAGCCCCGCTCCGATGGGCCGCCCGGCGGTTGCCGCAGGCCGTCGCCGAAGAGTTCCAGCAGCCCGCTGTCGAGCAGGCGCCTTGGATCGCCCTGGAAGGGCGAGAGGTCGTCCGGGAGGACGGCGCCGGGGAGCGGCCGGTAGGCCATCCAGCCGTTGCGGCCGGAGGTCTTGACCCGGTACATCGCGCGGTCGGCCAGGGTGACCAGTTGCTCCCAGTCCAGCAGGTGCGGGTGGTGGGCGAACAGCGGGCACTCCACCAACCCCGCCGACACCGTGAGCCGGTGCTCGACGCCGTTGCCGAGGTCGAAGCGGTGCGCGGCGATGCGCGAGCACAGGCGCTCGCCGATCCGCGCCAGGCTGCCGCGGGGGAGCGGTCGCAGGACCAGCAGGAATTCCTCGCCGCCCCAGCGCGCCACGTAGTCGCCGCTGCGCTTGAGCTCGCCCAGCAACTGGCCGAACTGCTCCAGCACGCGGTCGCCCGCCGCATGGCCCCAGGTGTCGTTGATGGTCTTGAAGTGGTCCACGTCCAGCAGGGCGATCACCACCGCTTCGCGCCCTTCGACGTAGGCCGAATCGCGTTCGTAGAACGACAGGTCGATGGGCAGCTGCTGCGCCAGGTAGCGCCGGTTGTGCAGGCCGGTGAGCGGGTCGGTGAAGCTGATTTCCTTCAGTCGCGCGTTGGCCGCCTGCAGGTCGCGGGTGCGTTCCTGCACCAGCTGTTCCAACACCTCCTGCTGGCGCGTGTAGCGGCTGCGCAGGGCCAGGTAGCCCAGCCAGACCAGGCCCACTGCCAGCACCGCCGCGAGCACGCGGAACGTCAGCGTTTCGTGCAGGTGCGGGGGCACCTCCACGGTCATCCGGGCCGCGCCCGCCAAGGGGCGTGCGCGGTTGAAGTCGGCCACCTCGAACACGTAGCGACCGGGTGGCAGGTTGACGTAGGTGGTCGACCGCAGCGCCGGGTTCTCCAGCTCGCGCCAGCCCGTGTCGTAGCCCTGCAGGCGGAACCGCAGCTGTGGCATCCGGGTCGGCTGGAAGGCCGGCACCGTGAAGTCGAACCGCAGGCTGCGTGCGTCCAGCGGCAGCCGCACCGTGGCGGCCCCTGGCAGGTAGGTGCGGCCGCCGGCCACCACGTCCTCGATCCGCACCTCGCGTGGCGTTCCCGCCTCGGTGCTGGCCAGCCGCACCAGCAGCGCACCCTCGCGGGTGGGCAGCCACAGCTGGCCGTCCTGCAGCAGGCCGCGGCTGTTGCCTGCGCCGTTGCAGCATTTGTCCTGCTGGCCGCCGGGGCGGTCGAAGCCGGAGTTGATCACTAGCTGCGCGACCAGCGGCGTGGCGGGCTGGCGGAGCGTCCGCATCAGGTCCACCAGCGGCAGCCGGTAGACGCCCTGCATGCCGGCCACCCAGAGGTGCCCCGCGTGTTCGGCAAGGAAGAACGGGATGTTGACCGGCAGGTCCTGGTCGCTGCCCAGCGCATGCCACCGCCCACCGTCGAAGACGTGCAAGCCGTCGCCGTTGCTGCTGCCGACCACCCAGTCGCCGTTGGCCAGTTCCAGCAGGGCGGTGATGGCGATGTCGTCGGCGAGGCCGGTCTGCTGGCCCAGCGGCACGATGCGTCCCGCGCGCCACTCGTACAGGCCCTGCGTGGAGCCGATTAGCAGCCGGCCCTCGCGGGTTTCCAGCACCACCCGGATGCGGGGATCGACGAGGCCCTCCGCCTCGGCGTAGCGGACCAGGCGGTTGTCCGTGTCCAGCAGGTAGAGCCCACTGCTCGTGGCGAACCACAGGCGGCCCGCGCGGTCGCGGACGATCCCGTTGATCTGGGCATTGCGCAGCGGCGCCAGCACCGCGGGCGTCTCCACCCGGCCGTCGCGCAGCACGGCCACGCCGGCACGCGTGCCCACCCAGGTGCGGTCGGCCTCGGGCAGCAGGCTGTACGCCTCGGGATGTGGCAATTGCGCGCCGCTGGCGATCCGCTGGAACCGGCCATTGCGCCAGACCTCGACGCCGTCGCCCGTGCCGACCCAGACGGTGCCGTCCGGCGCCGCGGCGATTGACCACAGCAGCGGGTTGGACAGGCCGACGCCTTCGTCCAGGCGTCGGGTGTAGCCGTTCCAAGCGCGTGCGACGCCCTCCGTCTGGCTGCCCAACCACAGGTTGCCGTCGTGGTCCTCGTAGATCGAGCGGATCGCGATGCTGCCGGGGCGGTTCTGGATGCGCTCCGCTGGCAGCCCCGGGCGCAGCCGCTCGAGGTACTGGGAGGTGGCCACCCACAGGCTGCCGTCGCGGTCGGCCGCCATCGCCTCGACGGTCTGCGCGGCGTCCGTCCCGGCCGCCTGCCAGCCGCTGCCGGCCTGCCGGAACAGCCCGCGGTTGGTGCCGGCCCATATCGCGCCGTCGTGCCAGGCCAACGTGGTGACGGCGGTGCCGGCCACAGCGGCGGGCAGCGCGAAGGCATCGAAGTGCTGGCCCGCCACGCGGAGCACCTGGCCGTTGCTCCCCACCCACAGCCCGTCCGGCCGGGCCAGCAGGCTCAGCGCCGGGCCCGGCAATGCACGCACGCGGCGCAGGCCATTGCCCTCGGGCGTGTACAGGCCGTCGGGACCGGCCACCAGCACCCGGCCATCGACCAGCGCCAGCGCGCGTACCGGGAAGCCGCGCGCCGCGGCGCCGGGGGCATCGGATGGCGGCGCGACCGCGCGGATGCGGCCGTCCTCCATCACCAGCAGGCCCAGCGCCGTGCCGATCCACAGGCGGCGGCCGTCGGCCAGCAGGGCCTGGATGTTGCTGTTCACCCCGACCGTGTCGCGGGGGTTGTAGCGGCGGAAGCGCACTCCGTCGAATCGGGCCAGCCCGGCCTGGGTGCCGAACCACAGGTAGCCGTCGGTGTCCTGCGCGATCGCCAGTACGGTGATCTGCGGCAGGCCCTGCTTCACGTCCCAGGTGTCGACCACGTAGTCGTCGAACGGCTTGTCCCGCTCCAGCGCAGCGGCGGGCAGCAGCGCGGCGATGGCCAGCAGGGCGCAGGACAGCCACCGCGCCAGGCGGGCACTGACCCGCCGCGGACCGGATGCATTCCCCGTGGCCGATGGACAAGCGATCGCGACGTCTCCCCAAGCCCCCGACGTGGAGTCCAGATTAACCCCAAATCGGTAGCGGCTCGCGGGCCCCGGACTTGACTGCCGGCCGGGGTCTCAGCACTCGATGACGTTGACCGCCAGCCCGCCCCGGCTGGTCTCCTTGTACTTGTCCTGCATGTCGCGGCCGGTGTCGCGCATGGTCTTGATGACCTTGTCCAGCGACACCTTGTGCTGGCCATCGCCGCGCAGCGCCATGCGGCTGGCGTTGATCGCCTTGACCGCGCCCATCGCGTTGCGCTCGATGCAGGGGATCTGCACCAGCCCGCCGATCGGGTCGCAGGTCAGGCCCAGGTTGTGCTCCATGCCGATCTCGGCGGCGTTCTCGACCTGCCCCGGCGTGCCGCCCAGCGCGGCGGTCAGGCCGGCGGCGGCCATCGAGCAGGCCACGCCCACCTCACCCTGGCAGCCGACTTCGGCGCCGCTGATGGAGGCGTTTTCCTTGTACAGGATGCCCACTGCCGCGGCGGTCAGCAGGAAGGTGAAGATGCCGGTTTCGCGCGCGGCGGCGTCCTTCTCGCTGGCGCAGAAACGTTCGTAGTAGTGCAGCACCGCCGGCAGGATGCCGGCCGCGCCGTTGGTGGGCGCGGTGACCACGCGGCCGCCGGCGGCGTTCTCCTCGTTCACCGCCAGCGCGTAGAGGTTCACCCAGTCCAGCACGGTCAGCGGGTCGCGCATCGCGGCTTCCGGCTTCGACGCGAGTTCGGCGTGCAGCGCCGGGGCGCGGCGCGCCACGTGCAGGCCGCCCGGCAGCGTGCCGCCGGCGCGCATGCCGCGTGCCACGCAGCCCTGCATGGCTTGCCAGAGCTCGCGCAGGCCCTCGCGGATCGCCTCGGGCGTGCGCCAGGCCTGTTCGTTCTCGAACATCAGCTGGGCGATCGTCAGCCCGCTGCGCTGGCACTCCGCCAGCAGTTCGGCGCCGTTGGAGAACGGATGCGGCAGCGGGGTGGTGTCGGCGACGATGCGGTCTTCCGCGGCCTCGTCCTGGTTGACCACGAAGCCGCCGCCGACGGAGTAGTAGTCGCGGGTGGCGATCTCGCCGCCGTCGCCGTCGAAGGCGGTGAAGCGCATGCCGTTGGTGTGGAAGGGCAACTTCTGCCGCTTGTTCATCACCAGGTCGCGCTTCTCGTCGAAGGCGATCTCGTGCTTGCCGCCCAGCCGCAGGCGCTTGCTCGTGCGGATGCGTTCCAGCGCGGGCGGGATGATGTCCGGATCGATTTCGTTCGGCCAATGGCCTTCCAGGCCCATCAGCACCGCCTTGTCGGTGCCGTGCCCGCGGCCGGTCAGCGCCAGCGAGCCGAACACCTCCGCGCGCACGCGCGCCGTACGCGCCAGCGCGCCATCCTCCTCCAGCCAGTGGCTGACGAAGCGCGCGGCCGCGCGCATCGGGCCGACCGTGTGCGAGGAGCTGGGGCCGATGCCGATCTTGTAGAGGTCGAAGGTGGAGACGGCCATGGACGCGGGGATCGCCGGAAGAGGGAGGGCGGTATTCTAGGCGCCCCGCGAGGCCAACCACGACGCAGGCGTATGGGATTGCTCCTCTACCAGCGCGACCACTGCCATCTGTGCGACCAGGCGCTGGCCGCGCTGGCGGCCGCGCATGCACCGGCGTTCGAGAGCGTGTTCATCGACGAGGACGCGACGCTGGAGGCGCGCTACGGTCTGCGCGTGCCGGTGCTGCACGACCCGGCCAGCGGCGACGAGCTCGACTGGCCGTTCGACGCTGACACCCTGCGCGTGTTCCTGCGCCTGCACCCCTAGCGGCGCAGGCGGCGCGTCACGGCGCCGGGGACAACACCACGCGCGTGCTGACGGCGATGGCATCGGGGATCAGGCCCGTGTCCGCCCACTGCCCGCCGCCCACGCCGAACGCCAGCCGCGGCACCGCCGCGCGTCCGAACAGCACCGGCCTGGCGCCCGGCGTCCACTCGAACGTCAGCGTCACCGGCTTGCTGGCGCCGCGCAGGGTCAGCGTGCCGTCGGCCGCGTAGCGGTTGCCGCCGAGCGCACGGAAGCGGGTGGCGACGTAGGTGGCCTGCGGGAACCTGGCGGCGTCGAAGAATGACGCGCCGCGCATTTCGCCGTCGTAGTCCGGGTTGCGCGTGGTGGCGGTGGCCACCGGGATCGTCACTTCCAGCCGCGAGCCGTCCAGCCGTTGCGGATCGAACGACAGCCGGGTGGTGAAGCCCGGGAAGCGGCCGACGAACACTTCGCCCTGGTATTTGCCGGCGAAGGCGAGGGTCGAACCGGGTGCCTGCACGTAATCGGCGGCCATGGCGGGAACGGACAGGGCCAACAGGGCCGGCAACAGGAACTTGCGCATCAGGGGGTCTCCGGGGCGTCGTGGGGGCGCCGCCTGCCGCGCGGCAGCATGCGGGACAGGGTGGCATCGCGCAGGAACAGGTGGTGATGGAACGCAGCGGCGGCGTGCAGCACCACCAGCGTGGCCATCGCCCAGAACAGCAGCTCGTGTGCTTCCACCGAGAGCGCGTGCAGGGCTTCGTCACGCGCAGCCAGTGACGGCAGGTTGACCAGGCCGAACCACTGCAGCGGGAAGCCGGCGGCCGAGTTGAGCAGCCAGCCGGTCAGCGGCAGCGCCAGCAGCAGCGCGTACAGCGCGACGTGGGTGACGGTGGCGATGCGCGCCTGCCAGCGCGGCGTGCCGGGCAGCGGCGCCGGGGCGCCGGCGATCCAGCGCGCCAGCAGCCGCAGCAGCGCCAGACCCAGCACGGTCAGGCCGATCGACTTGTGCAGCGCGTAGGTCGCGATCTTGTCCGGGCCGTTCGGCAGGTCGCCCATGGTCAGGCCCAGCCAGGCCATCACCAGGATCAGTACGGCTACCAGCCAGTGCAGCAGCTTGCTGGCGGCGCTCCAGTCGGTGCGCGGAGCGGGAGTGGACATGGCGGGGCATCCATCCGGAGGGTTGCGGGGATTCTAGGCGCCGCCGGCGAGCGCGGCGTGCTTGCAAGTGCAACGGAGCGTTGCCAGCATCCCGGGCGGGGAGCGCGGAATGACGACCGCGCCGCGCAACGTGCGCGGCAGGCCGCCCCGCGGACGGGAGGAGGGGGTATGGCAAACCGGATCTGCCTGATGGTGCTGTTGTGGCTGGCCTGCGCCTGCGCGCTGGCGGCCGTGCCGGAGCGGCCGCGCTTCCGCATCGTCGGGCCGGCGCAAGGCCTGCCGTCCACCGAGATCCGCGCGCTGGCCCGCGATGCCGACGGTTACCTGTGGGTGGGGACCGTGGACGGCCTGGCCCGCCACGACGGCACCGGCATGCGCGTGTGGCGCTATCAGCCCGGCGCGACCAACGGCCTGCCGGGCAACCACGTGCAGGCCCTGCTGGTGGACGCCGCCGACCGCCTCTGGGTGGCGGTGGAGGGCGAGGGTGTCAGCGTGCTGGACGCGGACCGCCGCCGGTTCTCCCACCTGCGCCGTGCCACCCATCCCGCGCTGGGCAGCGACGACGTGTGGGCGATGGCGCGGCAGGGCGATGCCGTCTGGCTGGGGACCTACGACGGCGGCCTGACCCGCGTCGATGCGCGCGGCGCGATGCGCCGTTACACCGCCGACCACGACGGCCTACCGGCGGACACCGTGCTGTCGCTGGCCACCGACACTGGGGGAACGCTGTGGATCGGCACCACCGCCGGGCTGGCACGCCTGCGCGGCGACGGTGGCATCGACCCGGTGGCGCTGCCGGGCGCGGACGGCGCGCCGATGGTCTACATGCTGTCGTTGCAACCGGACGGGCTGTGGGTCGGCACGTCGGTGGGGGTCTGGCGCCTCGCCGAGGGCCGCTGGATGCAACCGGACTGGTCGCCGATGTTCCACCGGCCCAATGCGCTGGTCGCGATCGCCACCGATCGCGACGGCCACCATTGGATCGGCAGCCAGCGCGGCCTGTGGCGCCAACGCGACGCGGCGCCGCCGGTGCCGGTGCCGCTGGGCGGCCCCGACGTGCCGCGTGCCATCAACACGCTCGCGGTGGAGGGCAATGGCGGGCTGTGGGTGCCGGTGGCCGGCCTGGGACTGGGCTACCTGCGTTCCGACTGGCGCCAGCTGGCCGACTTCAACGGCCCGGCGGACGGCCTGCAGGGCGCCATGTACCGCGCGCTTGGCCGCGCCGTCGATGGTGGCGTCTGGCTGGCCGGGTTGGGCGGGATGATCGAACACCTCGACGCCGACGGCACCGTGACCGCGCTGGCCCCCGACGCGCTGGCGCGCCTGCGCAGCCTCAAGCCGTCGTCGATCGTCGAGGATGCCGGCGGTCGGCTGTGGGTCGCGCACCGCGGCGGGCTGGTGCGGATCGGCACCGACGGTACGATCGACGAGTGGACGCCGGAGGACCCGCGCGCGCCGGCCCCGGCCAGCCTGATCGTCCGCCTCGCGCTGGGGCCGGACGGCAGCCTGTGGGTCTGTGCGCCCGGTGCCGGCGTGCAGCAGCGCGACCCCGCGACCGGTGCGCTGCTGCGCGACCTGCCGGCGGGCGCGGCGAGCGGGCTGGACGATGCCGACATCGACGAGTTGGTGCTGGCGCCGTCGGGCGCGCCGTGGCTGGCGGCCCGGCAGGGCGTGCTGCGCTTCGATCCGGCGGCCGGTCGCTTCCGGACGGTGCCGGGGTTGGACGGCGAGCGCGCCTTCTCGCTGGCGTTCGACGGCGCGGACACGCTCTGGGTGCAGCGCCTGTCGGGCCTGGTGCAGTACCGCTGGCACGACGGTGGCTGGCGCGAGGCGCAGCGCATCGACGCCCGCCGGGGCATGCCGGCGGTGGCGGCGTCCGCGCTGCTGGTGGATGCCCGCCATCGGGTCTGGATGACCACGTCGCGCGGCCTGTACCGCTGGGACCCGGCGCGCGGCGTGCTGCGCCGCATCGGTGCGCGCGCGGCCGGCGGCAGCGAGGAATACCTGGAGCGTGCCGCGCTGCTGCGCGCGGACGGCGTGCTGGTCGCCGCCACCGCCGACGGCGGCCTGCGGCTGGTGGATGCGGACGCCGCCGACCCCGCGCCGGTGCGGCCGGCGCTGCGGTTCGACGGCTTCGCCGTCCGGCGTGCCGGCACCTGGCAGGACCTGCCGCTGCAGGATGGCGTGGCGCTGGCGGTGGGGGATCGCGAACTGCGGGTCTCCGCGCGCCTGCTGGCCTTCGACGACCCCGCCGGCAACCGCTACTGGTCGCGGCTGGACGGTTTCGACCGCGACTGGGTGGCGTTGGGGGCCAGCGGCGAGCGTGTGTTCACCGGCCTCGCGCCCGGTCGCTACACGGTGCGCGTGCGCGCCCGCGATGCCGCGGGCAATGTTGCGCCGGAGCAGCGCCTGACCCTGCGCGTGCCGCCGCCCTGGTGGCGCAGCCCGCTGGCACTGGCGGCGTGGGTGCTGCTGGCGCTGGCGCTGGTGGCCACGCTGGCGTGGACCTACCGGCAGCGGCTGCGGCGTCGCCACGCCTGGCAGTTGGCCGAGCAGCAGCGCCAGCTGGCCGAGCAGGCGTCGGAGGCGAAATCGCGCTTCCTTGCCACCCTCGGCCACGAAGTGCGCACGCCGATGACCGGCGTGCTGGGCATGGCCGAACTGCTGGAAGGCACGCCGCTCGACGCGCGCCAGCGTGGCCACGTGCAGGCCATCCGCCGCGCCGGCGAACACCTGCTGCGCCTGGTGAACGACGCGCTGGACATGGCGCGCATCGAAGCGGGAAAGCTGGAATTGGCGCCGGCGCCGTTCGCGCTGCGGCCGCTGCTGGACGAGGTGGCGGGGTTGATGGCGCCGCTGGCGGCGCGCAAGGGCCTGGCGTTCGAGCTGCACGCGGCGGCGGACCTGCCGGCCGCGCTGCTGGGCGACCGCACCCGCGTGCAGCAGATCCTGCTGAACCTCGTCGGCAATGCGGTGAAGTTCACCGAGGCCGGGCACGTGGCGCTGGAGGTGGCGGCACTGCCGCCGCTCGGCGTGCGCGTGGTGGTGGCCGATACCGGGCCGGGGCTGGGCGAGGCGCAGCGGGAACGTCTGTTCCGCCGCTTCGAGCAGGCCGACGGCGCGCGCACCGCGGCGCGCTACGGCGGCAGTGGCCTGGGCCTGGCGATCTCGCAGGAACTGGCGGCGGCGATGGGGGGCCGCATCGCGGTGGAGAGCACCCCGGGGCAGGGCACCCGCTTCATCGTGGAACTGCCGCTGCCCGCCGCGGCGCCTCCGGTCGCGGCGGCGACGGCGGTGCCGGCGCCATCGGCACCCGCCGGTCGCGCGCTGCTGCTGGTCGAGGACGATGCCATCGTGGCGGAGGCGATCGCGGGCCTGCTGCGGGCGCAGGGCCATGCGGTGACGCACGTGGGGCACGGCCTCGGCGCGCTCACCGAAGCGGCCACCGGGCGCTTCGATGCCGCCCTGCTGGACCTGGACCTGCCGGGCATGGATGGCCTGACGCTGGCGCGTGCGCTGCGCGACAGCGGATTCGCAGCGCCGCTGCTGGCGGTTACCGCGCGCGCCGACGCGGACGCCGAAGCACAGGCGCGCGCGGCCGGGTTTGACGGCTTCCTGCGCAAACCGGTGACCGGCGACCTGCTCGCGCGGGCGCTGGAGGCGCTGCGGGACGCAATGGGATAACCCGCGCGCCCCTGCGGTTCCTGCCCCATGGCGTGGGTGGGCGCTGCTTCGTGATGCGCCCGCTCGTCCAGAGACACGCGTCGCGAAGCGGGCTCCGTTGCGGCATCGCACCCGGCGCGGCCGGGGCAGCGCAAGTCGCTCCCCGATACTCGCTTGGTTGCGCTGCCCCGGCCGCGCCGGGTGCTTGCCGCGACGTGTGGCTACCCTTGTTTCCGGATGCGTCAGCGCGCGCTGTAGGCGTGCACTTCGTCCACCAGCGCGGCCACGTGGTCGGGGTTCATGTCCGGCGACATGCCGTGGCCGAGGTTGAAGACGTGGCCCTCGCGGCTGCCGCCGTTGCCATCTCGGTAGCTGTCCAGCACGGCGCGCACCTGCGCGCGCACCGCGTCGGGGCTGCCGTACAGCATCGCCGGATCCATGTTGCCCTGCAGCGCCACCCGGCCGCCGTTGCGGCGCGCCGCGTCTTCCAGGGTCACCGTCCAGTCCACGCCGATCGCATCGGCGCCGCTGGTGAACAGCGCGTCCAGGTGCGGAGCGTTGCCCTTGCCGAACAGGATCACCGGCACGCCGAGCGCCTTCAGCGCAGTGGCGATCCGGGTGAGGTACGGCAGCGAGAATTCGCGGTACATCGCCGGGCCCAGCGTGCCGCCCCAGGTATCGAACACCTGCAGCGCCTGCGCGCCCGCGGCGTGCTGCGCGGTGAGGTAGGCGATCACCGCGTCGGTGATCGTGCCCAGCAGCTTGTGCATCGCCGCCGGCTCGTTCAGCGCCAGCGCCTTAACCTTGCCCCAGTCCTTGCTGCCGCCGCCTTCCACCATGTAGCAGGCCAGCGTCCACGGGCTGCCGGAGAAGCCGATCAGCGGCACGCTGCCGTCCAGCTCGCGGCGGATCAGGCTGACCGCCTCCATGACGTATCGCAAACTGCTGCCCATGTCGGGCACGGCCAGCGCGTCGATATCGGCCACGCTGCGCAGCGGGCGTTCGAACTTCGGGCCTTCGCCCTCGACGAAGTACAGGCCCAGGCCCATCGCGTCGGGCACGGTGAGGATGTCGGAGAACAGGATCGCCGCGTCCAGCGGGAACCGGCGCAGCGGCTGCAGGGTGACCTCGCAGGCGATCTCGGGGTGCTTGGCCATGCCCAGGAAGCTGCCGGCGGCCTTGCGGGTGGCGCGGTACTCCGGCAGGTAGCGACCGGCCTGGCGCATCAGCCAGACGGGGGTGCAGTCCACCGGTTCGCGGCGCAGCGCGCGCAGGAAGCGGTCGTTCTTCAGGGGCGTGGACACGTGGGACTCTCCGGGCGGGGCATCGTGCCCGCGTGCGCGGGCAGCCGGTGGAAGGGGCGGCGGCGAACGGTCATCGCCGCGCAGGCGTCATTTCGGCGCATCGGCGCCCTGCGCGAACACCAGCTGGAAGCCTTTCTTCAGCTGCGCGTCGCGTTCCTTTTCCAGCGCCGCCAGGGCGCTGGGCTGGTCGCCGTACAGGGTCTTGCGCAAGGTGCTGCGGCCGCCGGTCTGGCCGGTTTCGCGCAGCAGCTCCCACCCGCCCAACAGGTCGGGCTGGAGCTGGAGCTGGACGAAGCGCGGGGCTTCGCGGCCGTCGGGGCGTTGTTGCAGCAGCAGGCGCATGGGGCGGCATTGTAAGGTGCGGGACCGGCGCCCGCGCGCCCCGGCGCTCCGGCGCCGGCCGGCCGTGCTGGCCGGGGACCACTTCGGGAGGACGACATGCAGCGCGTGACCGGCATCGGCGGCATCTTCTTCAAATCCCCGGATCCCAAGCGCCTCGGCGCCTGGTACCGGACGCACCTGGGCGTGGACGTCTCCGAGTGGGGCGGCGCGGTGTTCCCGTGGGGCGGGCCCGATGGCGCACCCGGCATGACGCTGTGGACGCCGTTCGCCGCGGATTCGGACTACATGGCCCCCAGCGCCGCGCCGTTCATGGTGAATTTCCGGGTCGTCGATCTCGACGCCCTGCTGGCCGTGCTGCGGGCGGAGGGCTGCGAGGTGCTCGACAAGCGCGAGGATTCGGAATTCGGCAAGTTCGGCTGGGTGATGGATCCGGACGGCAACAAGGTCGAGCTGTGGGAGCCGCCCGCCGGCCAGTGACCGGGAGGCCAGTGTTCCATCGCTGCCTCGGTCGAAGAGAGTGAAGCAGTATGCTTCAGGGGAATTCCGCCTCGGACAGGACAATGCCAGTGCCCAGTATGGAAAGAAGGGACGAGCTCGACCCGCTTCACTTTCGTGCTTCGTGGCCATCGTTGCGATCAGGGTCCGGACGTGTGGACGTTCATTCGCTTGCGGCGTTCTGGGTGCGCGAGTCGAAAATGGAAGGCGACTACTTCGAGTTCGGCGTCGCGTCGGGCCGCTCGGCGGTCAGTGCGATCCGCGCCGCACGGTTGTACGGCTGGAATGCCCCGTCGCGTTTCCATCTCTTCGACTCGTTCCAGGGGTTGCCGGCCCTCGAAGGGCTGGACGCGGCGTCGGAGCAGTTCAAGGAAGGCGACTTCGCGTATTCGCGCGAGTCGGTGATCGAACATCTGGAGCGGCGTGGCGTCTGGAACCCGGCGCGCATCCAGTTCTACGAAGGGTGGTTTTCCGACACGCTCACCGGCTGGTTGCAATCCAGCTTTCCCGCAGGTTCGGCGGCCATCGTGCACATCGATTGCGATCTGTACGAATCTACCCGGCAGGTGCTGGATTTCGTGACTCCGTTGCTGCAGCCGGGCACCTTGATCCTGTTCGACGACTGGAATTGCTTCCGTGGCTCGAACGCCCAGGGCGAGCGTCGGGCGGTACTTGAATGGATCGCGCGCGAGGACGTGCCATGGAGCCTCGAGCACTACGTGAGCTATGGCTGGAGCGGTGCCGGTTTCATCGTTGACATGAAGGGCTGATATTGCCGGTTGACCCGGGTGTTCAGGTCTCGGTCCGAAGCGCTGCCAGCGCTGCGCCTTCCTCGACGTCGGCGACGATCTGCGCCGCGCCCGGGCCGTTCCACAGGATGAAGCGCAGCCCGCTCGCCTGCGCTTTCTTGTCCAGTCGCATCCGCGCCAGCAGCGCTTCGGGGGTGAGATGGGCGGGGACGTCCACCGGCAGGTCGAAGCGCAGCAGCAGCGTGCGCAGCGCTTCCGCGTCGGACCACGAGGCCAGCCCCAGCGTGGCCGACAGCCGCGCCGCCAGCAGCATGCCCACGGCCACCGCCTCGCCGTGGTTGAGGCCGTCGCCGTAGCCCTGCTCGGCTTCGATGGCGTGGCCGAAGGTGTGGCCGAAGTTCAGCAGCGCGCGCTCGCCGCGTTCCAGCGGATCGCGTGCGGTGATCGCGGCCTTGTGTTCGCAGCTGCGGGCGATGGCCTCGGCCAGCGCGGTGGCGTCGCCGGCCAGCAGCGCCCCGGCGCGTTCGGCGAGCCAGTCGAGGAAGGGCGCATCCCCGATCGCGCCGTACTTGATGACCTCGGCCAGCCCCGCGCGCAGTTCGCGCGGCGGCAGGGTGCGCAGCGTGGCGGTGTCGGCCACCACCGCGCGCGGCGGATGGAAGGCACCGACCAGATTCTTGCCTTGCGGCAGGTCCACCGCGGTCTTGCCGCCCACCGAGGAGTCCACCATCGCCAGCAGGGTGGTGGGCAGCTGCACGCAGTCGATGCCGCGCATCCAGCAGGCGGCGGCGAAGCCGGCCATGTCGCCCACCACGCCGCCGCCGAGCGCGAACACGCAGGCGTCGCGGGTGGCGCCCAATGCCGCCAGCGCGTCGATCACGCCGCCGAAGGTGGCCAGGGTCTTCTCCGCCTCGCCGGCGGGCACCACGTGGCGGGCCAGGTGCAGGCCGGGCCGGGCGGCGCGCAACGCAGCCTCCACCCGGTCCGCGTACAGCGGCGCCACGTGGCTGTCGCTGACCAGCAGCGCGTGGCGGCCACGCAGGGTGTCCGCCAGCAGCGCGCCGTCGTCGAGCAGGCCGGCCCCGATGTGGATGCGGTAGGGCGCGGCGCCGGCCACGTCCACGATGCGTGCGGTGGCGGTCATGCGGGGCGGGTCTCCAGGGAAGCCAGTCGGTCGGCCAGCATGCGGGCCGCGGCGTCGGGCGCCAGCGTGCCGGCGTCGAACACGAGGTGCGCCGCGTCGCGGTATAGCGGCTCGCGCTGCGCCTGCAGCGCGGCCAGCGTGCCGGCCGGATCAGCGGTCTGCAGCAGCGGCCGGCCGGTGTCGCCGCCGAGCCGCGCCAGCTGGATCACCGGATCGACGGTCAGGTACACCACCGTGCCGGCTGCGCGCATCGCCGCCCGGTTGCCGGCGTCGAGCACCGCGCCGCCGCCCGTGGCGACCACTGCGGGTGCGCCGGCCAGCACGGCGCGCAGGGCATCCGACTCGCGGCAGCGGAAGCCGGCTTCGCCTTCGGTGGCGAACAGTGCCGGGATCGACTGGGCGGCGTCGGCCTCGATGCGCGCGTCGACGTCCACGAACGCACTCCCCAGCCGGGCTGCGAGTGCCTGGCCCAGCGTGGTCTTGCCGGCGCCCATCGGGCCGACCAGGACGATGTGGTGGGGAAGGTGCATGCACCACATGCTAGCAGCGAGGCGACTGGCGCCTGCGCGCTGCGTTCACGCGCCGGGGTGCAGGGTCGGGGTCCGGCAATGCCGCCGGGCCACGTGGGAGCCGCGCCATGTCCGTCGCCAAGGTCATCGAACTGAACGCCTCGTCCAGGACCAGCATGGAGGACGCCGTGAAGCACGGCCTCAGCAAATGCGCCGAGTCCGTGAAGGGCATCAAAGGCGCCTGGGTCAACGAGATCAAGGTCGTCACCGACGATGCCGGCAACGTGCAGGAATGGCGCGTCAACCTGCGGGTGAGCTTCGTGGTGGAGTGAGGTGCGCGGCGCGTCCATGCGCGCGACAATGCGCGCATGGACATCCTCCCAACCGACATCCTCGCCACCTTCCAGATCCTGTTCGACGAAGCCGCCGCGGCCGGCGAGCCCGACCGCACCGCGATGACGGTGGCCACCGTCGGCGCCGGCGGCCAGCCGTCGGCGCGCACCGTGCTGCTGAAGGCACACGACGCCCGCGGCTTCGTCTTCTACAGCCACCTCGACGGCCGCAAGGGCCGCGAGTTGCAGGCCAATCCGCGCGCGGCGCTGCTGTTCCACTGGCCGCGCGTACGCGATGGCGTGCAGGTGCGGATCGAAGGCGCGGTGGAGGTGGTGTCCGACGACGAGGCCGACGCCTATTTCGCCAGCCGTCCGCGCGGCAGCCAGCTGGGCGCGTGGGCGTCCCGCCAGTCCGAGACGCTGGATGCGCGCGAGACCTTCGAGGCGCGGTTGGCGAAGTTCGAGGCCGAATTCGAGGGCCGCGAGGTGCCGCGTCCGCCGCGCTGGACGGGCTTCCGGGTGGTGCCGCATGCGGTGGAGTTCTGGTACGGCGCGCAATACCGCCTGCACGAGCGCCAGCTGCACGAGCGGGCCCCGGACGGCACCTGGACGGCGCGGATGCTGTATCCGTGACCTTGCGGCCGGTCTACCGCGTCACCGTGTTCGTGCCGCCCGCGCACCTGGAGGCGTTGAAGGCCGGGTTGTGCGCGGTGGAGCCGCTGGCGCTGGGCGGCTACGCCGAGGTGCTGTGGACCGCGGCGCCGGGCGAGGAGCAGTTCCGCCCGCTGGCCGGTGCCCGACCCGCGCAGGGCGAGGTGGGCGAGCTGGTCCGGCTGCCCAGCGTGCGGCTGGAATTCTCCCTGCCGCGCGAACCCGAACGCCTTGCGCGGGTGATCGACCAAGGCCTCCGCCCCCACCACCCGTGGGAGGTGCCGGCGATCTTCGTGGACGAGTGCTGGGCCGCGCTGCCGTGAGCGGGCCGCGCCGCATCGTCTGCCTGACCGAAGAGCCCACCGAGGTCCTCTACGCGCTGGGCGAGCAGGACCGCATCGTCGGCATCAGCGGGTTCACGGTGCGGCCGCCGCGCGCGCGGCGGGAGAAGCCCAAGGTCAGCGCCTTCACCAGCGCGAAGATCGACGAGATCCTCAAGCTGGAGCCCGATTTCGTGGTCGGCTTCTCCGACATCCAGGCCGACATCGCCGCCGAGCTCATCCGCCGCGGCGTGGAGGTGTGGATCAGCAACCACCGCAGCGTGGAGGGCATCCTCGACTACGTGCGCCGGCTGGGTGCCCTGGTCGGCGCCGGCGACCGCGCGGCGGCCTATGCCGATGGATTGCAGCGCGGGCTGGACGCCATCGCCGCGCGTGCCGCGGCGCTGCCGCGCCGGCCGAAGGTGTACTTCGAGGAATGGGACGAGCCGCCAATCACCGGCATCCGCTGGGTGGCCGAGCTCATCCGCATCGCGGGTGGCGACGACATCTTCCCCGAGCGGGCGCTGGAGCCGCTGGCGAAGGCGCGCATCCTGGAGGACGCCGGCGAGGTGGTCCGGCGCGCGCCGGACATCATCCTGGGCAGCTGGTGCGGCAAGAAATTCCGGCCGGAGAAGGTCGCCGGGCGTCCCGGCTGGGACGCCATCCCGGCGGTGCGCGACGGCCAGCTGCACGAGATCAAGTCGCCGCTGATCCTGCAGCCGGGCCCCGCCGCGCTGACCGACGGCGTGGCGGAGATCGCCCGGCTCCTGCAGGCCTGGGGCGCGACTCAGCGGGGGTAGAGCTCCGCGGTGGTGGTCATCTCGGTCCGCGCGCCGTTGCGGATCGCGGTGACACGGAACTGCACGCTGGCCGGTGGCCGCGCGGCGAACACGCCGATGTAGTCGGTCAGTCCGTCCACCTGGATCGGTTGCAACTGCAGTCCCTTCGGCGGGTCCGGCAGCACCGTGGCGGTAGCCGTGAGCTGGAGGTCGCCAGCGGGCAGCGCGTTGCCGTCGGCGTCGCGCACGGTCACCACCAGCAGCGCGCCATCGTGGTGGCCGTCGAGTCCGTAGCGCGTGGCCATGGCGGCGTTCAGATTGGCGATGGCCACCGCCGAGGCTTGCAGGGTCGCATCGCCGACCGTGGTGGTGCTGATGCCGGCGCCCGTGGACACCGTGGCGTTGGCGGCCGGGGTGGGCGCCTGCGAGCCGCCGCAACCGGCGAGCAGCGTGGCAAGCAGCAGGAGGAGCGGGAGGGACGCGCGGGTCTGGTGCATGGCGGCAGCCTCAGTCGTTGGCGGCGGACAGTTCCATGCCGCGTACGCGCGCGGCATGCACGGCGGATGCGACCAGCGTGCGGAAGCCGCCGGCCTCGAAGGTTTCGATCGCGGCCTGGGTGGTGCCGCCGGGCGAGGTGACGCGGCGGCGCAATTCGGCGGCGTCCACGTCGGACTCGGTGAGCATGCGGGCGGCGCCCAGCACGGTCTGCAGCGCCAGGGTGCGGGCGGCCTCCGCCGGCAGGCCCTCGGCGATACCAGCGTCGACCAGCGCCTCCGCCAGCAGGAAGACGTAGGCCGGGCCGCTGCCCGAGACGGCGGTCACCGCGTCCATCCGGGCTTCGTCGTCGATCCACACGGTCCGGCCGGCCGCGCCAAGCAGGGCATCGGCGAGCGCCCGGCCCGCGGCATCCACCCGGGCGCTGGCGAACAGCCCGGTCACGCCGGCGCCCAGCAGGGCGGGCGTGTTGGGCATCGTCCGCACCACCGCGACATCGCCACCCAGCCAGCGCTCCAGCTGCGCGGCGGTGATGCCGGCGGCGATGGACACCACCAGCGGGCGCGCGGCCTGCGCCTGCGGCGCCAGGCCTTCGCAGACGCCGCGCAGCACCTGCGGCTTGGTCGCCAGCACCCAGGTGCCCGCGCCGTCCACCGCCTGCGCGCCGTCCTCGAACACGGTGACGCCGAAGTCGGCGAGCAGGGCGTCGCGCAGGGCCGGCACGGGCTCGGCCACGCGGATCGCGGCGGGCACGTGGCCGCGCGCGACCAGGCCGCCGATCAGGCTGCGTGCCATGTTGCCGCCGCCGACGAAGGCGATGGAATCGTTCATGCGGTGGGTTCCTCGTGCTTGGGAGGGCGCGCGCCGAACAGCGCGCTGCCGATGCGCACCATGGTCGCACCTTCCTCGATGGCGTCCACGTAGTCGTCGCTCATCCCCATGGACAGCGTGTCCAGCCCGGGGTGGCGGGTGGCGGTGGCGTCGAACAGCGCCGACATCGCCCGGAACGCGGCGCGCCGGCGCGCCGGGTCGGGGTCCGGCGCGGGGATCGCCATCAGGCCGCGCAGGCGCAGCCGGGGCTGCGCGGCGATGGCGTCGGCCAGCGCGGGCACGTCCTCCGGCCGGCAGCCGTGCTTGCTGGCTTCGTCGTCGATGTTCACCTGGACCAGCACGTTCAGCGGCGGGGCGTCGGCCGGGCGGTGGCGCGCCAGCGCCTCCACCAGCTTGGCGCGGTCCACCGTCTGCACCCAGTCGAAGGCCGTGGCGGCGTCCTTCGCCTTGTTCGACTGCAGGTGGCCGATCAGGTGCCATTCCAGCCCCAACGGCCGCAGCGCATCGATCTTGGCCAATGCTTCCTGCACGTAGTTCTCGCCGAACGCGTGCTGGCCGGCCGCGGCCATGGCGGCCACCGCGGCGGCATCGCGCGTCTTCGACACCGCCAGCAGGCGCGGCGGTGGCCTGTCGGGACGCCGGGCCGCGTTATCGATCGAGGACAGGGCCGCCTGCAGGGCACTGGCGGCGGGAAGCGCCGCGGGTTGGTTGGGCTGTGGCACGGTGGTTGAACGCTGGCGTCGGTGGCGCTCATACTGCCTGCGGGGTGCGGCCGGTGCCACCCGTTCGGCCGGCGGCAAGGATTTTCCACATTCGCAAGGCGCAAGGGGAACGCATGGATATCGCCGAACTTCTGGCATTCTCGGTCAAGAACAAGGCTTCGGACCTCCACCTGTCCGCCGGCCTGCCGCCGATGATCCGCGTGGATGGCGACGTCCGTCGCATCAACATCCCGGCGCTGGACCACAAGCAGGTGCACGCGCTGGTGTACGACATCATGTCGGACAAGCAGCGCCGCGACTTCGAGGAATTCCTGGAGGTCGACTTCAGCTTCGAGATCCCCGGCCTGGCGCGCTTCCGCGTCAACGCGTTCAACCAGAACCGCGGCGCCGGCGCCGTGTTCCGCACCATTCCCTCGGAGGTGCTGACCCTGGAGGACCTGGGCTGCCCGCGCATCTTCAAGGAGCTGATCGACCAGCCGCAGGGCCTGATCCTGGTCACGGGGCCGACCGGCTCCGGCAAGTCGACCACGCTGGCGGCGATGATCGACCACATCAACAAGAACGAGTACGCGCACATCCTGTCGGTCGAAGACCCGATCGAATTCGTGCACACCTCGCAGAAGTGCCTGATCAACCAGCGCGAAGTGCACCGCGACACCCACGGCTTCAACGAGGCGCTGCGCTCGGCGCTGCGCGAGGACCCGGACTACATCCTGGTCGGCGAGTTGCGAGACCTCGAGACCATCCGCCTGGCGCTGACCGCCGCGGAGACCGGCCACCTGGTGTTCGCCACCCTGCACACCAGCTCGGCGGCCAAGACCATCGACCGCATCATCGACGTGTTCCCTGCCGGCGAGAAGCCGATGGTGCGCTCGATGCTGTCGGAGTCGCTGCGCGCGGTGATCGCGCAGGCGCTGCTGAAGAAGGTGGGCGGCGGCCGCACCGCGGCCTGGGAGATCATGGTCGGCACCCCGGCCATCCGCAACCTGATCCGCGAGGACAAGGTGGCGCAGATGTACTCCTCGATCCAGACCGGCCAGGGCGCCGGCATGCAGACGCTCGACCAGCACCTGCAGGAACTGGTCAAGCGCGGCATGGTCAGCCGCCAGCAGGCCCGCGAGTACGCCAAGGACAAGCGGCTGTTCGAATAAGCGGCACGTCGCCGACGCGCCCGCGCCAAGGACATCGGAGCATCCCGGATGAGCAGCATCGACTTCACCTCGTTCCTCAAGCTGATGGCGCACCAGAAGGCGTCGGACCTGTTCATCACCGCCGGCATGCCGCCGTCGATGAAGGTCAATGGCAAGATCAGCCCCATCACCCAGAACCCGCTCACGCCGCAGCAGTCGCGCGACCTGGTGCTGAACGTGATGAACCCGCAGCAGCGCGAGGAATTCGAGAAGACCCACGAGTGCAACTTCGCCATCGGCGTCGCGGGCGTGGGCCGGTTCCGCGTCAGCTGCTTCTACCAGCGCAACCAGGTGGGCATGGTGCTGCGCCGGATCGAGACGCGCATCCCGACGGTGGAGGAGCTGAGCCTGCCGCCGGTCATCAAGACGCTGGCGATGACCAAGCGCGGCATCATCCTCTTCGTGGGCGCCACCGGTACCGGTAAATCCACGTCGCTGGCGGCGATGATCGGCTACCGCAACGCCAACTCGACGGGCCACATCATCACCATCGAGGACCCGATCGAATTCGTGCACAAGCACGACGGCTGCATCATCACCCAGCGCGAGGTCGGCATCGACACCGACAACTGGGAGAACGCGCTGAAGAACACCCTGCGCCAGGCGCCGGACGTGATCATGATCGGCGAGGTGCGCACCCGCGAGGGCATGGACCACGCCATCGCCTTCGCCGAAACCGGCCACCTGGTGCTGTGCACCCTGCACGCGAACAACGCCAACCAGGCGATGGACCGCATCATCAACTTCTTCCCCGAGGATCGCCGCGACCAGCTGCTGATGGACCTGTCGCTGAACCTCAAGGGCGTGGTCGCGCAGCAGCTGATCCCCACCCCGGACGGCAAGGCGCGCCGGGTGGCGATGGAGATCCTGCTGGGCACGCCGCTGGTGCAGGACTACATCCGCGACGGCGAGATCCACAAGCTCAAGGAAGTGATGAAGGAATCGGTCCAGCTGGGCATGAAGACCTTCGACCAGAGCCTGTTCGAGCTCTACCAGGCCGGCGAGATCAGCTACGAGGACGCGCTGCGCTACGCCGACTCCGCCAACGAGGTGCGCCTGCGCATCAAGCTGGCGCAGGGTGGCGACGCGCGCACCCTGTCGCAGGGCCTGGACGGCGTCGAGGTCGCCGAGGCGCGCTGACGGCCCGTCATGCTTCGGCCCAGGCGTCCGTGCCACGCTAGAATGCGCGGCATGGACGAGCACGGCCAACGCTTCGGCAACCACCTGCTGGTCGCGCTGCCGTCGCTGCGCGATCCGTACTTCGAGCGCAGCGTCACCCTGATCTGCCAGCACGACGGCGACGGGGCGATGGGCGTGATGGTCAACCGCCCCTCCGAATACACCCTGGGCGAAGTGTTCCGGCAGATGGGCATCGCCAGCGATGATGCCGCGCTGCAATCGCAGGCGGTGCTGGCGGGCGGCCCGGTCCATCCCGAGCGCGGCTTCGTGCTGCACGACGGCGACCACGCCTACGATTCCAGCCTCGCCGTGGCCGACGGCCTCTACCTGACCACCTCGCGCGACGTCCTCGAGGCGATGGCGCGCGGCGACGGTCCGCGCCAGGCGCTGGTGGCGCTGGGCTGCGCGGGCTGGGGCGAAGGCCAGCTGGAACAGGAGCTGGTGGACGACAGCTGGCTGCTGGTCCCCAGCCGCAACGACGTCCTGTTCCAGCTGCCGATGGCGCAGCGCTGGCAGGCCGCCGCGGGCAGCATCGGCATCGACCTGCTGAACCACGCCAGCCACAGCGGGCACGCATGAGCGCCGGTCCTGACGCCGCCACGCCGGCCATCCGCGCCGACGGCACGGTGCTGGGCTTCGACGTCGGCATGCGGCGCATCGGCGTGGCGGTGGGCAATGCGCTGACCGGCAACGCCAGTGCGGTCGCGGTGGTCGACGTGCACGCCGCCGGTCCGGACTGGGCGCACGTGGATCGGCTGCTGCGTGAATGGCGGCCCGATGGCCTGGTGGTCGGCGATCCGATGACCCTGGACGGCGGCGACCAGCCGATCCGCAAGGCCGCCCGCGCCTTCGCCGAGGCGCTGCGCCAGCGCACCCGGCTGCCGGTGGTGATGATCGACGAGCGCAACAGTTCGCAGGAAGCCGCGCGCCGCTTCGCCGCCGCCCGCGCCGACGGCCGCCGCAAGCGCCGCGACGCCGAGGTGCTGGACGCGGTGGCCGCGGCCGTCATCGTGGAACGCTGGCTGTCCTCGCCGCGCGACGCCCATCCCCTGGCCTGACCCTTTCCCTTCCGACACGCCCTGACCCGCATGCACCCGCATCCCGACGCCGACGGCCGCCTTTCCCACCTGCTGGACCTGTCGCGCCTGCCCGCGGCGCGGATCGACGCGCTCCTGCGGCGCGCCCAGGCCTTCGCCGACGGCGCGCAGGCGCCCGACGCGCTGGCCGGCGTGGCCGTGTGCACGCTGTTCTTCGAACCGTCCACCCGCACCCGGCTGAGCTTCCAGCTCGCGGCGCAGCGCCTCGGCGCGCACATCCTCAACTTCGATGCCTCCACCTCGTCCGCCACCAAGGGCGAGACCGACCTCGACACCTTCCGCACCATCCAGGCGATGGGCGTGCGCGGCTTCGTGGTGCGCCACAAGGGCGACGGCGCGGTGGCGGCGCTGGCCGAGGCGGCGAATGCCGGCGTGGCCGTGCTCAATGCCGGCGACGGCCGCAGCCACCATCCCACCCAGGGCCTGCTGGACATGCTGACCTTGCGCCAGGCCAAGGGCGACGATTTCTCGAAGCTCAAGGTGGTGATCGTGGGCGACGTGAAGCACTCGCGGGTGGCCCGCAGCGACCTGCACGCCCTGCGTGCGCTGGGCTGCGGCGAGATCCGCGTGTGCGGCCCGGCGGCGCTGCTGCCGGACGACGGCACCCTGGCGGGCTGCGTGGTCACCCACGATTTCGATGCCGCGCTGGACGGCGTGGACGCCGCGATGATGCTGCGCCTGCAGCGCGAGCGCATGGCCGAAGGCCTGGTTGCTTCGCTGGACGACTACCACCGCGATTACGGCCTGACGGCGGCCCGCCTGCGCCGCGCGGCCCCGGACGCCATCGTCATGCACCCCGGGCCGATGAACCGCGGCGTGGAGATCGCGGACGACGTCGCCGACGGCCCCCAGTCGCGCGTGCTGGCGCAGGTCGCCAACGGCGTAGCGGTGCGCATGGCCGTGTTGGAAGCGCTGTTGGCCTGATTCCCTTTCCATGCGATGCCCGGGAGGGCGCGATGACCGATCCCTACAACTCCGGGCCCGCGCGCCCCGCGGCTCCCGTGCTGGGCGACGCCATGGTAACCACCGCGCAGGAGCTGCCGGGTCACCGCGTCGTGCGCAGCCTGGGGCTGGTGCGCGGAATCACCGTGCGCTCGCGCTCAATCGTTGGCAACTTCTTCGGCGGGCTGCAGTCGCTGTTCGGCGGGAACATCACGATTTACACGGAACTGTGCGAGCAGGCCCGCGACGAGACCTACCGCGATATGGTCCGGCACGCCCGCGCGCTCGGGGCGAACGCGATCATCGCCGTCCGCTACGACGCCACCGAACTGATGGCCGGCCTCACCGAAGTGCTGTGCTATGGCACGGCCGTCATGGTGGAGCCCGACGGCCACTGAGTCCAATGCGCGCATCACGAGGCCGGCTGCGCGGTGCCTGCATGCGCAGGCGCGTCATCCTGCGACGGCATTGCGGATCAGCAGCAGGGCGATCGCGGCGAGGTTGAACAGGGCCGCCGCAAGGAACGTGAGCTGGTAGCGTTCCTTTCGGGATTTGTGCCGCAGCACGCGCTGCGCCAGCCACGCGGCGGGCCAACCGCCCAGCAGTTCCAGCAGATGCAGCATGGCCTCGGGCGTGCGCCGCGCCTGCGCCTGCGCGGCGCGCTTGTCGTTCCAGTAAGCCGCGAAGGTGGCCACGTTCACCGCGAGCAAGCCCGCCGGCAACAGCGCCGGCAGCCGGTTGCGCCACGCCGCCCAGGCGAGCAATGCGCCCAACAACGCCAGGAGGATCGGCGGCAGCCAGGTGTACGGCGAGCCGCGGTCACGCTGGCGGCCGGTCGTCGCGCGCATCTGCCTGTGGGCGACGGACACCGCGCGGGCCACGTCCACCGCGCGCCAGCGCCCATCCGCTTGGCGTTCCGGCACGAAACGCAGCAGTTCCCCGACTTCGGGCCGGCGGCCCATCCGCCGGTACGCGTGGACGTGCAGGAAGTAGCGCTGCCCGGGGGCGTCGATGGGCACGATGAAGCCGTAGCCGCGCGCGTCGTTCCACTCGACCAGCTTGCCCAGGCGTTCCATGCGCTCAGCGCAGCAGCACCAGCGTGGCCAGGCCGAGGAAGGTGAAGAAACCCATGACGTCGGTGACGGTGGTCAGGAAGATGCTGCTGGCCAGCGCGGGATCGTACCCGGCGCGCTTGATCGCCACCGGCACCATCACCCCGGCCACCGCCGCGAACAGCAGGTTGCAGGTCAGCGCGACGAAGATCACCAGCGACAGGCCGATGCTGTGGAACCACGCCAGCACGATCAGGGCCAGCACGGCACCCAGCACCAGGCCGTTCAGCAACGCCACCCGGGCTTCCTTCCACAGCAGCGGGCGGATGTTGGAGGCGCCCACCTGGCCCAGCGCCAGGCCGCGCACCATCAGCGCCAGCACCTGGGTGCCGGCGTTGCCGCCCATGCCGGCGACGATGGGCATCAGCACCGCCAGCGCCACCAGTTGGTCGATGGTCGCCTCGAACTGGCCCACCACGCTGGCGGCCAGGAACGCGGTGCACAGGTTGATGGACAGCCACAGCAGCCGGCGGCGCGTGGCGCGCCAGACCGGGCTGAACAGGTCCTCGTCCTCGTCCAGGCCCGCGGCCGACAGCACCTGGTGCTCGGCCTGCTCGCGGATGATGTCCACCACGTCGTCGATGGTGATGCGGCCCAGCAGCACGTTGCCGTCGTCCACCACCGGCGCGGAC
>DASWXO010000112.1:0-6495 GCA_036405455.1 Thermomonas sp. | reverse complement strand
GCGAACAGCTGCTCGATGATGTCGTCCTTGTTGCGGAAGTGGTAGTACAGGTTGCCCGGGCTGATCTCCAGCTCGTCGGCGATGTGGTTGGTGGTGACGTTCGGCTCGCCCTGCGCGTTGAACATCGAAAGCGACGCATCGAGGATGCGCTGGCGGGTCTGCCTTGCCATGCCGGGCTCCGTCAGGCGGTGAGCTTCTTCACCAGGTCCACGTACTTCCGCATCGCGTCGTCCTGCGCGGTGCCCTGCAGCTTCGCCCATGCCTCGTATTTGGCGGTGCCGACGAAATCGAAGAAGCCGGGCTTGGGGCCGCTGACGTCGCCTTCCGCCCCCTGCTTGTACAGCCCGTACAGGCGCAGCAGGGTGTCGTTGTCCGGGCGCTCCGCCAGCGCGTGCACGTCCTTGGCGGCTTGCTCGAACAGGGCTTTCAGGTCGGACATCGGCATCTCCCCTCGCGGTAGGCGGCCATATCACCATGCGACCCTGCACCGGTCAATACGGCGGGGAATTGTCGCGCGCGCGCCGCTCTGGCAACGTAGCGACAGCGGGCGCGCAACGCGCCGGGCAAGCCTGAAGGGGATGCGCAATGGCTTATTTCGTGACCGGCGGCACCGGGTTCATCGGCCGCTTCCTGATCGACAACCTGCTCAAGCGCAAGGGCACGATCCACGTGCTGGTGCGCAAGGACTCGATGAAGAAGTTCGACGCGCTGGCCAAGCAGCGCGGCTGGGACCGCAAGCGGGTGCTGCCGGTGGCCGGCGAGATGACGGCGCCGAAGTGCGGCCTGTCCGCCGCGCAGTTGCGCAGCCTGTCCGGCAAGATCAAGCACTTCTTCCACCTGGCGGCGGTCTACGACATGGCGGCCAGCGCCGAGAGCCTGCACGCCGCCAACATCGACGGCACCCGCAACGCGCTGGACCTGGCGGCCGCGCTGAAGGCGGGCTGCTTCCACCACACCAGCTCGATCGCCGCGGCCGGCATGTACCCCGGCGTGTTCCGCGAGGACATGTTCGACGAGGCCGAGGGGCTGGACGACCCGTACCTGCGCACCAAGCACGACTCCGAGGGCCTGGTGCGCGCGGAGACCCGGATCAAGTGGCGCATCTACCGCCCGGGCATGGTGGTGGGCCACTCGAAGACCGGCGAGATCGACAAGATCGACGGCCCCTACTATTTCTTCACCTTCCTCAAGAAGCTGCGGCAGACGCTGCCGCCGTGGATGCCTACGCTGGGCATCGAGGGCGGCCGGGTCAACATCGTGCCGGTGGATTTCGTCGCGGATGCGATGGACCACATCGCCCACAAGCCGCGCCTGGACGGGCACTGCTTCCACCTCACCGACCCCGAGCCGCTGCGCGTCGGCGAGGCGCTGAACACCTTTGCCCGCGCCGGCCACGCGCCGGAGATGACCATGCGCATCGACGCGCGCATGTTCGCGTTCCTGCCGGGCAGCGTGCGCATGGCGGTCGGCAGCCTGCCCCCGGTGCGGCGGTTCATCGCCATGCTGCTGCGCGACTTCAAGATCCCGAAGGAAACGCTCAAGTTCATCACCTACCCCACCCGCTTCGACAACCGCGAGGCGGAGCGCGCGCTCAAGGGCAGCGGCATCGTGGTGCCGCGCCTGGAGGACTACGCGTGGCGGCTGTGGGACTACTGGGAGCGCCACCTCGATCCGGACCTGTTCATCGACCGCAGCCTGAAGGGCAAGGTCAAGGGCAAGGTGGTCGTGATCACCGGCGGTTCCTCGGGCATCGGCCTGGCCTCCGCGCAGAAGGTGGCGGCCGCGGGCGCGACCACCGTCATCGTGGCGCGCGGCGAGGAGGAGCTGTTCAAGGCGCGCGACGAGATGAAGGCGGCGGGCGGCAAGGTGTTCGCGTACACCGCCGACCTGGCCGACATGGCGGACTGCGACCGGCTGGTGGCCACGATCCTCAAGGACCACGGCCATGTCGACATCCTGGTGAACAACGCCGGGCGCTCGATCCGCCGTTCCATCGAGCTGAGCTACGACCGCTTCCACGACTTCGAGCGGACGATGCAGCTGAACTACTTCGGCAGCATCCGCCTGATCATGGGCTTCATGCCCACGATGGTGCAGCGGCGCAAGGGCCACATCATCAACATCAGCTCGATCGGCGTGCTGGCGAATTCGCCGCGGTTCTCCGCCTATGTCGCCAGCAAGGCGGCGCTGGACGCGTTCAGCCGCTGCGCGCAGGGCGAACTGTCCGGCAAGGGGATCAGCTTCACCACCATCAACATGCCGCTGGTGAAGACGCCGATGATCGCACCGACCAAGATGTACGACAGCGTGCCCACGCTGACGCCGGACGAAGCGGCCGACCTGGTGGTGAAGGGCATCATCGAGAAGCCAAGCCGGATCGCGACCCGCCTCGGCATCTTCGCGTCCGTGGTCAATGCCGTTGCACCGAAGGCCTACGAGGCGGTGATGAGCACCGCATTCGAGCTGTTCCCCGATTCCGCGGCCGCGAAGGGCGACAAGAAGGCGCTGCGTGATGAAACGCCCAGCCAGGAACAGATCGCCTTCGCCGCGCTGATGCGCGGGGTGCACTGGTAACCGGGCAGGCGGCCGCGCGGGGCCTTCCGCGTGGCCGCCGCCGCGCTCAACGCTTGGCCGCCGCGGCCCGCTCCGCGATGTCGCGCTGGTAGTCGGCCATGTACGGCAGGTCGCGCAGCACCTTCGAATGCGGGTCGAGGGTGTAGCTCTCGCCCACCGCCAGCGCTACGCGACCGCGCCCGCCGACCATCGGCACGTCCACGACGCGCTGGCCCACGCGCACCTGCACCGGCATCGGGAACGGCTTGTCGCCCTCGGTCTTCCACTGCAGCACCACGCCGTCGGCATCGCGGGTCGCCACCAGTTCCGGCAGCTTGACCGACCGCAGGTAGACGTCGAAGAACCAGCCGTAGTCCTTGCCGGTGATGCGGTTCACCAGCGCGACGTAGTCGGCGGTGGAGGCATAGCGCGGCTTGAAGTTGCCGGGACGCGGCGTGTCGGTGCCATACACAAGTTCACGCGTCGCGCGGAAGAAGGCGTCGTCGCCGATCAGCCCGCGCAGCGTGTGCAGCATCAGCGCGCCCTTGTAGTAGACGTCGTTGCCGGGGCCGCGGTCGGCGCTGGAGACGTCCTTCTCCACCATGCTGCGGCCGGCCACCACCGGGTGGCGCAGCATCAGGGTGGCGCGCATTTTCATCAGCGCCGCCATGTACTCCATGTCGCCGCGCAGCCACTGCAGGTACAACGGCTGCATGTAGGTGCCATAGCCCTCGTGCAGCCAGAAGTCGTCCCAGTCGACGTTGGTCAGCTGGTTGCCGAACCATTCGTGGGCGAATTCGTGCTGCAGCAGCCAGTCGTAGCCCGTTTCCGCCTTGCGGTAGCCGTTGCCGTAGGCGTTGATGGTCTGGTGTTCCATGCCAAGGTGCGGCGTTTCCACCACGCCCATCTTCTCGTCGGCGAACGGGTACGGCCCGATCATTTCCTCGAAGAAGTCCAGCATCGGCGCGAACTCGGCGAACAGCCCTTCGGCCTTGGCCTTGTTGCCCTTCAGGTACCAGAAGCGCAGCGGGATGGTGTTGCCGTAGCGGGAGGCATAGTCGGCCTGCAGGAGTTCATAGGGCCCGATGTTGAGCGCGATGGCGTAGGTGTCAGGCAGCTTCGCGCGCCAGTGGTACGTGCGCCAGCCGTCGCGCTCGTCCATGCCTTCGGCGATACCGTTGCCCGCCGCGACCAGCGGCGCGGGCACGGTAACGTGCTGCACCACCACCTCCGGCTTGCCCATGGGATGGTCGATGCACGGCCACAGCAGGTCGCAGCCCTCGCCCTGCACCGCGGTGGCGATCCACGGCTCGCCGGTCGGCGCAGTGGCCCAGACGAAGCCGCCGTCCCACGGCGCCTTGCTGGCCACGTGCGGATGCCCGGCGTAGCGGATCCGCAGGGTGGCGCGCCCGCCGGCCGCCAGCGAGCGCGGCAGGTCCACCTGCATGCGGCCTTCGGGATTGCGCCAATGCGCGGCCTCCACCGGGGCGCCGTCGATCTCGACCTGCTCGATGGCGTAGTTGCGGTCCAAGTCCACCACCAGCCGCGCGACGTCGCGCGCCACGCGCAGCCGCAAGGTCGCGTCGCCGTCCAGCCACTGGCGCACCGGATCCACCCGGAACGACAGCTCGGCCTGCTCGATCGTCGTAGCCGCCTGCTCGGGCGTTCGCGGCAACCCCGTGGCCGCGGTGGTGGGGGTCAGCGGCGGTTGCTCGGCGGCCATCGCCGGTCCCGCCGCGCACGCGGCCAGCAACAGCGACAGGGAGAGGAGGCGGCGTTGCATCGACATGGCGGGCGTCCGGTGGGGCAATCCCCGTACCATCGCACGGAGCCACCACCGGCAGGGTCTGCCGTTGGTCACGGCGGCCACGACACCAAGCTGAATGCCTGCCAGCAAACACCCGGCACGCCCGTGAACCTCAGCCGCGATTCATCGCGCACGCCGCTAACTGCGCACATGGCCGCGAATGGGTCGCGCGCCGGGGAGACGACCACCATGAACCGCATCTCCACACTGCCCCGCTGGCCGAACGCCCTGCTGGGCCTCCTGCTGGCCGGCAGCACCCTGCTCCCCGCGCTGGCGGCGCAGCAGGACCTGCAGGACCGCCGCGCGGAGCGCGCGCAGCGCCGTGCCCAGCAGGACGCCCCAAAGGCACAGGCCGCGGCGCCCGCCCCTGCAGCCCCCGCATCCCGGATGGCTCCCGCTGCACCGCGCGTTGCGCCGGTCGGTCGCGACGAACCGGGGATGCCGCAACCCCGTCGCTTCGAACCGACGTTGCCGGCCTCCACGCCGCAACCCAGCAGCGACATGCAGCGGCGCGAGAACTGGGGTGAGCTGGCGCGCCAGCAGCAGGAGCGCCAGCGCGAGCAGCGCCAGGCGCGCTTCGACGATCGGCCCGCGCGCGGCATCGACACGCCCCCCGGCGTCGCCCCCGTGCCGCGCCCCCGTTTCGAACGTCCGCAGTCGCAGCCGGGCCTGCCCACCGTGGAACGGAACGACCGTGCCGACTGGCAACGGCGGCGGAGCGCACCGGACAACGAGCGGCCACAGGCCGCCAGCCCGCAGGCCGAGGTGATTGCCCGCGCCCGCGAACAGGAGGCCCAGCGCCAACGCGAGCAAGCCCGCCGCGACGATGGGCGCCCGGACTGGCGTGGCGAGGATGGGCGCGGTCGCGACCGGGATTGGCGGGAAGACCGCGGGGATCGCGTGTCCCGGGAGCAGCAGCGCGAACGCTTCGAGGCCGCGCGCCGCCAGCAGGCCCAGTGGCAGCGCGAGGAAGATCGGCGCAGGAGCGCGTACGAACGCCACCGCCACGACCTGGAACGCCAGCGCCGGCACGCCCAATACCGGTACCAGCAGGACTACTGGCGTCGCTGGCTGGCCGCCCAGGCGCGCTGGAATGCCTACCGGTTCGATGTCCGCGACCCGTACTTCTACACCCCGTACAACTACCGGTACGGCTACGACGGCCGCTGGTACAGCACCAATCGCTACGGCGCCGAGCTGCTCCGCCAGGCAGTGCGCGACGGCTACCGCGAAGGCTGGTACGCCGGACAGGCCGATCGCGCCGATCGTTGGCGGTTCGACTACCGCAACAACTACGGCTGGCGGGATGGCAGCTACGGCTACTACGGCCAGTACGTGTCGCTGGGCGACTACCGCTACTACTTCCGCCAGGGGTTCGAGCGCGGCTACAGCGACGGTTACTACGGGCGCTACCAGTACGGTCGTTACGAGAACGGCGACGCCATGATCCTGCCGGCCTTGCTGGGCCTGATCCTGGCGTTCACCATCGACTGACGCACCCGCACGGCATCACCACGCACACGCCCGGCCTCGCGCCGGGCGTGTCGCGTTCAGCGCAGCTGGCTGTCCTTGCTGCCGCGCCGGTTGTAACCGGCGGCGCCCTGCTGCTCGCGGTCTTCCGCTTCCTGGCAGGGCACGCACAGGCGCACGCCGGGCAGGGCCTGGCGCCGCGCCTCCGGGATGGGCGCGTCGCAGGCTTCGCAGTGGCTCAGGCTGGGGCCCGTGGGCAAACGGCTGCGCGCGCGCTTGATCGCGTCCTCGACGGTCGCGTCGATCTGTTCCTGAACCGCGTTGTCGCCTGCCCAGCCGGTCGCCATGGCCGCAAGCATACCCTCGCGTGCATGAACGATCCGGCGCCCGTGCGAACCCCTTAGCGAACCCCTCACGCCGGCGGCGCGGGACGCTAACGCGCGGGTGCCTAGGCTGGTCGTGCCCGACAACGGGTGCACCGAAGGAGACCACGCGAGATGGCCAACCAGAACCGCAACACCACCGGCAACCGCCAGGACACCGGCAACCGCTCCGGCAGCAGCAGCGGCAGCGGCAAGCAGGTGTCCGGCAACCAGATGGACCAGCAGGGCCGCAGCCAGAGCGGCCTGGGCCGCAACCAGCAGGACAGCGACCAGGGCAGCAGC
>DASWXO010000111.1:0-15526 GCA_036405455.1 Thermomonas sp. | reverse complement strand
GCCCCGCCCAGCGCGGAGACCGACGATACGGCCGCCGACACGATGCCCGCGCCGGGCACCATGCCCCCCAGTGCGGCCGGCGGTGCGACGCGACCGTCCACGGGCGCCAGCACCAGCGCCTGCAGGTCCGCGCGCACCGCCTGTCCGTCGGGGAAGGTGACGAGGCAGGCGTGACCATCGCAGGCGATGTCGATGCGCAGGCTGGCCCCCTGCGACAGCGCGCCGCCGGCCGCGTGCAGCCCGGCATTGACTTTCTCGCCGAACGTCGCGCCCTGGGTCTGCTTGGGCACGGTCACGTTCATCGAGATGCGGTTCGGCATGCCGCCGTTGATGCCGTTGATGCCGTTGATGCCGTTGGCGGCGTGCGCCTGCGCCACCAGGAGTGCGAGGAACAAGCCCATCGGAACGAACGCTTTCATGCCCCACCCCCATGGTGTGTCGGAATGGGCCGATCCTACGCCTGCCTGGCCCCGCGCGCATGGCGCCCCCCGGCACATTCGCGTAGGATGGCGAAAACACCGTGCCACCCAGCGCCCGAACCTGCTGGTTCCAGCCGCTGCTTGCACCGCACCGCGCCCCGCATGGCGCATCGATCGTCCCGCCCGTACGGGCGCGCTCCAGCCCCCCGGGCACCGCAAGGCACCGCGCCCTTGCCCCCGCCGGGCGCACCGCCGCTTCCGCCGCGCGCAGCCACTCGCCCTCGGCACCCGTTCCGCCGCCAGGCCCAGGAGGCCCGCATGCCGCGCACCAAGACCGCTGAAACGCCCCCGCAGGCCACCGCTTCCCCGGGCGGCCGCACCAGCCCGCTGTTCCAGGCCCGCAAACCCGCGGAGCGCGGCGGCACGCTGACCCGGGAACGGATCGCCGAGCACATGGATGCGTTCCGCAAGGCCGGCGGCACCATCGAAGTCCTTGGCACCACCCGCGCATTGCAGCGCATCGGCGTACCCGCCGACATCGTCGCGGAGCCGCCTGCACCCCAGGGCAAGGGACGCCCCCGCAAAACCCCACGCTGACCCCAGGAGTTCGACTTGCCGAAGCCCAATTACGCGTTCGAGAAGCGCCAGCGCGAGCTGGCCAAGAAGAAGAAGCAGGACGAGAAAGACGCGCGCAAGCGCGAGGCGCGCGAAGCGGCGCAGCCGCAGGACGTCGCCACCCCCACGGCCGAAGCGGTGATGCCGGCGGCGGACGCCCCCCGGGTGCACCTGCGCAAGCCCGGCGCCTGAGCACGCCGGTTCTGGCCCGGGCTCAGCGCGCCGCGCGTCGGAACAGCCCCGCCGACAGCAGCCACGGCAGGGCAAAGCACGCCGTCATCAGTAGTTCGCGTGGCAGGAAGCCGCCCAGCGCCAGCGCCACGCCCACCACGGCCAGTTGCGCCAGGGCGGTGACCGCCATCGCCTTGGCCATGCCCGCCGCGCGGAAGCGCGCCAGCAGGCTGCCCACCGCCGCGATCGCCAGCACGCCGGCGAACAGGGCGTTGGCGGGATTGCCCTCGCGGCCCAGCATCCCCACGGCCAGGTTCGCCCAGATCGTGGCGAAGCCGGCCAGCACCGCGACCGCGAACCCCGCGCGATACGCCGGGGATCCGTCCCGACGCAGGCCGAAGTCCAGCAGGCCGCAGACCGCGGCCAGCAGCACGCCCATCACCGCGAAATCCAGCGGCGACCAGTCGACGCCCGCCTGCGGGTAGAACCGCATCGCCAGCGCCGGCAGCAGCAGCAACCCCATCGCTCCGCCCCACAGCCAGCCGCGCCACCCGCGAATGGATCGCCTGCCGCCCTGCCCACGGGTTTCGATGGTGTGCATGCTCGTGCCCTCGATGTCGATGGAGTGCCGCCAGTGTCCGACGACGACATGGCCGCGGCGCGGCGCCTGCGTGAAGCGGGCGCGAAGTCCGCCCGGACTCAGCCGGCGGCGTCTTCCAGCATGCGCTCGCGGCAGGCCTGCCAGCTGCCCGCCACCATCACCAGCGTGCACAGGCCGAGGAACGCGAACGGCAGCCCCCAGCCGCCGCTGCGATCGTGCAGCACGCCGAACAGGATCGGCCCCGCGCAGCTCAGCGTGTACCCGACGCCCTGCATGAAGCCGGACAGCTTGGCCGAGCCGGCGGGCGTGCGCGTGCGCAGGTTGATCAGGGTCAGCGACAGCGGGAAGGTGCTCGGTCCGATCCCCAGCAACACCACCCACAGCACCGGCGCGGCCATCGGCGCCCACAGCAGGCCCGGGAACGCCACCGCATAGGCCGAGGCACACACCAGCACCAGCGGGAACGGGTTGCGCATCCGGACCGCCACCGCGGGCATTGTGAGCGCACTGCCCAGGCCCAGCGTCGCGAACAGCGCGACCATGGTGCCGCCAAACGCCGGGCTGGCGCCGGCTTCGGTCATCAGCCTGGGCAACCAGGTGAACATCGAATAGGTGACCAGCGAGGTCATGCCGAACATGAGCGCCATGCCCCAGGCCAGCGGCGACCGCCATGGACGCAGGCGCAGGTCGGGCTTGGCCAGTTCGGGCGCCGCATCGCCGGCCTGCACCGCGCGGTCGTGCAGCGGTGCCAGCACGGGATCGCCGTGGCGCTCCCGCCACAGCACGCCCAGCCAGACCAGCCCGGCCGCCACCGCCGGCAACGTCCACACGCCCAGCGACACCCGCCACCCGGAACTCTCGGCCAGCGGCACCGCCAGCAGCGCAGGCGCGATGGTGCCCACCTGCAGCAGGGTCAGGTACAGCGTGCTGACCGTGCCCACGCGCTGCGGGAAATAGCGCTTCACCAGTGGCGGCAGCACCACGTTGCCCATGCCCATGCCGGCCAGCGCCACCGCGCAGCCCACCGCCAGCGCAAGCGGCCCGGTCGCGAACGGACGCACGGCGAGGCCGGCAGCGGCCAGCGCCATCGACAGCAG
This sequence comes from Thermomonas sp., assembly GCA_036405455.1. Classification (GTDB taxonomy): domain Bacteria; phylum Pseudomonadota; class Gammaproteobacteria; order Xanthomonadales; family Xanthomonadaceae; genus Thermomonas. The sequence goes on along the minus strand of DASWXO010000111.1, from coordinate 12,623 downwards.
CGCGGCCTGCTCCATTCCAATGCGATGGGCGATGCGCGGCGTGGCCACGCCGAACAGGGCAAACGCGGCCGGCGGCAGCATGCCGAACAGACCAGCAACGGCGGGGCCGAAGCCGAAGCGCGTGCCCAGCAGGTCCAGCAGCGGCGTCAGCGAGGTGACCGCGGTGCGCAGGTTGAGGGCGGACAACAGGATGCCGGCGAGGACCAGCACGCGGCCGGCCCAAGGGGATGCGGGGGAGGACATGCCGCATTATCCCAGAGCCACGCGGGGCGCGATGTGACGTCGGCCACGTGCTGCCGCCTCAACGCGAGGCATCACCCATGCCGTGGCAGCAGCGCCCCCACGGCCGGATCGCCCTTCCCATCGGCCTCAGTACCGTCCTCGTCGCGGCGCGGCAGCGGCATCGAGGCGCGGCTTGCGCGGCAACGTCGGCGCGGACGCCAGCATCGCGCCCATGCGCGCGCCGGCATCGCGCACCAGCGCCGGGATCAGCCGCGCCTCCGGCAGGTGCTTCCAGTAGCGCACCGGCATTTCCTTGCGCATCGCGTCCACCTTCAGCCGCGCGGGGTTGAAGGTGCTGCCGTAGTACACCCGCCACAGGTCCTCCAGCGCGTCATCGCCTGGCGCATCGGAACGGCTTGCACCCGGTCCCGGATGCAGCGCGACGCCGTCCCAGTAGGCGCTGCGGGACGGCGTCAGGATCGACCAGCGCATCCCGGCGAAGCGGCGGGCGAAGAACGGCGCGACCAGCGGCAGCACATCGTGCGCGGGCTCGAACCAGGCCACGTACACCGGGCCGCCCGCGTCCGCGACCTCGCGGAAGCGCACGAACGCCTTCATCTTGTGGCGCTCGCGCCGCACCGCCGACGCCGCGGCCCGTGCCCACGCCACGTCGGGATCGGTGACGAAGCCCAGCAGGGTCCGCTCGCCGAGGAGCAGGCGCCACAACAGGCGGTACAGCAGCGCGTGGCGATGCGGATCCGCGTGGGCCAGCACCAGTTCGGCCAACGCGAGGAATTCGCGCGGCACCCGCACATCCGGCATCGGCCCGGCGCATGCGGCTGCTGCGTTGCCGGCCGCTGGTTCCAGTGGATCTGCCAGCGTCTCGAGCAGGTCGCCCTGCATCCCGCACGCCCACTGCACCTGCGGCGGCGGCACCCGCGCCGCCAGCAGCGTGCGTGCCGCGGCCCGCCACTCGGCCAGGTCGCCGCCGTCGGCCAGCACGACCCGGCGCATCAGAAGCCGAACAGGTCCGGCTGGCGCGGCCGCTGGGCCGCCACCAGTGCCGCGCGCAGGGTCGCGCTGTCGAGGTCGGCCTGCGGATGGTGCTCCAGCGCCGCCAGGAACGGCCCCGCCTTGGCCATCGGCACGCGCAGGCGCACCAGGTCGTCGTGGCGCACGCGGCGATGGCGGCGCAGCCGCAGCAGCTTCAGCACCGTGCGCACGCCCAGCCCGGGCACGCGCAGCAGCAGCTCGCGCGGGGCGGTGTTGACGTCCACCGGGAAGCGATCGCGGTGGCGCAGTGCCCATGCCAGCTTCGGGTCGATGTCGAGGTCCAGCATGCCGCCGTCATCGTCGGGCGCGATCTCGGCCACGTCGAATCCGTAGAAGCGCATCAGCCAGTCGGCCTGGTAGAGACGGTGTTCGCGCACCAGCGGCGGCGCCCGCAGCGGCAGCGCGCGCGAGGCGTCGGGGATCGGGCTGAACGCCGAGAAATACACGCGGCGCAGCCGGTAACCGCTGTACAAAGCATCGCTGGCGCGCAGGATGTCGCGGTCGTTGGCCGCGTCCGCGCCGACGATCATCTGGGTGCTCTGCCCGGCCGGCGCGAAGCGCGGGGCGCGGCGCTCGGCGCGGGCCTCGTCGATGCCCGCGCGCAGCCGGCCCATGGCCTGGCGGATGCCGCCGGCGTCCTTCTCCGGGGCCAGCGTCTTCAGGCCCGTCTCGGTCGGCAGCTCGACGTTGATGCTGAGCCGATCGGCCCAGCGCCCGGCCTCGGCCAGCAGCTCGGGCGAGGCGTCGGGGATGGTCTTGAGGTGGATGTAGCCGCGGAAGTGCTCGTCCTGCCGCAGCTGGCGCGCCACCCGCACCAGCATCTCCATCGTGTAGTCGCTGGAGCGGATGATCCCCGAGGACAGAAACAGGCCTTCGATGTAGTTGCGGCGGTAGAAGTCCATGGTCAGCCGCACCACTTCGTCCACGCCGAAGCGCGCGCGCCGCACGTTGGAACTGCGCCGGTTGATGCAATAGGCGCAGTCGTAGATGCAGAAATTAGTGAGCAGGATCTTCAGCAGCGAGATGCAGCGGCCGTCCGGGGTGTAGGCATGGCAGATGCCCATCCCGCCGGTGGAGCCGATGCCGCCCTTGCTGCCGCGGGCGTCGCGGCGCGCGCCGCCGCTGGAGGAACAGGACGCGTCGTACTTGGCGGCATCCGCCAGCACCGCCAGTTTTTCTTCGATCCGCATGCCCGCGAGTCTCTGCGGGCGCCGTCTCACGGGTTGAGACGGCGCGGCGCGGGGCGGGTCACTCGCTGCCGACCACCGTGTCGATCAGCATGCCGACCGTGCAGTGCGCCTCGTTGGGATGCCGCAGCGGCGCGCGCGGGTCGATGGTGTAACGGTTGCGGCGGCCGTCGCGCTCGCGCAGCAGCACGCCCGCCGCTTCCAGGTCGGCCACGATCCGCTGCACCGCGCGCTCCGTCACGCCCACCCGCGCGGCGACCTCGCGCAGCAGCATTTCCGGCTCGCGCGCCAGGCAGAACAGCACGTGGCCGTGGTTGCTGAAGTAGGTCCAGTCACCGGGCGCCGCCACCGCCGCCGGCGCGCGCCTGGCCGACGGCCGCTTGACAGCCTTCCCCGCCTGCTTTTTAATATGCGACATGTGTTTCGTGTTTTAAATTACGTGAATAGGAGAACGCATGAACGCCCAGCTGTCGCCCGTCCACCATACCGCCCCGGCCGCCACGCCGGCCCCCCGCACCATCGCGGTCGCCCACGGTGACGGGATCGGGCCCGAGATCATGGACGCCGTGCTGCACGTCCTCCGCCATGCCGTGCCGGACCTGCGCATGCAGCCGGTGGCGATGGGCGAAGCGGCGTACCGCAGCGGCCACATGAACGGGATTCTCCCACAGACCTGGGGCGCGCTGGCCCAGCATCCGGTGCTGCTGAAGGGCCCCATGACCACCCCGCAGGGCGGCGGCTACAAAAGCATCAACGTGACCCTGCGCAAGACGCTGGGCTTGTTCGCCAACGTGCGCCCCTGCGTGGCCTACCACCCCTACGTGGACGCCCTGCACCCCGGCATGGACGTGGTGATCGTGCGCGAGAACGAGGAGGACACCTACGGCGGCATCGAGCACCGCCAGACCGACGAGGTCGTGCAGTGCCTCAAGCTGATCACCCGCCCGGGCTGCGAGCGCATCGTCCGCTACGCGTTCGAATACGCGGTGGCGCACGGGCGGCGCAAGGTCACCTGCATGACCAAGGACAACATCATGAAGCTCACGGACGGGCTGTTCCACCGCGTCTTCGACGAGATCGCGGCGGAGTACCCGCAGCTGGAGGCCGAGCACCGGATCATCGACATCGGCGCCGCGCGCATGGCCTCGCGCCCGCGCGACTACGACGTGGTGGTCACGCCCAATCTCTACGGCGACATCCTGTCCGACATCGCCGCCGAGGTGGCCGGCTCGATCGGCCTGGCGCCGTCGGCCAACATCGGCCTGCACGGCGCGATGTTCGAGGCGGTGCACGGCTCGGCCCCGGACATCGCGGGCAAGAACATCGCCAACCCGTCCGGCCTGTTGCTGGCCGCGGTGCAGATGCTGCTGCACATCGGTGAAGCCGACGCCGCCCGCGACATCCACAACGCCTGGCTGCGCACGCTGGAGGAAGGCCTGCACACCCGCGACCTGTTCAACGAGCGCACCAGCCGCCGCTGCCTGGGCACCCGCGAATTCGCCCACGCGGTGGTGGAGCGCCTTGGCCAGGTGCCGCAGCACCTGCCGGCGGTGGACTACCGGCAGGCGCCGGCCACCCCGGTGCAGGCGCCGCAAGACGCCGCGCCGCGCGCCCGCCAGGACAAGGTGCTGGAAGGTGTGGACGTGTTCCTCGACTGGGACGAGGGCCACCGCGACCCGAAGGCCCTGGCCCAGCGCCTGCAGGCCGCCGCGCCGGCCGGCCTGCGCCTGGCGGTGGTCACCAACCGCGGCGTCAAGGTGTGGCCGGAAGGCCACCCGGACACGTTCTGCACCGACCACTGGCGCTGCCGCTTCAAGGCGGTGGACGGCACGCTGGCGCCGGCGCGCGTGCCGGAACTGCTGGCGCGGCTGCTGGAGCACGGCCTGCCGGCGGTGAAGACCGAGAACCTGTACCGCTTCGACGGCCAGCCCGGCTACTCCGTCGCACAGGGCGAATGAGCCCGGCGGATGGCACCATGGCGGGCATGGATCCTGTCTTGCCCGCCTCCACCGAGGCCGACCTCGCTGCCGCCGCGGCCCTGCTCGCGCAGGGCCGCCTAGTCGGCCTGCCCACCGAAACCGTCTATGGCCTGGCCGCCGACGCCCGCAACCCCGACGCGGTGCAGGCCATCTTCGCGCTCAAGCAGCGCCCCGCGGACCATCCTCTGATCGTCCACATCGGCACGCTGGAGGAACTGCAGGCCTGGGCGGCCGAGGTGCCGCCCGCCGCGCTGGCGCTGGCCCGCGCGTTCTGGCCGGGGCCGCTGACCCTGGTGCTGCCGGCACGCCCCGACGTGCCCCGCATGGTCACCGGCGGGCTGGACACGGTGGCGCTGCGGATGCCGGCGCATCCGGTGGCGCTGGCCGTGCTGCGTCGCCTCGGCCGCGGAGTCGCCGCGCCGTCGGCCAACCGCCACCTGCGGGTCAGCCCCACCACGGCCGCCCACGTCCGCGAGGAGTTCGGCGACGCCCTGCCGCTGGTGCTGGACGGCGGGCCCTGCACGGTGGGCATCGAATCCACCATCGTGGACCTGTCCACCGGCACGCCGCGCGTGCTGCGCCCCGGTGCGATCAGCGCCGCGCAGATCGCGGACTGCCTGCAGCGCGCCGTGGACCTGCGCCCCGCCGCCGGCACCCGCGCGCCCGGCCTGATGAAGCGCCACTACAGCCCGCGCGCGCGCGTGGAATGCACCGCGCCCAACGCGCTGGTTGCCCACGTGGCGGCATGTCTGGCGGACGGCCTGCGCACCGCGCAGCTGTCGGCCGCACCGCCCGTCCAGCCTCATCCTGCGCTGGTCTGGCTGGCGGCAGGCGAGACGCCCGACGCCCGCATGCAGCGGCTGTACGGCCTGCTGCGCGAGGCCGACATCCTTGGCGTCGACGTCGTGGTGGCGGAGCTGCCGGAAGGCGACGGCCCCGCCGAAGCCCTGCGCGACCGCCTGCTGCGTGCCGCCGGCCAGGGCAGCGTGCCGCCGAACTGAGACGACAGGACGACCATGGGACCGCTTCCGCCCGATGCCCTGGCTGGCCGCACGGCCGTTCTGGCCACCATGCACGGCAAGGAGACCGTGATCGCCCCGGTGCTGCAATCGTTCCTGGGCCTGCGGATCGTCGTGCCCGACGGGTTCGACAGCGACCGCTTCGGCACCTTCGGCCGCGACATCCCGCGCGCCGGCAGCGCGCTGGACGCCGCGCGCGCCAAGATCGCCGCCGGCTTCGCCTGCCGGCCCGACGCGTCGGTGGGGCTGGCCAGCGAAGGCAGCTTCGGCCCCCATCCCGCCCTGCCCTTCGTTCCGCTCGGCACCGAACTGGTGTTGCTGGTGGACCGCGAACGCGGGCTGGAACTGTCCGGCTGGCATCGCGCCCCCGCACCCTACGCCACCGGCGAACGCATCACGTCGCTGGACCAGCTGCATGCCTTTGCCGCCCGCAGTGGCTTTCCGGCGCAAGGCCTGATCGCCATGGCGATGGACGGCGCCACGCCCGCCCCTCGGCGTGGCCTCCACAAGCAGCTGGAAAACCGGGAGACGTTGGAAGCCGCAGTGGCAGGCCTGCTGGCCGAACACGGCGAGGCATGGGTGGAAACAGACCTCCGTGCCCACCGCTGCCCGCCGCGCAGGCGACGGATCCGGCGCGCCGCGTTGGCCCTGGTCCGCAGCTGGCGCAGCCGTTGCCCCGCCTGCGGCGATCCCGGGTTCGTACCCACGGCGGCCCTGCCCGGCCTGCCCTGCAGGTGGTGCCTGCGTCCGACGACGCTGCCCCGGGCGCACCGGCTGCACTGCCGCGGCTGCAGGCACGAGGCGGATCGACCGGTGCCGCACGCCCATGCGGATCCCGCGCATTGCGATCACTGCAACCCCTGAGCGCGGTGGCAGATGCCTGCATCCTGCGGCCCCATCCCCGCGTAAGACGTGCCGTGACACACGCCGAGCGCACCGAACTGGCTCTGATTCCCGTGGCCGCCGTCGCGGCCTGGGCCATGGCCGCGCGCCTCCCGGCAGCACCCGACGTCGGCACACTGCTGCTGGTCGGCGCGGTACTCTTGCTCCTGCAAGGCCTGCTGCGCGACCTCTGGTTACTGTGGCGACGCCGGACCGCGCCGCCTGCGGGACAGCCGCGCCGCATGGCTTGCCTGTGCCTGGAATCGACCTTGGGCAGCACCGGGGTGCTGGCCGGGCTGGTGGTGCTGGGCAGCGGCCTGCCGTGGCGCCTCGCGCTGCCGGCCTGGGGCTGGGGCCTGCTGGTCGGCGGCGTGCTGGCGCTGGGCTTCGCCATCAAGGACCTGGTGATCGCCTTGCGCCCGCTGCGTCTGGTGCGGGATCCCGACCACCTCAACATCGTGGTCGGCGGGCGCTGACCGGGAAGTCCCGATCTCCGGCCTCGGCGCTGCCGCATCCGGCCCGACTGCGTCGCCGTAGACCGCACGTCGCCGCTACCGGGGAGTACCACCGTGTCCGATCTCGTCCGGATCGTCTACGTCAGCCGCTCCACCTTCACCCCGATGCCCGCCGAGCGCGGCATCGAGCCCAACGTGGCGCGCATCCTGTCGCAGTCGCGGCTGAACAACGCCCGGCGCGGGCTGGTGGGGGCGCTGTATTTCGGCGACGGCTGCTTCTTCCAGTGCCTCGAGGGCCGGGCGCAGGACGTGGACCGGCTGTACGCCGCGCTGCAGCGCGATCCGCGGCACACCGACCTGAAGGTGCTGGACCGCCAGCCCATCGATCGCACCAGCTTCGCCGCATGGTCGATGAAGTACGTGCCGCTGGACGCGCCCATGCAGGCCCTGCTGCAGCGCCAGGGCCTGGCGACATTCGACCCCTACCGCTTCGACGCCACCACCGTGGCGACCGTGTTGGACATGCTGCGCACGGGTGGCGAGGTCGCGCCGGAACCGTCCCCGGCGCCGCCCCTCGCGGCGGATGCCGGCGCCGCACGCGCCTTCCGGCTGGCGGCAGCGGCGCTGGCCGTGGCGCTGGCGGCACTGGCCGTGGCGGTGCTGACCTGAGCGCGGTTCCCGGGCGGGCGCACGGGCGCGAGGCGGCGACGCGATCGAGCCGTCGGATGCCGGGCCGCCGGTTTTCAGGCAGCGTTTTCTGCCACCATCAGGCGCGATGACAGACCCGCTGCCCACCCCGCCCATCGCCTCCGTGCCCGAACCCCTGCGCGGACCGCACCACCTGGCCATGGTCGCGGCCTCGACGATGCTGGTCGCCAGCGTCCTGGTGCTGGCGGGTTGGGCACTCCAGCTGCCGGACCTCGCCCGGCTGATGGCCGGCGCGACGGTCATGAAAGCCAGCTCGGCCATCTCCTTCTTCGCCGCGGGGACCGCCCTGCTGGCCTGCGCCAGCCGCCGCACCTCCGGCCTGCGCTGCGGGCTGCCCAACCTGCTGGTGCTGTTGATGGGCGGCGCCTCCGCCATCGAATACGCCGCGGGGATCAACCTCTGGATCAACCAGCTGTTCCCCGACCCGGAAGCGCTGCTGCTGGGCAATCCGCCGGGGCGGATGTCGCAAACGACCGCGCTGGCCCTGATGCTGCTGGGGACGCAGGGCCTGCTGGTCAGTCGCCGCAAATGCCCGCGGCTCTCGCACCTGTTGGCGGCGGTGCTGCTGTCGATCGGCACCATCTCGCTGGCGATTGCCGGCTATCGCTACCAGCTGGGTGCGATCCGGCTGGTGCCCATCGCGGCGCCCACGGCCTTCCTGATCCTCCTCGGGACGCTGGGCTGGCTGTTGTTGCAGCCGCCGATGGGCATCATGCGGGTCGCTTTTTCCGACAGCCCCGGCGGCGTGCTGCTGCGGCGGGCGGCACTGCCGGCGATGCTCATGCCGCCGCTGGTGGCCATCGTGGTCCGTGCCGGCGAAGACGCGCTGGGGTGGAGCCACGACGAGGTCATCGCCGCAGTCGCCTATCTGAGCGGGTTGGGCGCGCTGACGATGGTGGTGGCGATGGCCTGGCTGCTGCACAACCTGGACCGCCAGCGCCGCGAAACCGAGCAGTTCCACGACGCTGCCTACATCGACGTGCTGACCCGGCTGGTCAACCGGCGGGGCTTCGACGAAGCGCTCGACCGGTTCCTGCGCGGCCATCGGGAATCGGACCGGGCGTTCTCGCTGCTGATGGTCGACCTCGACCACTTCAAGCACTTCAACGACGACTTCGGCCACCTCGCCGGGGACGAGGCCCTGCGGATCACCGGCGAGCTGCTGGCCTCGGTGCTGCGGCCGCAGGACATCGCCGCACGGTTCGGCGGCGAAGAATTCGCGGTGCTGCTGCCCGACACCGGCGCGCTGGGCGCACGCCGCGCGGCGCAGCGCCTGCTGGAAGCCTTCCGCACCCGCGCGTGGCCTTACCGGCAGGTCACGGTGAGCATCGGCATCGCCTGCGTCCACCCGGGCGATACCGCCGAGATGCTGGTCGGTCGCGCCGACGGCGCCCTCTATGCGGCGAAGTCCGCTGGCCGCGACCGCGCCGCCGAAGCCCAGACCACCGCCCTCGGCTCGCTGCTCTGACCCTGCCCGCGCTGGCACTCCCAGCCGATCCGAAGCACATCCGACACGCCTGTCGGCACGCCATGCCCGGCACATGTGCGCACCGCGCACGCCCGCGCGGGCGCGCCAGAATCTGCGACGACCGTCGCACTATTTGACTAAATTATTGATTTTGAATATAATTTTTGGACACTCGCCCCACAGAAGGAGAAGCATGGCCCGCAAGCCAACGCCCCCCGCTGTCGACGCCCGAGAGGCCACCCACCAGAGCATCGCCGCCGACATCGCCGAGTTCCGTCGCCGCGGCGGCCGCATCCAGGTGCTCGGCAACACCCCGCTGCGCAAATACACGCCGACGTCGTTCCGCTCCAACGCGGCCCAGCGCAAGCCCCCGACGCCGCTGCCCAAGACCCGCGCCGCGCGCTAGCCCGGCAGCTCCCGAAGGGAACCGCATCGCCGGTTCCCTTCTTCGTTCCGGGCCTGCGCCTGCGCCCGCGTCCAAGGCGACGCGGCGCTATGATCCGCCTCCGTTCCATCGCCGCCGCCCGCGATGCCCCATCCCGACCTTCCCGCCTGGTTCGACGCAGATCGCGCCGCCTTCATGCAGTCCGGCGTGTCCATGAGCCTGGGCGCGCGCGACGCGCGGCTGCGGCCGTCGGTGACGCGCGGCGTGGGCTGCCGGGTGCTGCCGGGTGGCGAGGTGCGGCTGTTCGTGAACGGCCCGCAGGCCGGGACGCTGCTGGACGACATCGCCGCCACCGGCCAGGTCGCCGTGGTGTTCTCCGACATCGTCAGCCACCGCACCCTGCAGCTGAAAGCGACCGATGCGCGCCTGCAGGCACTCGACGCGGACGACCATGCCGCGGTGGACGCCTACACCCGCGCGTTCGCGACCACCATCGTCGGCTACGGCTATCCGGCAGCCATCCCGCAGGCCATCCTGCACGCGCCCCCGGCCGATCGCATCGCCATCGCTTGCCACCCGCACGAAGGCTTCGAGCAGACGCCCGGGCCACAGGCCGGCCAGCGGCTGGAGGGTGGCCGGTGAGCATCGACCTGTTCGCCATCCGCGACTGCATGGAAGGCGGCATCCCGGCAGTGGTCGCCACCTGCGCGGCGGACGGCACGCCCAACATCAGCTATGTCTCGCACATCCACCTGGTGGATGCGCGCCACGTCGCGCTGTCGTTCCAGTTCTTCAACAAGACCCGCCAGAACGTGCTGGCCAATCCGCAGGCCACCGCGTTCGCCATCAACCCCGAGAGCGGCGCGCGCTACCGCCTGCAGCTCCGTTACCTGCGCACGGAAAGCGAAGGCCCGCTGTTCGAGACCATGAAGGCACGGCTGGCCGGCATCGCCTCGCACTCGGGCATGAGCGGCGTGTTCCACCTGCGCGGCAGCGACGTCTATGCGGTGGAGGACGTGGCGGCGGTGGACGACGCCCCGGCCGCCCCGCTCCGCCACAAGCGGCTGTTGCCGCGCGTGCGCGAGGCCGCCGCGCAGCTCGCGCGGGCGGACACCATGGCCGGCCTGTTCGAAACCCTGCTGGAAGCGCTGGACACCCGCTTCGACATCCGCCATGCGATGGTCCTGCTGCGCGACCGTGGCCGCGGGCGGCTGTTCGTGGTGGCCAGCCGCGGGTATGCCAGCTCGGGCGTGGGCTCGGAGATCCCCGACGGTGCCGGCGTCATCGGCGTCGCCGCGCAGCAAGGCGTGCCCATCCGCATCAACTACAGCGCCGCCGACTATGCCTACGGCCGGGCCGTGCGCGACAGCGCGCTGGCGCGCGGGCTGGCCGACCCGCTGGAGATGGCCATCCCGTTCCCGGGCCTGGCCGAACCCGGCAGCCAGCTGGCCGTGCCCGTGCTGCTGGGCGACGAGGCGATCGGCCTGCTGTACGTGGAAAGCCCGGAGGAAGGCCGCTTCAACCACGACGACGAGGACGCGCTGGCCAGCATCGCCGGCACGCTGGCGTGGGCGATCCGGGCGCTGGAGGACTGCGCCGACGCCGAGGACGACGCCCCCGCCGCGCAGGCCGCGCCGCCGGATGCCGCCGACGCCGCGCCGCTGCAGGTGCGCCGCTACGCGCGCGACAACAGCCTGTTCCTCGATGACGACTACCTGATCAAGGGCGTCGCCGGCGCCATCCTGTGGCGCCTGCTGCAGGCCTACACCCGCGACGGCCGGGTGGATTTCTCCAACCGCGAACTGCGGCGCGACCCGGCCATCGGGCTGCCGGACATCACCGACAACCTCGAAGCGCGGCTGATCCTGCTGGGCAAGCGGCTGGCCGAGCGCGGCGGCGCCCTGCGGCTGGAAAAGACCGGCCGCGGGCGCCTGCGCCTGCACGTGGGACGACGGGTCACCCTGCTGGAGATGGCCTGAGCCGCGCTCAGGCGGCGTCGGCCAGCGCCACGGGCTCGCCCAGCGCCGCGGCTAGGCGGCGCTGCGCCGGGGCGTCCAGCAACGGCAGCACCGACGCATACAGCCCCGCAAACGCCTCCGGCGGCAGCGCCTCGCGCAACCCGCCCAGCAGCTTGGCGCGGTCGCGGGTCGGCACCGCCGGCAGCATGGCGTGCAGGTACAGCGCCTTCTTCTCCGGCGGCAAAGCGGCCACCAGCGCCTGCTCGATGGCCACGATCTCGGCGTCGCTGTACATCGCCCACAGCACCGCGTTGTGGTGGTCTTCCTCGTGGCGCATGTGGACGAGGTTGTCCTGCACGAACAGGTCGAACATCACGTACAGGCGCTGCGCCAGCGGCTGCCGCTCGCCCGGCGTGGCGGCCGCCAGGGTGGCGCAGGCCGCGGCCAGCACGTCGATGTCGTCCTCGTGGTGCGCGTGCTCCTCGGCGATGCGGCGGGTGGAGCCGGGCGCGCGGGCCTCCATCGCGGTGTGCACGAAGGCGTTCTCGGACGCAAGGTGGCCGCGCATCATCGCCAGGGTGGTGGCGACCTCGGCCTCCAGCTCGCGCACGCTGGGCTCGTCGTCCACGTCCAGCTGGCCGATGGCGACCAGCGTGCGGGACAGGCGCGCGCGCAGCGCCTTGTGGATGACCTCGTACATGTTGTAGCGGGACTGCGGATGCATGGGAACTCCGGGGGAAACGATCGAAAAGGGGATCCGACCGGACACGGCCGGCCAGCGCGAGCAGGCTATCGACCTGCTTCCGGGTTCGTTGCTAAGGAGTGCCTAAGGGTTTCCTAAATCTTTGCTAAGACGCGGGAAGGCATGCCTGTCGCGACCGTGCATCGACACCCTTGCCTGGGTCGGCAAGAATGGCGACTTCCGCCCACCGGACCCTCGCCATGCCCCATGCCCTGCCCCGCCGCCTCGGATGGCTCGCCGCCGCGGTTGCGGCGATCGGGTTGCTGGCGCTGTGGGGCCTGGCCAAGCTCCGCGGCCCGGTGCTGCCGGGCTACGACGTCCTGTCGGGGCCGCTGGTGCAGAACGTGGTGGCCACCGGCCGGATCGCCGCGCCGTCGCGGGTGCAGGTGGGCCCCGAAATCACCGGGCTGGTGCTGGAGCGCCGGGTGATGGACGGCGACCGCGTGGCGCCGGGCGACGTGCTGGTGGTGCTGCGGGCACGCGACCTGGAGGCCCGCCGCGACCAGGCCCGCGCTGCGCTGGCCGCGCTGCGGCAGGCCGAACGTCCCGACGCCGAGGCGCGCCT
>DASWXO010000110.1:0-24909 GCA_036405455.1 Thermomonas sp. | reverse complement strand
GGAGAAGCTGGCTGCGCGCGGGCTTTCCACCCTGCAGGACCTGTGGCTGCACCTGCCGCGCAGCTACGAGGACCGCACCGCTGTCACCCCCATCAGGCTGCTGCAGCCGGGCGTGGCGGCGCAGGTGGAGGGACGGGTGGAGGCGGTCGAGCGCGGCTTCCGCTACCGGCCGATGCTGCGGGTGGCGCTGTCCGATGAAGGCCGCGGCACGCTGGTGCTGCGGTTCTTCCATTTCCGCGCAGCGCAGGTGGCGCAGTTTGCGGTGGGCGCGCGCGTGCGCGCCTACGGCACCCCGCGGCCCGGCCAGTTCGGGCTGGAGATCGTGCATCCCAGCTATCAGGTGCTGGGTGGCGAAGTGGCGCTGGGCGAAACGCTGGATCCGGTCTATCCGGCCATCGAGGGCATCGGCCCGGCCAGCGTGCGCAAGCTGGTGCTGCAGGCCCTGCAGCGACTTCCGGACGAGTCCGCGCTGGAACTGCTGCCGCCAGCACTGCGGCGCGCGCTGCACCTGCCGTCGCTGCGCGAGGCCATCCTCACCCTGCACATGCCCCCGCGCGATGCCGACGTCGCCGCGCTGCAAAGCGGCCTGCATCCGGCCCAGCGGCGGCTGGCGCTGGAGGAACTGCTGGCCCACCAGCTGGGCCTGCGCCGGCAGCGGCTGGCGCTGCAGGCCGAGGGCACGCGCGCGCTGCGCGGCGATGAAAAACTGGTGGCTGAATTGAAGAAGTCGCTGCCGTTCGCGCTCACGTCGGCACAGGCGCGGGTCTATGCGCAGCTGCGCGAGGACCTGCGCCAGCCGCGCCCGATGCTGCGGCTGGTGCAGGGCGACGTGGGCAGCGGCAAGACCGTGGTCGCGGCGATGGCCGCATTGCTGGCGGTGGCCGATGGCCGGCAGACGGCGCTGATGGCGCCCACCGAGCTGCTGGCCGAGCAGCATTTGAACAACCTGCGGGACTGGCTGGAACCGCTGGGATTGAAGGTGTGCTGGCTGGCCGGCAAGGTGACCGGCAAGGCGCGGGCGAAGGCGTTGGCGGAGGTGGCGTCCGGCGACGCGCAGGTCGTCGTCGGGACGCATGCGCTGATGCAGGAGGGCGTGGCCTTCCATGACCTGGCGCTGGCCATCGTCGACGAGCAGCACCGCTTCGGCGTGCACCAGCGGTTGGCGCTGCGCGACAAGGGCCGTGCCGGCGTGCCGCACCAGCTGGTGATGACGGCCACCCCGATCCCGCGCACGTTGGCGATGAGCGCCTACGCCGATCTCGACGTGTCCGCGATCGACGAGCTGCCGCCCGGCCGCACGCCGGTGACGACGATCGCGCTGTCCGCGGAGCGTCGGCCCGAGCTGGTGGAGCGCATCCGTGCGGCCTGCGCGGAGGGTCGGCAGGCGTACTGGGTGTGCACGATCATCGATGAGTCCGACGAGGTGGTGGCGCAGGCCGCGCAGTCCACCTTCGAGGCCCTGCAGGCGGCGCTGCCCGGCGTGCGGGTGGGGCTGGTCCACGGACGGATGAGGCCGGCCGAGAAGCAGGTCACGATGCGTGCGTTCAAGGACGGCGCGCTCGGCCTGCTGGTGGCGACCACGGTGATCGAGGTGGGCGTGGACGTACCCAACGCCTCGCTGATGGTGATCGAGAATGCCGAGCGTCTCGGCCTGGCCCAGCTGCACCAGCTGCGCGGGCGGGTGGGGCGCGGCAGCGCGGCGTCGAGCTGCGTGCTGCTGTACCAGCCGCCGCTGTCGGCGATGGCACGCGAGCGGCTGGACACGCTGCGGCAGACCAGCGACGGCTTCGCCATCGCCGAAAAGGATTTGCAGCTGCGCGGCCCCGGCGAACTGCTGGGCACCCGCCAGACCGGCGTCGCCGCGTTCCGCATGGCCGACCTGGCGCGCGATGCCGACCTGCTGCCGCGGGTGCATGCGCTGGCCGACCGCCTGCTGCAGGACCAGCCGGCGATGGCCGATCGCATCGTGGCGCGCTGGGTGGGTAGCGCGGCGCGTTACGCCGCGGCCTGAGCGTCAGCCGTTGCCGAACTGGTCCAGCGGCAGCTTCAGGTAGCGCACGCCGTTGGCTTCCGGTTCCGGCAGCGCGCCGGCGCGGAGGTTCACCTGAACCGCCGGCAGCAGCAGCGCCGGCATCGCCAGCGTGGCGTCGCGCGCTTCGCGCAGGGCCACGAACTCGGCCTCGGACACGCCGTCGCGCACGTGGATGTTCGCCCGCCGCTGTTCCGCCAGCGTGGTCTCGCAGGCGACGGCGCGCCCGTTCGGGCCGTAGTCGTGGCAGACGAAGACGCGGGTGGCGCCGGGCAGGGCGAACAGCTGCTGGATCGACCGGTACAGCGTCGCCGCATCGCCGCCCGGGAAATCGCAGCGCGCGGTGCCGCCGTCGGGCATGAACAGCGAGTCGCCCACGAACAGCGCATCGCCGACGAGGTAGGCGCAGCTGTCGCTGGTATGGCCCGGCACGGCGATCACCCGCGCGTCCAGCGCGCCGATGCGGAAGGCCTCGCCGTCCTCGAACAGGTGGTCGAACTGCGAGCCGTCGATCGGGAAATGCTCGCCCAAGTTGAAGATCGGGCGGAACGTCTTCTGCACGCTGCGGATGCCGGCACCGATGGCCAGCGTGGCATCCGGCCAGTGGTGGCTCTTCAGCCAGTGCGCGGCGCTGAGGTGGTCGGCGTGGGCGTGCGTTTCCAGCAGCCAGCGGACCGCCAGGCCTTCGTGGGCGACATGGTCGACGAGGGCGCGTGCCGACGCGGTCGAGGTGCGGGCGGCGCTGGCGTCGAAGTCCAGCACGGCGTCGATCACGGCCGCCTCCCCCGAGGCGGGGTCGTGCACCACGTAGCTCCAAGTGTTGCTGGGCGCGTGGAAGAACGGGGTGACGACGAGGGCGGTGGGCATGGTCAGGCCGCGCAGGCCGGCGCGATGCCGCAGTAGATGTCGTGCAGCACGCCGAGGATGCGCTGCGCCGGGCCGTCCACGAGGGTGTAGTAGATCGTCTGCGCCTCGCGCCGGGTGGTCACCAGGCCGTCCGCGCGCAGCACCGCGAGGTGCTGGGACAGCGCCGACTGGCTCAGCTCCACCTTGGCGTTGAGTTCGCCCACCGAGCGCTCCCCCTCCACCAGCAGGCAGAGCAGCATCAGGCGCTTGTCGTTGGCCAACGCGCGCAGCAGTTGCGCCGCGTCGGCGGCATGGGCGCGCATGGCCTCCGGATCCATCGCCAGCGGCGGTGCCGGTGGGGTTGCGGTCGTGCGGCGGGGCTTGCTCATGGGGGTGTTCGCGGGGGAAGTGGCAGGGCGCCCCGGGGAGGGCGCATGGTACAGGCACGGGCTTGATTTTATATCAGTTGACACTAATATAAGCAACGTCTAAATTATTGGCGTTGCCGAATCGGTCGGCGGAGGGGAGCACAGATGGCCAGGATCGTCGTGGTGGGTGCGGGGCTGGGCGGGATGAGCGCGGCGTACGAGCTGCGCGAGACGCTCGGGAAGGGGCACGAGATCGTGCTGGTGGGCAAGGGCGAGTTGTTCAGCTTCACGCCCTCCAACCCCTGGCTGGCAGTGGGCTGGCGCAAGCCGGACGAGATCACCCTGCCCGTGGCCGAGCATGTCGGCAAGCACGGCATCCGCTACGACGGTAGCGGCGTCGAGCGGATCGACGCCGCGGGCGACGCGGTGGTGACCGGAACGGGGGAGCGCATCCCCTATGACTACCTGATGATCTGCACGGGGCCGAAGCTGGCGTTCGAAGAGGTGCCCGGCACCGGCCCGGACGGCGGCTTCACCCAGTCGGTCTGCACCACCCCGCATGCGGCGCACGCGTGGGAGGCCTACCAGGCGTTCCTGCAGAACCCCGGCCCGATCGTCATCGGCGCGGTGCAGGGCGCCAGCTGCTTCGGCCCGGCCTACGAGTTCGCGATGATCCTCGACGCCGACCTGCGCAAGCGCAAGCTGCGCGACAAGGTGCCGATGACCTTCGTGAGCAGCGAGCCCTACATCGGCCACATGGGCCTGGGCGGCGTGGGCGATTCCAAGGGCCTGATGGAATCGGAAATGCGCCAGCGCCACATCAAGTGGATCGTCAACAGCAAGGTGGCCGAGGTGCGCGACGGCGAAATGACCGTGGTGCCCCACGACGACAAGGGCCAGCCACTGGAACCGCAGGTGGTGCCGTTCAAGTTCTCCATGCTGCTGCCGGCGTTCAAGGGCGTCGAGGCGGTGGCCGCGGTGGAGGGCCTGTGCAATCCGCGCGGCTTCGTCATCGTGGACAAGCACCAGCGCAGCCCGAAGTACCCGAAGATCTTCTCGGCCGGCGTGTGCGTCGCGATCCCGCCGGTGGAGGCGACCCCGATCCCCACCGGTGCGCCCAAGACCGGCTTCATGATCGAGTCGATGGTCACCACCATCGTGCGCAACATCCAGGCCGAGCTGAAGGGCGAAACGCCCGACTTCGAGGGCACCTGGAACGCCGTGTGCCTGGCCGACATGGGCGACACCGGCGCGGCCTTCGTGGCGCTGCCGCAGATCCCGCCGCGCAACGTCACCTGGACCAAGATCGGCAAGTGGGTGCACCTGGCCAAGATCGGGTTCGAGAAGTACTTCCTCTACAAGATGCGCAACGGCACCAGCGAGCCGATCTACGAAAAACACATCCTCGGCCTGCTCGGTATCGAGCGGCTGAAGGACGCGAAGCGTCCGTCCTGACCGTTACCCCTCAACCCTCCCTCCCCCCTGTTCCAAGGAGCATCCCATGAGCCTCGACCGTGCCGTGCAAGCCTTCGCCGGCGTGATGGTGCTGGTCAGCGTGCTGCTGACCCAGTTCGTCCATCCCAATTTCTTCTGGTTCACCGTGTTCATCGGTTTCAACCTGTTCCAGTCCGCGTTCACCGGCTTCTGCCCCGCCGCGATGGTGATGAAGAAGCTCGGCATCGGCCGCGCCAACGACGCGTCCTGCTGCCGCTGATATCCACGAGGCTTCCGACCATGCGATCCCTGCGCCCCCTGCTGTTGCCCGCCGTGCTGGCGCTCGCCGCGTGCGGCGGCGAGCCGCCTGCCGCCCCCCCCGCGCTGCCCCGCGATCTCGCCACGTTCAAGGTCGAGGCCGGGCAGGGCCTGCCCGGACGCGGATGGGACGGCGTGGTCGAAGCGGTCCGCCGTGCCGACCTGGCCGCGCAGACGGCCGGCCGCGTGCAGGCCGTGCTGGTGGACGTGAACCAGCCGGTGCGTGCCGGCGACGTGCTGCTGCGGATCACCGCGGTGGAGCAGGACGCCGGCGCCGCTGCCGCCCGCGCGCAACTGCGGGCGGCGGAGGCTGCTGCCGCCGAGGCCCAGCAGAACTACCGGCGCTATGCCGCCTTGGCCGATGCGCAGTACGTATCCAAGGCGCAGATCGACCAGGCCCGCGCCGCCCGTGACTCGGCGGAGGCCGCGCGCAACGCCGCCGCCGCGGTGGTCGCGCAGGCCGCCCAGCAGGCCGCCTACACCGTGGTGCGCGCGCCGTACGACGGCGTAGTGGCGCGCCGCGACGTCGAGCCGGGCGAAACCGTTGCGCCCGGCATGCCGCTGGTCAGCGTGTATGCGCCGGAGGCGCTGCGCATCGAAGTGGCGGTGCCGCAGAGCCGCGCCGAGGCGATCCGCCGCAATCCGGCGGCGACCGTGGTGCTGGCCGACGGCACCCGCGTGGTGCCCGCGGACGTGGTGGTGTTCCCGGCGGCCGATCCCATCAGCCACAGCGTCAACGTGCGGGTGACCCTGCCCGCAATGGATCCGGCGCCCGCCCCGGGGACCACCGCCAAGGTCGTGTTCGCCGCCGATGCCATCGGCCCGGGCGAGGCCGCGGGCGGGGTGCGCATCCCCGCGGCCAGCATCGCCCAGCGCGGCGAGCTGTCCGGTGCCTACGTGGTGCAGGACGGGCGCCTGCTGCTGCGCCAGCTCCGGCTTGGCGCGCGCAGCGGCGAGACGGTCGAGGTGATCTCGGGCCTGCGGGCCGGCGACGTGGTGGCGCGCGACCCGGTCGCCGCCGTCCAGGCACTGGCCGCGCTGCGCAAGGCGGCGGAGGGCGGTCGTGAATAAGGACGCGCGCATGGGAATCTCCGGCCGGTTGGCCGCGGCGTTCCAGAGCAACCCGCTGACGCCGATCCTGGCGGTGATGGGCCTGCTGCTGGGCCTGCTGGCGGTGATGATCACGCCGCGCGAGGAGGAGCCGCAGATCGACGTCACGATGGCCAACGTCATCGTCCCGTTCGATGGCGCCAGCAGCCGCGACGTCGAGCAGTGGGTCTCCACCCCGCTGGAGCAGAAGCTGTCCGAGGTCGAGGGCGTCAAGCACGTCTATTCGATCAGCCGGCCGGGCATGGCCGTGCTGACGGTGGAATTCGAAGTGGGCGTGC
Organism: Thermomonas sp.; assembly: GCA_036405455.1. GTDB lineage: Bacteria > Pseudomonadota > Gammaproteobacteria > Xanthomonadales > Xanthomonadaceae > Thermomonas. The sequence goes on along the minus strand of DASWXO010000110.1, from coordinate 18,526 downwards.
AGCGCCAGCCGGCGCTGGTGCGCCTGTACAACCAGGTGTTCTCGAACGCCGATTTCCTGCCTGCCCGCGCCGGCGTCGGCCAGCCCATCGTCAAGCCGAAGGGCATCGATGACGTCCCGGTGATGGCGCTGACCCTGTGGAGCGACGATCCGGCGATGGACGCCAGCCGGCTGGCCGAGGTGGCGCATACGCTGGAGGCCGAGCTCAAGCGCATCCCGGGCACCCGCGACATCTACACCATCGGTGCACCCGACCGCAGCGTGCTGGTCACGCTGGATGCGGCCAAGCTGGCGGCCTACGGCATGGGTGCCAACGACCTCGCGCAGGCGCTGCAGGCGGCGAACCTGGTGCACCAGGCGGGCGAGCGCGTGGACACGGCGCAGGGCGCGGTGCCGGTCACGGCGGGCGCGTACCTTGCGACTGCCGACGACGTGGCCAGCCTGGTCATCGGCAGCCGCGACGGCAAGCCGCTGCTGCTGTCGGACGTGGCCACCATCGAGCCGCGCGGCGACATTGCCACCCGCTACGTCTGGCACGGCGCGCCCGCCGGGCGCGAGGGGCCGCAGGCCGGCACCGCCCCGGCGGTCACCCTGGCCATTGCCAAGAAGCCGGGCAGCAACGCCAGCGACATCACCACCGCCATCGCGGATCGCGTCGCCCGGCTGCAGGGCGAACTGGTCCCCGCGGGCGTACACGTCAGCGTGACCCGCGACTACGGCGCCACCGCCAGCGACAAGGCGCAGAAACTGATCCAGAAGCTCGTCTTCGCCACCGCCAGCGTGGTCCTGCTGGTGCTGTTCGCGCTGGGCTGGCGCGAGGCCATCGTGGTCGGCACCGCGGTCATCCTGACCCTGGCCGTGACCCTGTTCGCGTCCAAGGTGATGGGCTTCACCCTCAACCGCGTGTCCCTGTTCGCGCTGATCTTCTCGATCGGCATCCTGGTAGACGATGCCATCGTGGTGGTGGAGAACATCCACCGGCACATGGCCCGCGACGGCAAGTCGCTGCGCGAGGCGATCCCGCCTGCGGTGGACGAAGTGGGCGGCCCCACCATCCTGGCCACCTTCACCGTGATCGCCGCGCTGATGCCGATGGCGTTCGTGTCGGGCCTGATGGGCCCGTACATGCGGCCCATCCCGATCAACGCCTCGGTCGGCATGCTGCTGTCGCTGGCCATCGCCCTGGTCGTCACCCCGTGGCTGTCGCTCAAGCTGCTGGCCCGCCACGGGCACGCGGCGGCAGGCGACCACGCCCACGAAGAGAAACAAGCGGGCTGGCTGCACCGGCTGTTCGAACGGGTGATGTCGCCGTTCCTGCGCGGCGCCGGCGCCGGCCGCAAGCGCACCCTGCTGTTCGCCTCGATGGCGGGGCTGGTGGTTCTGGCCGCGTCGCTGGCGGTGTTCAAGCTGGTGGTGCTGAAGATGTTGCCGCTGGACAACAAGTCCGAGGTGCAGGTGGTGGTGGACATGCCGGAGGGCAGCACGCTGGAGCAGACCAACGCGCTGCTGGCCGAACTGGCCGCCAAGCTCGACACCGTGCCGGAGGTGCTGGATTACCAGGCCTATGCCGGCACCGCGGCGCCGATCAACTTCAACGGGCTGGTGCGGCAGTACTTCCTGCGCAGTGGCAGCAACGTGGGCGACCTGCAGGTGAACCTGGTGGACAAGCACCACCGCAAGCGCCAGAGCCACGAGATCGCGCTGGCGATCCGGCCGATGCTGGCGCAGGTGGGCACGAAGTACGGCGCCTCGGTGAAGGTGGTCGAAGTGCCGCCCGGTCCGCCGGTGCTCTCGCCGCTGGTGGCGGAGGTGTACGGGCCCGACTACGCCGGCCAGCGCAGGGTCGCGCTGGCGCTGGCGAAGGAGCGCTTCGCCGCCACCGAGGGCATCGTCGACGTCGACACCAGCGTGGAGGCGGCCGCGCCGCGTGAGCAGATCGTGGTGGACCGCGAGCGCGCCGCGCGCCTCGGCGTGCCGCAGTCGGCCATCGCCGACGCCATCGCCATGGGCGTGTCCGGGCTGGACGCCACCTACGTGCATGACGGCGCGTCCAAGTATCCGCGCCCGGTGCGCCTGCGCCTGCCGGCGCAGGACCAGGCCTCGCTGGCCTCGCTGCTGGCGCTGAAGGTGCGCGGCGCGCAGGGCCAGCTGGTGCCGCTGTCCGAGCTGGTGCGCGTGGAGAAGGCCACGTGGGACGGCGCCATCCACCACAAGGACGGCCTGCCCGTGGTCTACGTGACCGCGGACGAAGCCGGCAAGCTCGACAGTCCGCTGTACGGCATGTTCGGCATCGTCGGCCAGCTGGACGACCACAAGGTGGCCGGCCAGACGCTGGCGCAGACGTTCATCACCCAGCCGGCCGATACCAGTGGCTTTGCTGTGAAGTGGGACGGCGAGTGGCAGATCACCTATGAAACCTTCCGCGACATGGGCATCGCCTACGCCGCCGGCATGGTGCTGATCTACCTGCTGGTGGTCGCGCAGTTCCGCAGCTACCTGGTGCCGCTGGTGATCATGGCGCCGATCCCGCTGACCGTGATCGGCGTGATGCCCGGCCATGCCCTGCTGGGCAAGCAGTTCACCGCGACCAGCATGATCGGCATGATCGCGCTGGCCGGCATCATCGTCCGCAACTCGATCCTGCTGGTGGACTTCATCAATCAGGAGACCGAGCGCGGTGTGCCGCTGGTGGACGCGGTGATCGACGCCTGCGCGGTGCGCGCCAAGCCCATCGTGCTGACCGGCGTGGCGGCGATGCTGGGCGCGTTCTTCATCCTCGACGATCCGATCTTCAACGGCCTGGCGATCTCGCTGATCTTCGGCATCTTCGTCAGCACGCTGCTCACCCTGGTCGTGATCCCCTTGCTGTATTACGTGCTGCGGCGGCGTACGCTGGATGCCGCCAAGACCGCGTGAGCCGATGACGGGAGGAGAGGCATGAGCGAAGACGACGGCATCCGCCTGCTGCTGGAGCAGGAGGGCCCCTACGCGTTCCGGATCAGCTTCGAAGGCACCGGGCTGGACGCGCTGCACAGCGACGAGTCGGCGCCGCTGGGGGGCGGCACGGGCCCGAATCCCTCGCACCTGCTGCTGGCGGGCGTGGCCAATTGCCTGTCGGCGAGCCTCCTGTTCGCACTGCGCAAGTTCAAGAACGCCCCGGGCCCGATCCGCACCGAGATCGTCGCCCACAAAGCGCGCAACGAGGCCGGACGCTGGCGAATCCCGCGCGCCGAGGTGGCGATCCGGCTGTCGGATGCCGCCGCCGGGCTGGAGCACTTCGATCGCGTGCTGGGCCAGTTCGAGGAGTTCTGCATCGTCACCCAGAGCGTGCGCGAAGGCATGCAGGTGGACGTGCGCATCATCGATGCCGACGGCACCGAATACCTGCCCGGAGGCGCGGGGAGGGCGGCATGAGCGCACCGTCCACCCTCGTCGCCTGCCCGGCTTGCAACGGCCTGAACCGCGTGCCCGATGCGCGGCGGGCCGAGGGCCCCAAGTGCGGCAAGTGCGGCGTGGCACTGTTCACCGGCCATCCGCTGGCGCTGGACGATGCCGGTTTCCATGCCCACGTGGAGCGGGCCGGGCTGCCGGTGCTGGTGGACTTCTGGGCGCCGTGGTGCGGTCCGTGCCGGATGATGGCGCCGCACTTCGAAGCCGCCGCCGCGCAGCTGGAGCCGGCGGTGCGGCTGGCCAAGGTGGACACCGAGGCGCAGCCCGCGCTGGGCAGCCGCTTCGGCATCCGCAGCATCCCCACGCTGGCGCTGTTTCGCGACGGGCGTGAGATCGCGCGCCAGGCCGGCGCGCTGGGCGCGGCCGACATCGTGCGCTGGACGCGCCAGTTCCTGTAAGCACCCGGAGTGTGTCCGTGAGCCAGTCCTACCCCGACCTGATCGACGACCTCAATGCCGCCATCGGCACGCTGCGCGCGGGCGCTGCGGAGCCGATGCGCGGCTTCTCGCAGCTGGCACGCGAGGCGCTCAAGCCCGGCGCGCTGGATGTCAAGACGAAGGAGTTGATCGCAATGGGCATCGCCATCGCCACCCGCTGCGACGGCTGCATCGGCTTTCATGCCAAGGCGGCGATCCAGGCCGGCGCGACCCGTCAGGAAGTGCTGGAAACGCTGTCGATGGCGATCTACATGGGGGCCGGCCCGTCCATGATCTACGCGGCGGAGGCGCTGCGCGCCTTCGACGAACTCTCCCCCACAACCGAGGCACAGGCATGAACGCACGCATTCTCTTCGCCCTTGCACTGGCCCTGGGAGCCGTCGGCGCGCAGGCGCAGCAGGCCCCGGCGACCAGCGTCCCCCTGCTGCAGCCGTTGCCCGGGCTGTACACCGCCGGTCAGCCGGCGCCCACCGATTGGGCCGCGATCAAGGCGCTGGGTGTGCGCACCGTGGTCAACCTGCGCACGTCGGCCGAACTGCAGGGGCGCGACGAGGCCGCCGAAGTGCGTGCCGCCGGCCTCGCATACGTCGAGATCCCGGTAGCCGGCGCGGACGGCATCAACCCCGACAATGCGCGCGCCCTGCACGCGGCGCTGGCGCCCGCGCATGGCGGTGGCGTGCTGGTGCATTGCGCCAGCGGCAACCGCGCCGGCGCGTTGCTGGCGCTGGAGCAGGCGGAACAGGACGGCCTGCCGCAGGACGCCGCGCTGGCGCTGGGCCGCAAGGCCGGCATGACCAGCACCGAGGCCAAGTTGCGGCAGGCGCTGGGCGCGAGCCACTGAGGCGCACGGCGATGGGCGAACGCATCACCGTCGTTGGCGCCGGTTTCGCCGGACTCACCGCGCTGCGCACCCTGCGGCGGCACGCGCCGGACGCCGAGCTCACCCTGGTGGCCCCGGAGGCGGCGCTGCACTACCTGCCCGGCACCATCTGGATTCCGGCGGGCCTGCGCAGCCGCGCCGACCTGGTGGTGCCGCTGGACGGCTTCCTGCGCCGCGAGCGCATCGCCTTCCATCGCGCCCGCGCCACCGGGCTGTCAGCGGATGCGCGCACCCTGCGCACCGACGCGGGCGACGTGGCCAACGACGGCCTGATCGTCGCCACCGGGGCGCGCTTCATCCGCAAGTTGCCGGGCATCGAGCACGCCATCATTCCCTGCGAGGGCGTGGACGCCGGCGAGGCGATCCGCGACCGGCTGGCCGCGCTGGACGGCGGCACGCTCTGCTTCGGCTTCGGCAGCAACCCGAACGAGCCCATCGCCATGCGCGGCGGCCCGGTGTTCGAGTTCGTGTTCGGCATCGACACCCTGCTGCGCAAGCAGCGCCGCCGGGACCGCTTCCGGCTGGTGTTCTTCAGCCCGTCGGAAAAGCCCGGCCAGCGGTTGGGCGAGAAGGCGGTCGGCCTGATCCTGGGCGAGATGCGCAAGCGCGGCATCGACGCGGTGCTGGGCGAAAAACCGCAGCGCTTCGAGGCCGACGCCGTGCAGCTGGAGCGCACGCGCCTGGACAGCGCGATGACCGTGTTCATGCCTGGCTTGACCGGGCAGGCGTGGCTCGATGCCACCGCCTTGCCGCGGTCGCCCGGTGGCTTCGTCCAAGGCGATGCGCAGTGCCGCGTGCCCGGTGTTGCCTGCACCTTCGTTGCCGGCGACGGCGGCAGCTTTCCCGGCCCCGACTGGCTGCCCAAGCAGGCGCACCAGGCCGACCTGCAGGCCGAGGTGGCCGCGCGGAACCTGCTGCGCACCCTGCGGGGCGAGCCGGCGGAGGAGGCGTTCACCGCCGAACTGGTGTGCATCGTGGACACGCTGGACCGGGGCCTGCTGGTCACCCGCAAGGGCGACGGCGGCCGCGCGCTCCCGCCGCTGCGCATGATGCACTGGGCCAAGGCCGCGTTCGAGAAGCGCTACCTGCGCCGCTACCGCTGAGCCCGCAGGTCAGGCGGTCCAGAACAAACCGGCGGCCGCCGCCGCCGCGGGCCACAGGACCCATGGCGAGAACAGGCGCGTGGCCCAGCGCGCATGGAAGCGGAACCCGCTGCCGTGCACGAACAGGGCGCAGATCGCCAGCAGCACCAGCGTCATCCGCCCGTGCTCGGACGCCGTGAGTTCCTGCCCGCGAGCGGCGGGCAGGAACAGCAGGGCCAGCGCCAGGCCGGTCCCGCACAGCAGGGACAGGAGCCGTGCCAACGCGGCGCCCTCAGGGGGCTTCGAACGGCCGCTTCACGCCGCGCGCGCGGTCGCTGTGCAGCTCGTACCACATGGCATTGAGGATCGCGAACGCGGCGGCGAAGGCGATGCCGAGGATCCAGGTGAAGTACCACATCAGTAGCCACCTCCGTTGCGTGCTTGTTCTTCGACGTGGGCGCGGGTCACCTTGCCGCGCATGATCCGGAACGCCCAGGTGCTGTAGGCCAGCACCAGCGGCAGGAACACCGCGGTGGCGAACAGCATGATTCCGAGCGTGCGCTGGCTGGACGAGGCATCCCAGACCGTGAGGCCATGGCCGGGATCGGTGGCCGATGGCAGCAGGAAGGGGAACAGCGCGATGCCGGCGGTCAGGATGATGGTGGCCACCGCCACGGCGCTGGCGACGAAGGCGATCACCCGCTGGCGCACCACCGCCACCGCCAGCATCGACAGGGCGGCCAGTCCCGGCACCAGCCACAGCACCGGGTGGGCCCGCTGGTTGCCCAGCCAGGCGCCGGCTTCCACCACGACCTGCTTGCCCAGCGGATTCGACGGCCCGTCCGCCAGGGCGCCGGCGACAATGGCGTGGCCCGGCAGGGACGCAAGCCAGGCGCCGGCAGCCGCGAAGGCGGCCAGCGTGACCACCGCCGCCACGCGCGCCACGCGGTGCGCGCGGTCGCCCACCGGGCCGTCGACCTTCATCGCGCCGAACGTGGCGCCGTGCATCACCAGCATGGCCAGGCTGACCACGCCCGCGATCAGTGCGAACGGATGGAACAGGCCGAAGAACCGGCCGTCGTAGACCGGCAGCAGGTTGTCGGTGAAGTGGAAGGGCACGCCCAGGAACAGGTTGCCGAATGCCACGCCGAACACCAGCGACGGCACCGCGCCGGCCACCGTCAGGGCCCAGTCCCAGGCGTTGCGCCACGCCGGGTGCTGGACCTTGTTGCGGAAGTTGAAGCCGACGGGTCGCAGGATCAGCGCCAGCAGCACCAGCAGCATCGCGAAGTAGAAGCCGGAAAACGATGCGGCGTAGAGCATCGGCCAGGCCGCGAAGACCGCGCCGCCGCCGAGGATGAACCAGACCTGGTGGCCCTCCCAATGGGGCTCGATGGCCTCCAGCGCCATCCGGCGCTCGGTGTCGTCGCGGGCGATGAACCGGTAGATCGCGCCCAGGCCCAGGTCGTAGCCATCGGTGACGGCGAAGCCGATCAGCAGGATGCCCAGCAGCAGCCACCAGATCTCGCGCAGGGTGCCGTAGTCAAACATGGCCGTTCTCCTTGGCGGTGGCGTGGGTCTCGTGCGCCTGCTGCGCCTCCGGTAGTGGCCACAGCTTCAGGCCTTCGGGCCCGGCCTTGACCATGCGCCGCATCAGGAACACGTCGAACACGGCCAGCGTGGTGTACAGCACGACGAAACCGATCAGGCTGCCGGTGACCTGCGCGCTGCTGGTGGACGAGACGCCGAGGAAGGTCGGCAGCACACCGTCGATCGCCCAGGGCTGGCGGCCGTATTCGGCCACGATCCAGCCCAGCTCCGCGGCGATCCACGGCAGCGGCAGGCTCCACAGCGCGATGCGCAGGAAGCGCGGGTTCTCCAGCTTGCGCTTGCTCGCCAGGAAGAAGGCCCAGGCGAACAGCGCGATGAAGAAGAAGCCCAGCGCCACCATGATCCGGAACGAGAAGAACAGCACCGGCACGTTCGGCACGGTCGACCAGGCGGCCTGCTCGATCACGCGTTCGTCGGCCTTGGCCGGATCGTCCACGTACTTCAGGGTCAGCAGGCCGAAGCCCAGGTCCTCGCGCTTGGCCAGGAACGCCTGCTGCTTCTCCGGGTTGGTCCGGTCCGCGCGCACGGCGGCCAGCGCCGCATGCGCCTCGATCCCGTTGCGGATGCGCTGCTTGTTCTGCTCCACCAGGTCATGGATGCCCGGCACCTGCTCGTCCAGCGAGCGGGTGGCGATCATGCCCAGCGCCCACGGGATCCGCACCGCCGCCTTGGTCTCTCGCTCCTCCATGCTGGGCAGGCCGAACAGGGTGAACGACGCCGGTGCCGGGGCCGTATGCCACTCGGCCTCGATCGCCGCCACCTTCATGTGCTGGTTCTCCGAGGCGGTGTAGCCGCTCTCGTCGCCCAGCACCACCACCGACAGCGCGGAGGCTAGGCCGAAGCTGGCCGCCACCGTGATGGAGCGCTTCGCGAACTGCAGGTTGCGCCCATTCAGCAGGTAGTAGGCGCTGATCGACAGCACGAACATCGCGCCGGTCACGTAGCCCGCGCTCACGGTGTGCACGAACTTCGACTGCGCCACGGGATTGAAGAGCACGGCGGCGAAGTCGGTCACTTCCATCCGCATGGTCTCGAAGTTGAACTCGGCGCCCACCGGGTTCTGCATCCAGCCGTTCGCGATCAGGATCCACAGGGCCGAGAAGTTGGCGCCCAGCGCCATCAGCCAGGTCACCACCATGTGCTGGAGCCGGCTCATGCGGTCCCAGCCGAAGAAGAACAGGCCGACGAAGGTGCTTTCCAGGAAGAACGCCATCAGGCCTTCGATGGCCAGCGGCGCGCCGAAGATGTCGCCGACGTAGTGCGAGTAATAGGCCCAGTTGGTGCCGAACTGGAACTCCATGGTGATGCCGGTGGCGACCCCCATGGCGAAGTTGATGCCGAACAGCACGCCCCAGAACTTCACCATCTGCTTCCAGATGAGGCGCCCGGTCATCACGTAGACGCTTTCCATGATCGCCAGCAGCAGCGCCAGGCCCAGCGTCAGCGGGACGAACAGGAAGTGGTACAGGGCGGTGATCGCGAATTGGAGCCGCGACAGGTCGACGACGTGCAGGTCGGGCATGGCACTTACCTCGGGGTTGATTCAAGGCGGCGGCCCACGGCGTCGGCATCGACGTCCGGGCGATGTGCGGGGGCGAAGAACAGGGCGTACAGCAGCGCGATCAGCCCGATCTTGGCGATCAGGATCCAGGCGATGTGGCGCTTGGCGCGGCGCAGCAGTTCCACGGAGGATGGCTCCCGGATCTAACTTTAGATAAATCTAATATAAAAATCCCGGTCTCGCAATCGCCGGAGGTTCCGTGCCGGCAGGGTAGTCCCGCGGCCTGGCGCTGTCGCTGGGACATAATGTCCCGATGACAGCCGACCGCATCCCGCTCCTCATCGATACCGACCCCGGCGTGGACGACGCGCTGGCCCTGCTGATGGCCTTCAACGACCCGCGTTTCGACGTGGTCGGCCTGACCATCGCCGCCGGCAACGTCGGCCTCGGCCACACCGTCGCCAACGCACTCAAGCTGTGCGAGGTCTGCGGCGTGGACGCGCCGGTGTTTGCCGGTGCCGACGCGCCGCTGGTGTTCCCGGCGCGCGATGCTGCCTACGTCCACGGCCGCGACGGCTTCGGCGACACCGGCTACGCCAGGGCCGGCCGCGCGGCGGAGGCCGAGCACGCCGCATTGGCCATCCTGCGGCTGTCGCACCAGCACGCAGGCAAACTGCTGCTCGTCGCGCTGGGGCCGCTGACCAACCTGGCGCTGGCGCTGAAGCTGGATCCCACCCTGCCGTCGCGGGTGGCGCGCTGCGTGGTGATGGGCGCCGCGGTGACCGCGCACGGCAACATCACGCCGGCCGCCGAATTCAACATCGCGTTCGATCCGGAAGCGGCGCACATCGTGTTTTCGGCCTTCCCGAAGGTCGAGCTGGCCGACTGGGAGGCGGTGCTGGCGCACGGCTTCCGCCACGACGACGCCGAGCGCTGGCTGGCCGCGGACTCGCCGCGGGCGCGGTTCTATGCCGGCATTTCCGCCCACACCCGCGCCTGGGCCAAGGCCGGGCGCGGCGAGCGCTGGCATGCCGCCGACGCGCTGGCGATGGCGCTGGCCCTGCAGCCGGAGGGTGCGTTGGAGATGCTCGAGCGGTCGTTGGCGGTGGAAACCGCCGGCCAGCACGCCCGTGGCGCCACCATCGTGGACTGGAACCGCCAGACCGGCGCGCCCGACAACGTGGCCATCCTGATGCGCTACGACCAGGCCCGGTTCGAGGCGATGATCGAGGCGGCGCTGGCCGCCGGCTAGGCCGGCGCGGCCCGCCCGGAGGGGTGGACTTGCGCCCGGGGCGGGAGGGCCGCTAGAATACGCGGCTCTTTCTCCGATCCTCCCAGAGTCTGCATCATGAAAGCCGGCATCCATCCCGAATACCGCGACGTCGTCTTCCAGGACGTGACCTCGGACTTCAAGATCCTGACCCGCTCGACCCTCTCCAGCAAGGAGACGGTGAAGTGGGAAGATGGCAACGAGTACCCGCTGATCAAGGTGGAAGTCTCGTCGTCCTCGCACCCCTTCTACACCGGCCAGAACAAGGTGATCGACACCAGCGGCCGCGTGGACAGGTTCCGCAAGCGCTACGGCAAGTAAGCGCAAGCACGCTTCATCGCGCGAACGGCCGCCCTCGGGGCGGCCGTTCCGTTTTTGGCGCCACAGCGGCCCGGGAGTGCGACTTTCGTCCGGGGTCGGGCGCGGGCGGCATATGCGATAATTCCGTTTTCCCATGCGCTGGCGCATGGCCCGTGGGCCGCTTGCCGCGCACCCCCAATGGAGTTGCATCGTGTCCGAACTTGACCAGATCACCCTGACCGCAGGCGACAAGACGGTCGCCATGCCCGTGCTGAAGCCGACCCTGGGCCAGCCCTGCGTGGACATCGCGAAGCTGCCCAAGGAAACCGGTTGCTTCACCTACGATCCGGGCTTCGGTGCCACCGCCAGCTGCAAGTCGGCCATCACCTACATCGACGGCGACGCCGGCGTGCTGCTGTACCGCGGCTACCCGATCGAGCAGCTGGCCGAGAAGTCCACCTTCACCGAGGTGGCCTACCTGCTGATGCACGGCGAACTGCCCAGCCCGGCGCAGCTGGCCAGCTTCGAGCACGAGGTGACCCACCACACGATGATGCATGAGGCGTTCCGCACGTTCCTGTACGGTTTCCGCCACGACGCGCATCCGATGGCGATGCTGACCGGCATGCTGGGCTCGCTGGCCAGCTTCTACCACAACGACCTCGACCTCGAGGACCCGGAGCAGCGCCGCTTGGCCGCGATCCGCCTGATCGCCAAGGTGCCGACCATCGCCGCGGCCTGCTACCGCTATTCGATCGGCTGGCCGATCCGCTATCCGCGCAACAACCTCGACTTCACCACCCGCTTCTTGCACATGATGAAGGAAGTGCCGAGCGAGCCGTTGGAGCTGAACCCGGTCGCCGCCAAGGCGATGGACCTGCTGTTCATCCTGCACGCCGACCACGAGCAGAATGCCTCCACCTCGACCGTCCGCCTGGTCGGCTCCACCGGCGCCAACCCGTACGTCAGCGTGGCCGCCGGCGTGGCCGCGCTGTGGGGCCCGGCGCATGGCGGCGCCAACGAGGCCGTCCTGAAGATGCTGGCCGAGATCGGCAAGCCGGAGAACGTGAAGTCCGCGGTCGACAAGGCCAAGGACAAGGAGTCCGGGTTCCGCCTGATGGGCTTCGGCCACCGCGTCTACAAGAACTACGATCCGCGCGCGGCGCTGGTGCGCAAGATGACCCACGAGGTGCTGGGCGCGCTCAACGTCAACGACCCGCTGCTGGAAGTGGCGGTGCGCCTGGAAGAGGCGGCGCTGAAGGATGACTACTTCATCCAGCGCAAGCTCTACCCGAACGTCGACTTCTACAGCGGCATCATCTACAAGGCGCTGGGCATCCCGGTGGAGATGTTCACCGTGATGTTCGCGATCGCCCGCACCGCCGGCTGGGTCAGCCACTGGCTGGAGCAGCAGGAGGATCCGGAGAACCGCATCGGCCGCCCGCGCCAGATCTACACCGGCGCGGTCCAGCGCGACTACGTGGACATGGCCAAGCGCTGAGCCGGCGCCGCATCGCCCGCGATGGAAAACGCCCCGCGAGGGGCGTTTTCTTTTTCTGCGTCATGGCGTGGATGGCGGGCGAAAACCGGGCCCACGAGCCGATGGGCCGATCCTCGATGCCGCGGCGTCAGTCGTCCGCCAGCAGCGTCCGCAGCTGCGCCGCCGACGCGCGCCGCATCGGCTTCTCGTCGATGGCGGAGAGCGGCGCCTGGCGCAGGCCGTCCAGTGGCAGCACCAGCACCTCGAACCCCAGCCCCTCGGCGCCGAACAGCCAGGCCGGCACCTCGGCCTCGCGCTCGCGGTCGAGCCGCAGCCGCCGGGTACGGGCCTGCGCGGGGATGCCCTGTTCGTCCAGCCAGCGGGGCACCGCGTCGGCGTCGTCGCTGTGCAGGTGCAGCAGCACCGGCGAATGCGCGTCGGCGGTGCCGTCCAGCACCGGACCGACCAGGCGTGGCTGGAAGGCGGCGAAGAACTCGAAGGCGCGCAGCGCGGCTTCGCGTCGGTGGCGCAGGTCGGCTTGCTGCCGGTCGCCGAGGAACAGCCGCTGGTAGTCGCGCAGCGCGTCCTCGATCTCGCGGTTCCGCGGCAGCGAGGCGTCGTCGAAGATGCCCAGCCGCTGCGCGGCCTTGCGCTTGGCCATCTGGAAGTCGCGGATGCCGCCTTCGGCCATCAGCCGGGCGGCCTCGTGGGCCAGCCGTTGGCGGCGTTCGCGCGTGCGCGCCTGGGCGTGCTGGTGGGCGTGCTGGCGGGCATCCGTCATCGCGCGGTCTCCACGTCGGCCTGCCCCGACTCTACCCGAGCCGGCCGGGGCGTGTCCGTGCCGGCGGCCGGTGGGGGGCGGATCAGAAGATGTCGAACGATTCCTCGGCCGGCGCCGCGTCGGTCTCCGGCTCAGTCAGCGCCTCTTCTTCCATCCGCTGCAGGTCTTCCGCCTTGATCCACTCGACGATGCCGCCCTCGCCGCCGGGCAGCAGCCGGCCGTTGGCACTGACGCTGACCTGCACCATGCCCGCGGGCGGAGGCGGCAGGCGTTCTGGCTGGTCCTTCAGCGCAGTCTGCATGTAGCTGATCCAGATCGGCAGCGCCGCCTTGCCGCCGTACTCGCGATAGCCCAGCGAGCGGAAGTCGTCGCGGCCCACCCACACGGTGGTCACGAAGGGGCCGCCGAAGCCGGAGAACCAGGCGTCGCGGTGGTCGTTGGTGGAGCCGGTCTTGCCGCCCACGTCCTCGCGGTTGAGCACCCGCGCGGCGGTGGCGGTGCCGCGCTTGACCACGTCGCGCATCATCGAGGCCAGCTGCCAGGCGACCCGCGGGTCGATGGCGCGGGGGGCGACCGGCTGGCCCGGTGCCGGTGGCGGCGCGGCCTGCGTGGCCTGCGCCTGCGGGCCGGCGGTTTGCGTTGCCGCGGGCGCGGGCGTTGCGCCGGCGGGGCCGAGGTTGAACCCGTCCACCGTCGTGCCCTGGGTCGGCGCTGTCGCCGCGGTCGCGCCCGCCGTTGCCGCGGCGGCGCAGGACGGGCAGGCGACCGGCGGGGTTTCCTTGAAGACCTCCCGGCCGTCGCGGTCGCGGACGGTGTCGATCACCCACGGGGTGACCAGGAACCCGCCGTTGGCGAAGGCGGTGTAGCCGCGTGCCACCGACAGCGGGGTCAGCGAGGCCGTGCCCAGCGACATCGACAGGTTCGGCGGCAGGCTGGCCTCGTCGAAGCCGAAGTGGCTGATGTAGCGGCGGGCGTAGTCCACGCCAATGGCGTCGAGCAGGCGCACCGAGACCAGGTTGCGCGACTGCACCAGCGCCTCGCGGATGCGCATCGGGCCGGCGAAGTTCCCGGAGTCGTTCTGCGGGCGCCATTCGTGGCCGCGGCGGTCCTTGAAGACCACCGGGGCGTCCAGCACGATCGACGCCGGGTTGAAGCCGCGCTCGAACGCGGCGGCGTACAGGAACGGCTTGAAGCTGGAGCCGGGCTGGCGGCGCGCCTGGATGGCGCGGTTGAACTTGTTGCCGGCGAAGCTGTAGCCGCCCACCAGCGCCCGCAGGGCGCCGTTGTCGGCGTCCAGCGACACCAGCGCCACCTGGGCGCGCGGGACCTGGTCCAGCTCCCAGCGGGCCGGTGCATCCGGTTTGTCGGACGGCAGCCGGCGGACCCGCACCACGTCGCCGCGCTGCGCCAACGCGGCCGCCGGCTTGCCGGTCCAGGCGATGGCCGGCCCGGCCAGCGCGATCGCGGTGCCGTCGGCCAGCACCACCTGCAGCTGGCCGCCGGCGCTGCCGGTCACCACGGCGGGCAGCAGGCCGTTCTGTGCGGGGATGGCCCGAGCCAGGCGGCCGATCGCGGCATCGTCCGCGCCGTCCGGGATCTGCACGGACTGCTCCGGCTTGCGCCAGCCATGGCGGTGGTCGTAGACCCGCATGCCTTCCACCACGGCGCTGTCGGCGGCCGCCTGCAGCGTCGGGTCGATGGTCGTGGTGACGTGGTAGCCCTTGGTCAGGACGTCGCCGCCGAAGCGGTCCACCATCTGCTGGCGCACCATTTCCGCGACGTAGGGGGCGTACACCTCGATCTGCCGTTCGTGGGGCGCGGCGTGCATGGGCACTTGGCGGGCGGCGTCGGCGTCGGCGCGGCTGACGAACCCCAGCTCCGCCATGCGTGGCAGGATGTAATTGTCGCGGCGGATGCGGGCCCGTTCGGGGTTGCTGATCGGGTTGCCGCTGGACGGGAACTTGGGGATGCCGGCCAGGGTGGCGGCTTCGTCCAGGCTCAGCTGGTCCAGGGTCTTGCCGTAGTAGTACTCCGCGGCCGCGGCCACGCCATAGGCGCGGTTGCCGAAGAAACTCTTGTTGAGGTAGAGCTCGAAGATCTCGTCCTTGTCCAGCTCCCGTTCCATCTTCATCGCCAGCAGCATCTCGGCGAACTTGCGGCGGAAGCTGTATTCCGAGCTCAGGAAGAACTGCTTGGCCACCTGCTGGGTGATGGTGGAGCCGCCGGCGACGCGCTCCTGCCCGCCCGTCTTGGCCAGCAGCCAGACCGCCCGCAGGACGCCTTTGACGTCGATGCCGTGGTGTTCGTAGAAGTTCGCGTCCTCGGCGGCCAGGAACGCCTCCTTGACCCGCGCCGGGACCTTGCGGATGTCCACCGGATAGCGGCGCATCTCCCCGAACAGGCCGATCAGGCGGCCGTCCCGGGCGTACACGTACATGGGCTCCTGCAATTCGATCGAGCGCAGGGCCTGCACGTCGGGGAGGCGCGCGCTGACCGCGTAGACCACGATGCCGAGGGCCACCAGACCGGCCAGGCAGGCGGCGGTGGCGGCCAGCAGCAGCCAGCGCAGCGAGCGGGGGAGACGGGGCATTGGCGCAGATTCCGATTGCAGCAAACGAGGCTGCGGAGTATAGAGTAGGCGCCGGCGACGACCGGCCCACGGGGGTGGCCGGTTTCCTTCCGCACACGCGTAAAAGGAAGTCGGGCAGGGCGGAAAGACGCATGTGCGGACAGGAAACCGGTGGAAACCGGTTGCCTTGGCGTGAAAAGTCCGTTATTCATGTAGTACAGCACCTAGTGCGCGTAAGCGCCCGTGGCAAGGGGAGATACCGTGGGTCTGGGGACGAAGACGCAACCGCCGTTGATCGGCGTGGACATCAGTTCGACCGCGGTCAAGCTGCTGCAGCTTGCGCGCACCGGCGACCGTTACCGCGTTGAGCACTACGCGGTGGAGCCGCTGCCGCCGAACGCCGTGGTCGAGAAGAACCTGGTCGAGGTCGAAGCCGTGGGCGAGGCGATCCGCCGCGCCGTGGCCCGTTCCGGCACCAAGGTGAAGAACGCCGCCGCCGCGGTGTCGGGCTCCTCGGTCATCACCAAGGTGATCGGGATGCCGGCCGCGCTGGACGAGGACGAGATGGAATCCCAGATCGAACTCGAGGCGGTCAATTACATCCCGTACCCGGTCGAGGAAGTGAACCTCGACTTCGAGGTGCTGGGCCCCATGCCCGGCAACAGCGAGATGGTGCAGGTGCTACTGGCGGCCTCGCGCTCCGAGAACGTGGAGATGCGGGCCTCGGCGCTGGAACTGGGCGGCCTGACCGCCAAGGTCATCGATGTCGAGGCGTTCTGCATCGAGAACGCCTTCGCGCTGATGGCGCCCACGCTCAACGTGCCGCGCGACGGCCTGGTCGCCCTGGTCGACGTCGGCGCCACCATGACCACGCTCAACGTCCTGCGCGGTGGCCGCAGCATCTACACCCGCGAGAACGTGTTCGGCGGCAAGCAGCTCACCGACGAGGTGATGCGCCGCTACAGCCTCAGCTATGAGGAAGCCGGCCTGGCCAAGCGCCAGGGCGGGCTGCCGGAGAGCTACGAGATCGAGGTGCTCGATCCGTTCAAGGAGGCGATGGTCCAGCAGGTCAGCCGCCTGCTGCAGTTCTTCTACGCGGGCAGTGAATTCAACCGCGTCGACCAGGTCGTGCTGGCCGGCGGCTGCGCGTCGATCCCGGGCATCGCCGGGATGGTCGAGGAGCAGCTGGGCATCCCGAGCGTGATGGCCAATCCGCTGGCGCAGATGACCCTGGGGCCGCGGGTGCAGGCGCACGCGCTGGCCCAGGACGCCCCCGCGCTCATGATCGCCTGCGGGCTCGCACTGAGGAGCTTCGACTGATGGCACGGATCAACCTCCTCCCGTGGCGCGAAGAGCGCCGCAAGGCCCGGCAGAAGGAATTCATCGGGATGCTCGGGCTCGCCGTCGTGGCGGGCGTGCTGCTCTCGGTGCTGATCGTCAGCTTCTACAGCGGGCGCATCTCGACCCAGACGGCCCGCAACGAGTTCCTGCGCGGCGAGATCACCAAGGTCGATGCGCAGATCAAGGAAATCGAAGCGCTCGACCAGAAGAAGTCCAAGCTGCTGGCGCGCAAGGAAGTCATCGAGAAGCTGCAGTCCAACCGCTCGCAGATGGTCCACCTGTTCGATTCGCTGGTCCGCACCATCCCCGATGGCGTGGCCCTGACGGGCATCAAGCAGGAAGGCGACATCCTGACCCTGAGTGGCCGCTCGCAATCCAATGCCCGCGTTTCGACCTACATGCGCAACCTCGAGAGTTCGGGCTGGATGACCAATCCCGACCTGAATGTGATCGAGGCGAAGGAAGGCAACGCCGGGCTACCCTACGAGTTCAACCTGAAGGTCAAGCTGGCCAACCCGAACGCACCGAAGGATGAGGACGGCGAGGTCGCCAAGCCTGCGCCGGCCACCGAGCCCGCCGCGCCCGCCGCCGGAGGTACCGCGTCGTGAGCAACAACAAGAAGAAAATCAATCTTCGCGAGCTGGACATCAACAACATCGGTGGTTGGCCGCGCGAGGCCCAGCTGGGCTTCTGCGGCCTGGTGGTGGTGTTGCTGGTGGCGCTGGCCTGGTTCCTGGTGGTCAGCGGCAAGCGCGACGAACTCAAGGGCCTGGAGTCGCAGGAAGCCGACCTGCGGACCGAGTTCGAGACCAAGCAGGGCCGCGCCGCCAACCTCGAGCCGCTCAAGCAGCAGTTGGCGCAGATGGAACAACAGCTGCAGCAGATGCTGCGCCAGCTGCCCAGCAAGACTGAAA
Organism: Thermomonas sp.; assembly: GCA_036405455.1. GTDB lineage: Bacteria > Pseudomonadota > Gammaproteobacteria > Xanthomonadales > Xanthomonadaceae > Thermomonas. The sequence goes on along the minus strand of DASWXO010000110.1, from coordinate 911 downwards.
TGCCCGACCTGATCGTGGACATCTCGCAGACCGCCTTGGCCACCGGCATCCAGAACGACCTGTTCCAGCCCGGTCCCGAGGCCAAGCAGGAGTTCTACGCCGAGAAGCCGATCATGCTGCGCATGGTGGGGACCTACCACCAGTTCGGCGCCTTCGTCAGCGGCGTGGCTTCGCTGCCGCGCGTGGTCATCATGACGATGCACGACATCTCGCTGCAGCCCAAGAAGACCAAGGACAACCCGAACGCGCGCATCGGCGCCAACAGCGCACTGGAACTGGCCGGTACGGTCAAGACCTACCGCTACCTGGACGAAGACGAGGCGGCGCAATCCGAAGCCGCCGCCGCGGCCAAGCAGGGGGGCAAGTGACCATGCACCTGTCATCGATCCGTCGACTCCCGGGCCTGGCCATGGTGGTGGTGCTGTGCGGGCTGCTCTCCGCCTGCGGCGATGGCCGCGGGGACCTCGAGAAGTGGGTGGCCGAGGTCAAGGCCAAGCCCGCGCCGCCGCTGGAGCCGCTGCCCGTCATGCAGCAGTTCGAGACGTTCGAATACACCGCGCAGAACATGCGCGATCCCTTCGACCAGGCGTTCAGCGGCGAAGGCTCCGGCAGCGGGCCGCGCCCGGATCCGGGCCGCCGCAAGCAGACCCTGGAAATGTTCTCGCTGGACAGCCTGAAGATGGTCGGCTCGCTGGGGAGCGGCAAGAACCTCGTGGCCCTGGTCATGGCACCGGACAAGGTGACGTACCGGGTCCAGCCGGGGGCCTACATGGGGCAAAGCGACGGCCGGGTGACCGGCGTCTACGAAGACCGGATCGAACTGGTCGAACTGGTTCCGGATGGCGCAGGCGGCTGGCTGGAACGTCCCGCCAAGCTGGCGCTCGAAGACAATTGATTTGGGGAATAGACCG
>DASWXO010000109.1:0-3491 GCA_036405455.1 Thermomonas sp. | reverse complement strand
GCTGTGGAAGCCGCCGTCGATCATCTGCTTGAATGCGACCGGGAAGCTCAGCGTCGCCGCCGACGCCAGCGCCAGCGCACACAGCCAGGCGGCGAACAGGCCGGCATGCTGGCGCACGAAGGGCCACAGCGCGCGCAGCGTTCCGAGCTTGGCCTTGGGTTTGGACGGGTCGGGGATGTCGGTGGCGCTGTCGGTCATCGGGAAGATCGGATCAAGGCGATTGTGGGAGGCGTTGCGGTCCGTCGGGATCCCGCAGCGCCTCCCGCATCCGCCTCGCGCAGCGCGTCAGGCCGTGGCCGGTATCACGCGCACACGGTTACGGGTGGCGTCGCGCAGCTGGGTTTTCAAGGCGTCCACGCGATCGGCGGGCAGTTCGATCACGAGCCGGGCGCCGGATTCGTCGAACGATTCGTCCTGTTTCACCGCCAGATGGGCGGCCAGCGCACCATGCACGGCCCCCAGATCGTCGAACGAGCAGACCAGGACCAGGGAGGCCATCGCCACAACGGGCAGGCGCGGCGCCTGCCGGAGGCACTCGGCGGCCGCCCCGCCATAAGCGCGCACCAGGCCGCCGGCCCCCAGCTTGATGCCGCCGTACCAGCGGGTCACCACCACCATGACGCGGTCGTAACCTTGGCCGTCGATCGCGGCCAGGATCGGCCGGCCGGCGGTCCCCGCAGGTTCCCCATCGTCGCTGGAGCGGTATTCGCTGCCGATCCGGTATGCCCAGCAGTTGTGGGTGGCGTCGGGGACGGCGACATCGCGAAGGAAGGCGAGCGCGTCGTCCGGCGTTGCGACGGGTGCAGCCAGTGCGAGGAAACGGCTGTGCTTTACCTCCAGCAGATGGGAGGCGCGCGCCGCGAGCGTATCGGTCACGGCGTTCCCAGAAGCGGTCGCAGGTCGTCCGGCACGCGCTGGAAGGGGTGTTCCTGCACGAACAGCTGCAGGCTGCGCAGCGCGTTGGCGCTGTCGCCAAGGTCGCGGCGCAGGCGGATGCGGTCCAGCCACTCGGCGGGCATCAGGCGCGCATCTTCGTCCACCGGCACCTGCAGCTCGGTCCGGCGTAGCGCGTTGCGCGCCACGCTGGGCGACGCGGCGCCTGCGCTGGCGGCAGGGGCGGGCGGGGGCGGAGGAGGGGTCGCGGCCGGCGCTGCAACATAGCCATCCTGCCTGGAGATCCGCGAACCGGTGACCATGACGGCGTCGAGCGTGTCGGAGCTGTCGGCGGCCGCCTTGGCTTCGCTCGACCGACGTTCGCTTTCGCTGCGCAGCTGCTGTTCGCGTTGCTGCTCCGCCAGGGCACGCTGGCGGGCCTGTTCCTGCAGGGCGCGCTCCTCAAGGTCGGCGGTCGCGGCGGCGCGATCCTCGACCCCTTCGGGGAATGCCTGCGGTGCCGCCACCTTGCGGGCCGGTGCCGGTGCCGGTTCGGCCGGAACGGGTAAGCCGGGCACGGCTGGAATCATCGACAGCGGGCCACGCTTGGGTGGGGGCTCCTGGCGCGCGGCAGCCTCCGCATTCTTGCGGGCGGGGCTGGAGGGCGCAGGCGGTGCCGACACGGTCTCGACCATCGGGGGGGCGAGATTCTTGGCGGGGGCAGGCGGCTCGTAGGACTCGACGGCGGCTGCGACGTCCCCTTCCGGCGCCGCCGCCGCATCGGTGGACTCCTCCACCGAGGGTGACATCGGTCCGATTTCATGCCGGGCCAGCACGGGGACCTCGCTGGCGACCTGCATCTCCTGGGTGGGCCGCAATTGCCACGCGATCCCGGCGGCCAGCAGCACCGAAGCAGCCACGCCAAGGCCCACCGGCCAGCGTCGGCGCGAGGGTGGTACGACCCCGCCGCGCGACGCGGGTGCTTCCTGCACGGCCGCCCGGGCGGCGCCGAGGATGCGCGCATCCAGGCCGGGCGACGGCCCACCATGGGGGCCGAGCCTGGACAGGGACTGCGCCAGGGCGCGTTCTTCGGGCGTCAGGGGTTCGTGGGGCGTCTTCATTCGTTCAACCTCGACCGCAACCGATCCATCGCATACCGCAACCGCGATTTCACGGTTTCCCGGCCCACGCCGGTGATCTCGCCGATCTCCTCCAGGGTCAGTTCCTGCTCCAACCGCAACAGCAGCACCTCGCGCTGTTCGGGTGGCAATTCATCCATCGCGACCTGCAACCGCCGTCGCTGCTCGAAATCGGACAGCTGCCGCTCCGGCGTATCCGGGTCCGGGACGCGCTCGGTGCGCGCTTCCGCGTCCTCCGGAGCCGCCGGCCGGTGCTTCAATGCGCGCCAGTGGTCGTTCAACCGATTGTGCGCGATCCGGTACAGCCAGGTCCCGAACGCCGCTTCCGGTTTCCAGCCCTGGCGCGCGGCGATCACGCGCTGCCAGGTGTCCTGGAAGAACTCATCGGCCAGCGCCGCATCGCGCAGGTGGCGCAGCAGGAACCGGTAGAGCGGTCCGCGATGCCGCGCGTAGAGCTGTTCGAAGGCCGACGCGTCGCCGGCGGCATAGGCCAGCATCAGGGTTTCGTCGGCGGGTTCGGCAAGGTCGTTCACCGCCACCAGCGTAAGCGGTCCCTGCACGGCCGTGAAGCCGGGACCGGACGACGCGATCGACGCGTTCAGCCATCCGGCCGAGGACGTTTCGGGGCGGAGGAGGTCGAGGGGAGCGCTGGCCAGGGTCTTGCACACATGGAGGGTGAACGGCTCGCGGGCAGGGATGGGGTTCCCGAGCGGTTTCCGTTCAGGGGGCGGCAGGCGGTATGCTCGCCGGGGGGATCTCCAGATATTTGCACCGTCTCTGTCGGGACACGGTCATGCCTACGCCATCGATCAGCGCAGACAATCCGGCCAGCACACCCGCGTCGCCCGCAGAGCGGATCGCGTCGATCCTGCGTGGGCTGCTGCCACCGGGCGCCGAGTTGGCGGTGTGCTGGCGGGACTGGGCACTGGGCAACGGGGCCGGCGCGACGGCGGGAGCCTCGGCCATGCTGCGACGCCGGGCCGAGCATGCGCTGGCCGAGACCGTCGTCGAACACGACGGCCCGGCGTTGCGCGTGCACGCGTGGGACAACGCCGACGGCAACGCGCGCGTCGCGCTCGCGGTGGCATTGCCCGCTCCGCTGTCGACGGTCGAGGAGGAATCCTGGCTGCTGCTTGCCCGCACCTTGCTGGTGACCACGCTGGACGCGTCGCGCGCGCAGGCGCGCATCGTTTCGCTGGAGAAATCCAAGCGCCTGCAACAGGCGCTGTACGAGATCGCCGACCTGGCCGGCGCGGACCTCGAGATGCCGGAGATGCTCCGCCGGATCCATGCGGTCGTGAATTCGCTGATGTATGCGGAGAACTGCTACATCGTCCTCTACGACGACCAGCGTCGCACGGTCCGCTTCCTGTATTTTGCCGACCAGCGCGACCCGTACATCGCCGAGCCCGAGCGCGAGTTCGGCGAAGAAGAGATGGCCAACAGCATGACCTTCGCGCTGCTGCGCCACGGCCAGCC
>DASWXO010000108.1:0-2395 GCA_036405455.1 Thermomonas sp. | reverse complement strand
CGGGTCGCAGCCGCCGTCCAGCATGCGCGCCAGCCAGTAGATCGCGCCGTCCGGGTTGGAGCTGCGCACCGACTTGTGCAGCGCCGAGATCTGGTCGTAGAACTGGTCGCCGCCCTTGTCGAAGCGGCGGGTGCGGTCGGCAAGCACCTGGTGCAGCGTGGCCTCGTTGATCGCGCCGCCTTCGCCTTCCGCGATGTCCGCGGCGATTTCCAGCAGGGTCAACGCGCGGCGCACGTCGCCGTCCGCCGCCGTGGCAATGGCGTCCAGCGCGGCGTCCTCGATGCGCAGGCCGCGTCCGCCGAGGCCGCGCTCGCCATCCTCCAGCGCCTGCCGGAGCGCGGCGGCAATATCGGCCGGGGCGACGCCCTCCAGCACGTGCACGCGGCACCGCGAGAGCAGCGCGGAGTTGAGTTCGAACGAGGGGTTCTCGGTGGTCGCGCCGACGAAGAGGATGGTGCCGCGCTCGATGTGGGGCAGGAATGCATCCTGCTGCACCTTGTTGAAGCGGTGCACCTCGTCGACGAACAGCAGCGTGCGGCGGCCGGCGTCGAAGCGGGCCTGCGCCTGCGCCAGCACCTCGCGCACCTGCGGCAGGCCGGACAGCACCGCGGAGATCGCGGCGAACTCGGCGTCCACATGCTGGGCCAGCAGCAGGGCCAGCGTGGTCTTGCCGCAGCCGGGCGGCCCCCACAGGATCATCGAATGCAGGCGCCCGGCCTGGATCGCGCGACGCAGCGCCGAGCCCGGCGCCAGCAGGCGGCGCTGGCCCACCATCTCGTCCAGCGTGCGCGGTCGCATGCGCTCGGCCAGCGGGCGCAGCGCCTCGTGCTGGGTGGCGAGCAGGTCGTGGGAAGACGCAGGCGGGCGCGAACGCGACATCACGCGATTCTACCCGCCGCGGCGACGCCTCAATTGCCGATCACGTCCACGCCCTTGGCCGGGACGTAGGCAAACGTGCCGGCGGCGAACGCGGGATTCCGCTTCCAGCCGGAAAACGCGATGGCGGTGCGCTGGCCCAGCGCGTCCACGTACTCCAACCGCGCCAGCTGGCCCGCGGCGAACCCCAGACGCGCCGTCTTGAAGCCGGCGTCGGCGCTGCGCGGGGCGATGTCCAGCCAGCTCACGCCATCACGGGTGCCACCGTCCTTCACCATGAAATCGCGGTCCAGCCGCGCCGGCTCCAGCAGGATCGCCAGCGGACTGTTGGCTTCTTCCGGGCCCTGCGGCCGGCGGGTGGCCTGGTCCAGGTCGGGATCGACCACCCAGACGGTCTTGCCGTCGGCGACGACCAGTTGGACGTAGGGCTGGGTGTACTCCCAGCGGAACAGGCGCGGCGCCGATACCGCCACGCGCCCGCTCGACGCTTCCTTCTGCTTGCCGCGCACGTCGAACACCTGCTGGCTGAACTGCCCGTCCAGGCCCTTCAGGCCGCGGGTGAACGTGGCAAGGTCCTCGCGCGCGCCGGCGGTAGCGACATGGCTGGCCAGCAGCAACGCGGTGGCAAGGGCAGCGGGAACGAAGCGCATCGGGAATTCTCCGGACGGGGATGCGGTGCAGTGTCGCGCGGGCAAGCTGAATGGGCTGCGAGGATCGGCCGGATGCCCGGCGGATCGGCAGCACCGGGTTGGCGCGGGTTCAGGGCCGCGGCGGCGGCGGCGCCAGCACCGTGCGGTCGCCATTGTGCTCGGGCGTGCTGACGATGCCGGCCGCTTCCATCGCCTCGATCAGGCGCGCGGCGCGGTTGTAGCCGATCTTCAGCCGGCGCTGCACGCCGGAGATCGACGCGCGGCGGGTCTCGGTGACGATCTGCACCGCCTGGTCGTACAGCGGGTCGGCCTCGGGATCGTCGCTGCCGGCTGCCTCCGGCAGGCCGTTCGCGCCCACGCTGCTGCCGTCGTACAGGGTCTGCGCCTCTTCCAGCACGCCGTCGATGTAATCCGGGCCGCCGCTCCGCTTCAGGTGCTCGACGACGCGGTGGACTTCCTCGTCGGACACGAAGGCGCCGTGCACGCGCTCCGGCATCGCCGTGCCCGGCGGCAGGTACAGCATGTCGCCGTGGCCCAGCAGGGTTTCCGCGCCGCTCTGGTCGAGGATGGTGCGGGAATCGATCTTGCTGGACACCTGGAAGGCGATGCGGGTCGGGATGTTGGCCTTGATCAAGCCGGTGATCACGTCCACCGACGGGCGCTGGGTGGCGAGGATCAGGTGGATGCCGGCGGCGCGCGCCTTCTGCGCCAGGCGGGCAATGAGTTCTTCCACCTTCTTGCCGACGATCATCATCATGTCGGCGAATTCGTCGATGAACACGACGATGAAGGGCAGCGGCTCCAGTGTCGGCGGCGCCTCGTCCATGCCCGGGGTGGGCTTGAACAGCGGGTCCAGCAGCGGCTGGCCG
>DASWXO010000107.1:0-9636 GCA_036405455.1 Thermomonas sp. | reverse complement strand
AACCCTCCCGAACACCATGTTCCGGGTGAAGCTGGAGAACGGCCACGAGATCATCGCCCACATCTCCGGCCGCATGCGCAAGAACTACATCCGCATCCTGACCGGCGACCGGGTCAAGGTCGAAATGACCCCCTACGACCTCACCAAGGGACGCATCACCTACCGCCACCGCTGAGCCGGCGCGCCCGCGCCGATCGCCAATGGCTCCCCCGAACGCCCCGAAAGGGGCGTTTCGCGTTGATGGGCGCACCTGCCCGCATCGCCTGCGCGGCCGCCTGTTGCGGAGACACGGCGCGTCTAGTATGAAGGCTCGGTCCGCATTCATCCGCCGGCCAGACCGTCCAGCGCCCCACGCCTTCCAAGGGATCCTCCGTGCTGCAGACCCGGCCGCGCGCCTCGCTGATCCACCGGCTTTCGCTCAGCATCTGGGGCCTGTTCCTGGCCTTGCTGGTACTGCTGTCGGCGCTGGGCTACCTGGCGATGCGGATGGCCATGGATCGGGTGGTGCCGATGGTGGCCCGGCACGTCGTCGAGTTGCGGGCCAGTGCCAGCGAGGGCCTGTTCCTGCAGGCCGAACAGAGCGTGGTCCGCCTGCAGCGCGACCTGCTGTCGCGGCTGGCCCGCGCGGACCGCGAGGCCACGCTTGCCCGCTTCGACGCCCTGTTCGCGCGCAGCGCGGATGGCCTCTGGCGGCTGCGCCCCGAGCTGGTGGACCCCGAGCACGCGCCCACCCTGTACCTGCACCAGGCTCCCGCGGGATTGAGTGACTCCGCACGCCTGCGCGCCGTGGTGGCCTACGACCTGCTGCGCGAGCAGGGCCCTGCACTGGCGCCGCCGTTCTTCTCGGCCTACATGGACTTCGTCGAGGACGGGCTGATGGTGTACGCCCGCGGGGTGGACTGGGGCAGCGGCGCGGATGCCGCCGCCACCAACACCGGCTACCCGACCATGCAGGGCTCCGAGCCGCGCCGCAACCCGCAGCGCAAGGTGTTCTGGACGCCGGTCTACTTCGACAAGCAGGCCGCCACCTGGATGGTGTCGGTGATCAAGCCGCTGGACTGGCAGGGCCAATGGGTCGGGACGCTGGGGCACGATGTTTCCATCCAGACCCTGATCGACCGCACCACCGCCAACCGCGAGGACGACGGCATCCAGCTGGTGATGGGAGCCGATGGCGGCCTGATCGCGCACCCGCAGCTGCGCCAGCGCATCAGCGCCGCCGATGGACAGCTGAATGTCGCCAGCCTGCGGGACCCGCTGCTGCGGGAAGTGCACCGCCTGATCGTTGCCAGCGGTGCCGACAGCGGCGCCAGCCGCACGCCCGACGGCCGCCAGTGGGTGGCCTGGTCGAAGATCCACGGTCCCGGCTGGTACCAGGTCTACCTGCTGCCGCAGTCCCGCGTGAACCGCCTGCTCGGCTGGGGACTGGCGGCCCTGTTCGCCATCGGCATCGCCGGCCTGCTGCCCGCCACCTGGCTGCTTCGCCGGCAGGTGCGCCGCCTGTTCGACCAGCCGCTGAAGCGGCTCACCCAGGCCGTGGACGAACTGAGCCAGGGCCGCGAACCGGGCCGCATCGGCCTGCGCAGCGACGACGAGCTGGGCCGCCTGGCCGGGGCCTTCGATGACATGGTGGAGGAGCTCGTCCAACAGCGCGCCCTCCAGTTCGCCCATGCCCAGGCGCTGCAGACCGAAGTGGAGGAGCGGCGCCAGTTCATGAACCGGCTGGAACAGGAGCGCGCGCGACTGCTGGCGCTGCTGGGAGCGATGGACCTCGGCATCGTGTTCGTGGGCAGCGAGAGCCGGGTGACCTATTGCAACGCGGCCTTCCGGACCATGTGGACGTTGCCGGCCGGCACCGCCGTGGTCGGCCGCACCACGCTGGAAGGCGTGGAAGCGACGAGGCACCTCATGGCCAATCCGGACGCGGTGCTTGCGCACCTGCAGGATTCGCTCACGCACGAGGAGCAGCCGCGCCATTTCGAGATCGAGCTGCTGGACGGCCGCACCCTGCTCCACAACTCCTACCCGGTGCGCGACGCGCACGGCCAGTTCATCGGCCGGCTGTGGGTACAGGAAGACGTGACCCGCGAACGGCAGACCGCGGAACAGCTGGTGCGACTGGCGGAGCACGACCCGCTCACCGGCCTGTACAACCGGCGCCGCTTCGAGGACGACCTGGGGCGCTTCTTCCACGCCGCCGAGCGCGTCCCGGACCAGGCCGCGCTGCTGTTCTTCGACCTCGACGAATTCAAGTACGTCAACGACACGGCCGGCCACCGCGCCGGCGACGCGGTGCTCAACCGGGTGGCGGTGGAGCTGCGCACGCTGATCCGCGAAGACGACACCCTGTTCCGCCTCGGCGGCGACGAATTCGCCGTGCTGATGCCGCATGCGAGCTTGGACGACGCCGAACACCTCGCCGAGCGGATCGTGCGGCGGATCTCGCAGACGCCGCTGCCGTTGGACGAGCAGACCGTGCGGCTGACCACCAGCCTCGGCATCGCCCACTTCCCCACCCATGCCGACAACACCGAGGACCTGGTCGCGCACGCGGACGCGGCGATGTACCAGGCCAAGCACACCGGCAAGAACCGCTGGAAGATCTACCGGCCGGACCGCGACACGTCTCGGGAGATGGCCTCGCGGCTGACCTGGAACGACCGTATCGAGCGTGCGCTGGAGCACGACCTGCTGCGCCTGCACTTCCAGGGCGTGTACCGCGCCAACAACGGCCACCTGGCCCACCTGGAAGCGCTGATCCGCATGGAGGACGAAGCCAACCCCGGCCAACTCATCATGCCGGCGCAATTCATCGACCACGCCGAGAAGAGCGGCAAGATCCTCGAGGTGGACCGCTGGGTGGTGCGCGAAAGCGTGCGCCTGCTGGCCACCCACCCGCACCTGCCGGCGATCGCCATCAACATCTCCGGGCGCTCGTTCGACGATCCGGAACTGCCGGCCTACATCGGTGCGCAGCTGCAAGAGCAGCATGTCTCGCCCAAGCGCCTGCTGGTGGAGCTGACCGAAACCTCGGCGGTGTCCGACATGGGCGACGCGGCGCGCTTCATCGCCGCCCTGCGCCGCACCGGCTGCCCGATCTGCCTGGACGACTTCGGCACCGGCTTCGCCTCGTTCGCCTACCTCAAGCACCTGCAAGCGGACGTCCTCAAGATCGACGGCATGTTCATCCGCGACCTGCCGCTGGAGCGCGACAACCAGGTCTTCGTCCGCGCCATCATCGAAGTGGCGCACGGCATGGGCAAGCTGGCCGTCGCGGAATTCGTCGAGGACGGCAAGACCCTGCTGATGCTGCGCGAGATGGGCGTGGACATGGTCCAGGGCTACCACCTCGACCGGCCCAAGGCCGACCACCCGGCGCTGCGCGCGGGCGGCGTGGGCCTGCGGCACTGAGCCACCCAGCCCGTCCGGGACCCGCTCGTCCGACCGGGCCGCTCAGTGGAAGTCCCGGCTGCGCACATCCAGGTGTCCCAGCAGCGGGGTCAGGTCCTGCAGCCGTCTCGCGACCAGGTGGCGGACACCGTTTTCCGCCTCTAGCCGCCCTTCCACCAACAACAGGCGGGCCTCGAGGAATGGCTGGCGCTGGCGCTCCGCCAGCTGCCGCCACACCACGACGTTGATCATTCCGTGTTCGTCTTCCAGCGTCACGAAGGTGACCCCACTGGCCGTCTGCGGGCGCTGGCGCCCCACCACCAGCCCGGCGGCCACGATGTGCCGCCCCGACGGAATCCCGGGAAGCTCCCGGGAGCTGCGGCACCGCCTCGCCCGCAACTGCGACCGCAGGCGCGCCAATGGATGCGGCCCCAGCGTGGTACCCAGCGTGGCGTAATCCGCCAGCAGGTCTTCGCCAATACTGGGCAACGGCAACGCCACCTGGGGTTCGGCGGGGCGGCTGGCCGTTGTCAGCAGCGGACGGGAGGCCTCCACGCCAGCCACCGCCCACCGCGCCCGGTGGCGATGCCCTGCCAGTCCACGCAGCGCGCCTGCATCCGCCAGCAGGGCGCGTTCGCGAAGATCCAGGCCAGTGCGCTCGACCAGATCGCTGACATCCGCGAATCCCTGCGCCACGCGGGCCTGCGCGATCCGCCGCGCTGCCGCCTCGTTGAACCCGCGCACCATCCGCAGTCCCATCCGCAGTGCGGGTTCACCGCTCCCAACCGCGACCGGCTCCAGCGTGCACTTCCATTCGCTGTAGCGCACGTCCACGGGACGCACCTGCACACCGTGCCGGCGCACGTCCTGCAGCAGCTGGCCGGGACTGTAGAAGCCCATCGGCTGGCTGTTGAGGAGCGCGCAGGTGAACGCCGCCGGGTAGTGGCACTTGAGCCAGCAGCTGGCATAGGTCAGCAGCGCGAAGCTCGCCGCGTGGGACTCCGGGAAGCCGTAGCTGCCGAATCCTTTGATCTGCTCGAAGATGCGCGCGGCGAACTCGGCCGGATAGCCGCGGGCCAGCATGCCCTCGGTCAACTTCCCCCGGTGGTGCTCCAGGCCGCCATGACGCTTCCACGCCGCCATCGAGCGCCGCAGTTCGTCCGCCTCGCCGGGCGTGTAGCCGCCGGCCACCACGGCCAATTCCATCACCTGCTCCTGGAACAGCGGCACCCCCAGCGTGCGCTCGAACACCTTTTGCAATGCGTTCGATGGATAACGCACCGGTTCCTCGCCGGTGCGCCGGCGCAGGTAGGGATGCACCATGTCGCCCTGGATCGGGCCCGGCCGCACGATCGCCACCTCGATGACCAAGTCGTAGAAATTCCGCGGCTGCAGGCGTGGCAGCATCGCCATCTGGGCACGCGACTCGATCTGGAACACCCCGATGGTGTCGGCGCGGCAGATCATGGCGTAGGTCGCCGGGTCCTCGGCCGGGATCGTCGCCAGGGTCAGGTCGCGGCCGTGGTGGACGCGCAGCAGGTCGAGGCAACGGCGCAGCGCGGTGAGCATGCCCAACGCCAGGATGTCGACCTTGAACAGGCCGACCGCGTCGAGATCGTCCTTGTCCCACTGGATGACGGTACGTCCCTCCATCGCGGCGTTCTCCACCGGGACCAGCGTGGCCAGCGGCTGCTCGGACACCACGAACCCGCCGGGATGCTGCGACAGGTGGCGCGGAAACCCCACCAGCGTGGCCGCGAGCACCAGCACGCGCCGCAGCAGCGGGCCGTCCGGATCGAAGCCCGCCTCGCGCAGACGCTCGGGCGGCGGCAGCGCATCGGTCCAGCGGCCGACGCAGCCGGCCAGCGCATCGACCTGGTCCGACGGCAGGCCCAGCGCCTTGGCGACATCCCGCACCGCGCCGGCGCCATGGTAGGTCGTGGCGACCGCGGTAAGCGCCGCGCGTCCGCGGCCGTAGCGCTGGAAGATGTACTGGATGACTTCCTCGCGCCGCTCGTGCTCGAAGTCGATGTCGATGTCCGGTGGCTCGTTGCGCTCCTTCGAGACGAAGCGCTCGAACAACATGCCGATCCGGTCGGGGTCGATCTCGGTGATGCCCAGCGCGTAGCAGACCACCGAGTTCGCCGCGGAGCCGCGGCCCTGGCAGAGGATTCCCCGGTCGCGCGCATGGCGCACGATGTCGTGGACGGTCAGGAAATAGGCTTCATAGCCCAGGTCCGCGATCAGTCCCAGCTCCTTCTCGACGAGCGTGCGCGCCTTGGCCGGAACCCCGCCAGGCCAGCGCCAACGCACCCCCTGTTCGGTCAACGTCCGCAGCCAGGTGGTGGGCGTCTCTCCCGCGGGGACCAGCTCGCGTGGGTACTGGTAACGCAACTCGCCAAGGTCGAAGGTGCAGCGCCGGGCGATGCGCACCGACTCCGCCAGCCAGTCCCGGGGATACAGCTCGGCCAGGGCGGCCAGCGGGCGCAGGTGGCGCTCGCCGTTCGGGAAGAGCCTCGCCCCGGCCTCGGCCACGGTGGTCCGATGCCGGATCGCGGTCATCACGTCCTGCAGCGCACGCCGCCCGCGGGCATGCATGTGCACGTCGCCGGTGGCGACCAGCGGCAGGTCCAGCCTGTGTCCCAATGCCTGCAAGGCCGCGCACCTGCTTGCATCGTCGGGGCCACGATGCAGCTCCACCGCGATCCAGAGCCGCTGCGGGAACAGCGTGCGCAGCCAGACGCCGTCCGCCTCGGCGCGCGGACCCTGCGGGAGCCAAAGCGCAAGCAGGCCTTCCAATGGGCCGGTGAAATCCTCGCGCAGCAGGCGGTATTCGCCCTTGGGCGCACGCCGGCGGGCGGTGGTGATCAGGCGACACAGCGCCTGGTAGCCGGCAAGCGTCTCGGCCAGCAAGACCAGCTTGGGGCCGCCGTCCACCTGCATTTCGCTACCGACGACCAGTGGCAGGCCGACCGCATTGGCCGCCTGCCACGCGCGGACGATGCCCGCCAGCGTGCATTCGTCGGTGATCGCGAGCGCCTTGTAGCCGTGGTGCTTGGCCCGCTCGAACAGCTCCCGGGCGCTGGACGCCCCGCGCTGGAACGAAAAATTCGACAGGCAGTGCAGTTCGGCATAGCTCATGCGAACCATCCGTGCAGCCAATAGCCGCCGTCGTCACCGATGGTCCGGAAGACCCAGGCGCGCTGGCCGGTGTGCAGCTGCGCGACGCAATAGTCCCGGCGGATATCGCCGCCATCCCACCAGCCCGTCTCGATCCGCTCCGGAGCACCCAGCCGCCGCGGAGATGCCCCGCGCAAGGGGATCGGTGCCGGCAGCAGCCACCCGGGCCGCAACGGCAGTGGCAGTGCGGTCGTCGTGCTCCTGTTGGCCGATGGCACCTCCGCACGCCACGCGGCCTCCGGTCGGTGGTCGTCGTGCACCCGCACGCCGTGCACGGCGCCATCGCCCAATCGGGCACGCAGGCGTTCGCGCAACTGCTCCCAGGGCATCGCCTGCTGCGGTCGGGCATCGAACAATTCGCGGTGCGCCGGCACGAACGCCGGCAATTCGTCGGCGACCAGCACCAGCGCCCGCACCGGCGCGGGCGTCCTCGCCTGCTCCAGCCGACCGCGCGCAAGCTCGAACAGCAGCGAGGCATCCCGCTCGGGGGCCAGCAACCCGACCGGAACAACGGTGTCCTCCCGGTCTTCGTGCTCCAGCCGGAGCTGGAACCGCTGCACGCCGCCATCGCGGCCGGCGAGAAACGCGGCGAGATCCGCGGTCAGGCGCTTCAACGGGAACAACAACGCCTGCGAGGAGTCGACCTCGTAGCCGAGCTCGATCCTTGCATCGAAGCGATCCGGCGGGCGGTACCAGGCATGCATGGCATCACGCTCGCCCAGCAGCGTTTCCAGGTGGCGTGGTACTTCCGGGGGGAACCGCCGCGCCAAGCCGCTACGCGGCAGCGCCATGACCTGTCGCAAGGTGCGCAGGCCCATCCGCTGGAAGGCGGTCGCCACCTCGGGGGGAAACCCGGCACGCTGTACCGGCAACTGCCCCAGCGCCCGGGACATGGCGTCCGCGCCGGCCACCGCCAGTCCATCGTGGACGTTGGCCAAGGCGCGGGCCGCCGCCGGATTCGGCGCCGCCACGATGCGATGGCGGAAGCCCAGCTGCCCCAACTCCTCGCGCAGCCGCGCTTCGAACCGCGGCCAAGGCCCGAACAACCCCAGGCTTCCCTCGATTTCGATGACCAGGGCTTGGCCGTACTGCGTGCTGACCTGCGAACTGAAGCGGTAGGCCCATGCCGCCAGCAATGCATGCCAGCGGGCCTCGTCGGCCGGATCATGCGGCACGGCGGTGAAGCCCCGGGCCAGTGCCTGCGCCGCCGCCAGCGCCATGCCACGGCGCAAGCCCAGCGCATGTGCGGCGGGGTTCACCGCGTGCAACCGGCGGCGCTGCTGCGCGCCGGCCACCAGCACCAGCGGTGCGACGGGATCAACGCAGCGCCGCAGCACGCCGTCCAGCGCCAGCTGCGGCAGCAGGATGCAGGCCCAACGCATCGCTCACTCCCGCCAGGGAATCGGACACGGCGGCGCAAGCCCGCCGCGGCACTTCAGCACGCGCAGCTGCGCAGGGCGCACGTCGATCGCAATCCGCAGCGCCGCCGGCGAGGGATTGCGTGCCGCCACAAGCGGCCGGGTGGCGAACGCCCGCGTGCGCCCGGCCTCGGCGGCCACCTGCAACCGGCGCAGCGCACGGTCGTCGGCCGCCAGCGGCCAGCACAGTACCGCGCCGCAGCTGCCCGATCGCAGGCACTGCTCGGTCGCCCACAGCGCATCCCGCGGCGAGGTCGCTTCCACCACCTGCAGCTGCCGCAGATCCAGTCCCGCCGCCTGCCAGGCGGGCGCGAAGGGAACGTAGGGGGGCGCCACCAGCACGATGCGCTCGCCGGCTCGGGACAGCCGCGCCAGCGCGGGCCACAGCAGCTGCAGTTCCCCTACCCCGTCGACCGGGATCAGGACTTCGCTCAGTGCCGCCTCGGGCCAGCCGCCTGCCGGAAGCACGGCATCCAATGCGACATGGCCGGTGGGCAATCCGCTCGGAGACAGTGCATCCGGCCTGCCCCGCCAGACGCGCCGCGCGTGCAGCAGCGTATCGATCGCGACGACCGCGCCCATGTCATTCCTGCCGGACCAGGCCGCAGAACACGCCCTCGACCGCGAAGTCCTGCCCCGCCCGCACCACGATCGGGGCGTAGGCGGGATTGCGCGGCAGCAGGCGCAGCTGGCCTGCGGCCCGCGACAGCCGCTTGATGGTCAGCTCCCCGTCGAGCCGCGCCACCACCACCTGTCCGTCGTGGGCCTCCGGCGTGCGCTTCACGCCGACCAGGTCGCCATCCAGGATGCCGTCTTCGATCATGGAGTCGCCCTGCACGCGCAGCAGGTAGTCCGGTGCCGTCGAGAACAGGCGCCCATCCAGCGTCAGCGTATCGGCCAGCCCGGCATCCGCCCCGATGGGAGCGCCCGCCGCGACCCGGCCCAGCACCGGCACCTGCATCAGGCCCAGCCGCGGAGGCAGCCCCGCCGGGCGGATCCCCCGGGCCTGTCCGGCGGCCACCTCGACGAGCCCGGCCTGCGCCAGCGCCAGCACATGCTTGCGGGCAGAGGCGCGTGTTGCCAGCCCGCAGGCCGCCGCGATCTCGGCCAAGGTCGGCGGCTGCCCGTGCCCCATCACCCGCTCACGGATGAAGGACAGGATGGCGGCTCGGCGAGGGCTGAGGTTGGACATGGATACATTTGTATCCTTTCCCGCACCCGAACGCCAGCCCCCAGCGGCAGAGGGATGTGCCGGGGAATCCGGGCGAGGCCATTGCCCGCCGCCCCGTCGGAGAGCCGGAGGCCAAACGAAAAAAGCCCGATCCTGGGTCGGGATCGGGCCTTTCTCGGACGTCCCGAGCAAACGGGGCGGTTGTTTGGTGGAGGTGGGGGGAATTGAACCCCCGTCCGAAGGCACTCCATGCCCGGCACTACATGCTTAGCCCGGTGTTTGGTCTCGGATGCCGGCAACACACCGTGCGAAGCACGCCGTCATCCACACCCGCTAAGTTTCGGAGCCGGTTGGCGGGTCGCCGCCGGAACCTATCCCGTGATAATGACCCTACATCCACGAGCACAGGCACAAGTGGGTTCGGGGCTAGGCCTTAAGCGGCCAGAGCGTAGTTGTCGTCGTTGGCAACTATGAGTT